>NZ_JBITLX010000006.1:0-435367 GCF_044465625.1 Actinoplanes sp. NPDC049599
GGGGGGGCCCCCCCCCCCCCACCCCCCCCCCCCCCCCCCGGGGGGGGCCCCCCCCCGGCCCCCGCCGTCCCAGCGCAACCACCAAACCCCGAAACCACAAAGCCCGCTCCAATGTGCGCGAGGACCCGTTCGGGGGTGCCCGGCGACGTCGATGTTCGGTAGACAGGGAGGCATGGGTCTGTTACACGCGGTGCCGTCCCACCGCCGGCCGGTGGAACGCCTCGCCACCGTCATCGGAGCGGAACGGTATGCCAGATTACGGTCCACAGCAGCGGAGTTCCGGGCCGGCTTCACCGGCCGGACCGTCTGGAACGTGAACTCCACAGCCGTCGGAGGCGGGGTCGCCGAAATCCTGCAGGCGCTCGTCGGCTACGTGGAGGATCTCGACGTAGCGATCCGATGGCTGGTGATCCACGGGGACGCGGATTTCTTCCACATCACCAAGCGCCTGCACAACGCCGTGCACGGCCAATCCGACGGCAGCGCGCTGGGTCCGGCGGAGAGCGACCATTACCGCCGGATCCTGGCCGCCAACGCGGAGGCCCTGCTGGAGCTGGTGCACCCCGGGGACGTCGTGCTGCTGCACGATCCGCAGACCGCCGGGCTGGCGGCGCCGCTCGTCGAGGCGGGCGCGGTGGTGGTGTGGCGTTCGCACATCGGGGTGGACGACCAGAACGAGACCACCGAGGCGGCGTGGGAGTTCCTGCGCCCCTATGTGATCGCGGCGCACGGGTGGGTCTTCTCCCGGCGGGGGTACGTGCCGCGGTGGCTGACCGGCGACAACCTGTGGATCATCCCGCCGTCGATCGATCCGTTCTCGGCCAAGAACCAGGACCTGGACCCGGGCACCGTCCGGGCGATCCTCGCCACGATCGGCGTGCTCGACGGCGCCGCCGCGGCCCCCGGGCGGTTCCTCCGGCCGGACGGCAGTGTCGGCGAGGTGGCCCGGACCGCCGCCGTGGTGGCGGACTCCCTGCCGGGCGCCGGCGACGACCTGGTCATCCAGGTGTCCCGGTGGGACCGGCTCAAGGACATGGGCGGCGTGCTGCACGGGTTCGCCCGCCATGTCGCGCCCGACCGCACCGGATACCTGGCGTTGGTGGGGCCGTCCGTGGCGGGCGTGGCGGACGACCCCGAGGGAGCCGCGGTCTACCGCGACTGCCTGGCTCACTGGCGGTCGCTGCCGGCGGCGGTGCGCTCGCGGACGCTGCTGGTGACGCTGCCGCTCGACGACACCGACGAGAACGCCGCGATGGTGAACGCGCTGCAGCGGCACGCCGGCATCGTGGTCCAGAAGAGCCTCGCCGAGGGTTTCGGGCTGACGGTCGCGGAGGCGATGTGGAAGGGCCGCCCGGTGATCGGGTCGGCCATCGGCGGCATCAACGACCAGATCGCCCCCGGCACGGGCGTCCTGCTGGCCGACCCGACGGACCTGCCGGCGCTGGGCGCCGCGATCCGCGACCTGCTGGCCGACCACGGCGAACGCACGCGGATGGGGTCCGCGGCGCACGCCTACGTCCGCGACAACTTCGTCGGCGACCTGCACCTGCTCCGGTACGCCGAGGTCTTCTCGACCCTGCTGGCCCAGGCCCGCGACGGCGGCCGGCCGGGTCAGGCCGGTTCCCTCGCCGGGCCGAGCAGGTAGGCCACCACGTCGGCGGCGGTGTAGGACTGCCGGCCGGCGGGCAGCCGCCGCAGCAGCTCCCGTACGCCGGTGAAGTCCGTGCCGGCGGTGATCACCGGCGGCTCGGTGTAGCCGTGGGCCCGCCGCTGGGCGAAACCGGCGGCCGCCATCAGCCCGTTGCACAGGCACCGCCGGCCGACCGTGTTGGCCTCCCGGCCCCCGCCGTGGCCCTGGTACATGGCCACGGGTTCCGCCGGGCAGCGGTAGCCGACCGTGCCGTCGGGCTTGCGGTACGGGGTCCGCAGCACGCCCAGGTCGCACAGCCGGTCCCGGGCGGCGTAGACCTCCTCGTCGGCCAGCGAGCCGGGCAGCCGCACCACCTTGAACGGGAACCCGGTCGGCGACGCCCGCCCGTCGGTCAGCACCGGCACGTCGCCGCGGGCCGCCAGGTCCAGGACCCGGCGCTTCCACTCCGGCGCCATCCCGGACTCCTGGCAGTACGCGAACGCGGTGCCCACCTGCACGCCGACCGCGCCCGCGGCCACCGCCCGGGCCAGCCCGTCCGGGGTGCCGTACGAGCCGGCCATCCAGTACGGCAGGCCCACCCCGGCCATCAGCCGGGGGTCGACCACGTCGCGTTCGTCGTAGATGAGCGCGCCGGACGCGTCCAGGCGGCGCGGGCCACGCGGCGGCGCGTTGTGGCCGCCCGCCTCGAAGCCCTCCACGATGAAGCCGTCGGGCCGGGTGACGGGGTTCGCGGCGAGCGCCTCGGCCAGGTCGACGGAGGCCACGATCGCGTGGAAGTGCGGCCGGCGCAGCGGTCGCGGACCGGGTGTGCCGTACGCGCGGGGTTCGAACCGGATGGCGTGCTCGCCGTCCGCAGAGGTGGCACCCTGGACCCGGATCGGCAGCTCGACCGGCTCGTGGCGGGCCAGCGCGTCCAGCAGCGCGGGCAGGTCGGCCGGGTTCCCGGCGCCCATCAGCACGTGGTCGACGCCGGCGAGCATCGCGCCGTAGCAGGCGAACGGGATCGGCAGCTCGATCTTCCGCAGGTAGTTGATGCCGATCGGGCCGTCGTGACCCTCCTTGGCGAGGAACACCTCGACGAAGTTGGCGGCGATGGTGAGCTCGGCGAGCGCCCGGGACGGCTGCAGGCTGAACCGCAGCACGGGCCGGTACGGCGCCGCGGCCGGCTTGCCGCCGGCCACGTAGTAGGTGCGCAGGATCCGTTCGGCGACACCCGGCACCGGGAAGTGGGCCAGCGCCCGGCGCACGTCGCCGCCCAGGTCGCCCTCCTGCAGCCGGCGGGCGCAGACCACCTCCAGCGCCGTGCCGGACACCACCCCGAGCTGGCCGGTGAGCGACACCGCGCGGGCGAGCCGCCAGCCGGAGATCGCGACGCCCATGCCGCCCTGGATGATTCGTGGACCGAGAGCCGAGGTCATCATCATCTCTCCCCATCGCCGGGCCAGATGTGTGCGCGTGGCATTGCCAGGTCCGACCGAGCCTCCCGCCGCCGCGCCGGCCTTCGACAGTGCCGTTCGGCCCCCGGTTGCCGGCCGCCGGGGCCGGGCCCGGAAGTCAAGAGGGCCAAAGCCTCTGTCATGAGGGCCCGTAGGGGCTGAAGTTGATCGACGCTGGTCTCTACGCTGCGTAGTCAGGACACCACGACCTCAGGGCGGTTCTTCATGAAGATCGCAGTCTTGATCAAGTACGTGCCGGAGGCGACCGCCACCTGGCGCTTCGCCGAGGATCGGGCGCTCGACCGCGACGGCGTCGAGGGCCGGCTCTCCGAACTGGACGAGTACGCCGTCGAACAGGCGATCCGGCTCGCCGAGGCGGGCGCGGCCACCGAGATCGGCTATCTGACCATGGGCCCGGCCCGGGCCGCCGACGCGGTGCGCAAGGCGCTCGCCATGGGCGGCGACCGGGCGGTGCACGTGCTCGACGACGCGCTGCACGGTTCGGACGCCGTCAGCACCTCGCTGGTCCTCGCCGCCGCGCTCCGGCGGATGGCGGCCGACCTGGTCATCTGCGGCATGGCCTCCACCGACGCCGAGATGGCGGTGCTGCCGGTCATGGTGGCCGACCGGCTGGGGCTGCCGGCGGTGGTGAACGCCGCCACGCTGCGGGTCGAGGACGGCACCGTCATCGTCGAGCGCGACACCGACGACGCCACCGAGGAGGTGGTCGCGCCGCTGCCCGCGCTGGTGTCGGTCACCGACCGTTCCGGCGAGGCCCGGTACCCCTCCTTCAAGGGCATCGTGGCCGCCAAGAAGAAGCCGGTGACCACCTGGTCGCTGGCCGACCTGGAGATCCCGGCCGCGCTGGTCGGCACCGGTGGCGCGGCCACCGAGGTGCTGGCGGTCCGGCCCCGGCCACCCCGCGAGGCGGGCACGGTCATCACCGACGAGGGCGACGCCGCCGCGCGGCTGGCCGACTTCCTCGCCGCCAACAAGCTGCTGTAGACCACGAGCCCTGGGAGGCTGCGGTGAGCACAGTTCTGGTCCTCGTCCATCACGACGACGGGGTCATCCGAAAGCCGAGCCTGGAACTGCTGACGCTGGCGCGCAGGCTCGGCGAGCCCGCGGCCGTCGTGCACGGCGAGCCGGGCGACGCGCTGATCGACACGCTCGGCCGGCACGGCGCCACGACCGTGTACGCGATAGCGCCGCCCGAGCCGCCGGCGTACCGGCCGGCGGTCGAGGCCCTGGCGCTGGCCGACCTGGCCACCCGGACCGCGCCGGTCGCGGTGCTGATCAGCTCCGGCCCGAGCGGTACGGAGGTCGCGGCCCGCGTCGCGGTCAAGCTCGACGCCGGCATCATCACCGACGCGGTGCAGGTGACCGCGGGGCCCGACGGCCCGGTGGCCACCCAGTCGGTGTTCGCGGGCACGTGGCTCGTGGAGGGGCGGGTGCGCCGCGGCACGCCCGTCATCACCGTACGGCCGAACGCCGTCACGCCGGAGCCGGCGCCCGCGCCGGTCAGCCCGGCCGTGGAACGCATCGCGCTCGCCGAGCCGGTGCCGGACGCGAGCCCGCGGGTGGTGGCGAGCCGGGCGAAGGCCGCCACCGGACGGCCCGACCTGACCGAGGCGACCGTCGTCGTCGCCGGCGGCCGCGGCGTGGGTTCCGCCGAGGGCTTCGCGCTGATCGAGCGGCTGGCGGACACGCTGGGCGGCGCCGTCGGCGCGTCCCGGGCCGCGACCGACCTCACCTGGTGCCCGCACGAGCTGCAGATCGGGCAGACCGGCAAGACCGTCGCCCCGCAGCTCTACCTGGCCGGCGGCATCTCCGGGGCGATCCAGCACCGGGCCGGCATGCAGGGGTCCCGGACCATCGTGGCGATCAACAAGGACCCGAAGGCGCCGATCTTCCAGATCGCCGACTTCGGGGTGGTGGGCGACCTGCACACGGTCCTGCCGGCCCTGATCGACGAGATCTCCCAGCGCAGAGGCTGAGTGTGATGGTTCTTCGCCTCGTCCTCGGGCTGCTGATGACCGTGCTGGCGTTCGCCGTGTCCGGCCGCCGGCTGGCCCTGCTCTACCGGCTCGGCCGGGCCGCGCAACCGGTCGAGCCCGGCCGTACGCGTGGCGCGGCCGGCCGGCTGCGCGCCGAAGTCACCGAGGTGCTCGGCCAGCGCAAGCTGCTGACCTGGACGGTGCCCGGGCTGGCGCACGTGCTCGCGTTCTGGGGCTTCCTGGTGCTCGGGCTGACGATCGTCGAGGGGTACGGCGCGCTGTTCCAGCGCGACTTCCACCTGCCGCTGATCGGCACCCAGCCCTGGCTCGGCTTCCTGGAGGACCTGTTCGTCGTCGCGACGCTGGTCTCGGTGCTGATCTTCGCGGCGATCCGGATCCGGCACTCGCCGGCCCGCGAGGGCCGTCGCTCGCGCTTCTTCGGCTCGCACCTGGACGCCGCGTGGCTGGTCCTGTTCATGATCTTCAACGTGGTGTGGAGCCTGCTGCTCTACCGGGGCGCGCAGATCAACACCGGCAACTTCCCGTTCCCCCGCGGCGCCTTCGCCTCCGAGGCGGTGGCCCGGTTGATCCGGCCGCTCGGCGCGGGCGCCAACGACGTGATCGAGACCGCCGGGCTGCTCGTCGCGCTCGGCATCGTCCTGCTGTTCCTGGTGCTGGTGGTGCACTCCAAGCACCTGCACATCTTCACCGCCGCCGGCAACGTGGCGTTCGGCCGCCGGCCGCGGGCGCTGGGCGCGCTGCTGCCGGTGTACTCCGCCGGAAAGCCGGTCGACTTCGAGGACCCCGGCGAGGACGACACCATCGGCCGCGCCGCGATCACCGACTTCACCTGGAAGGGCATGCTCGACTTCGCCACCTGCACCGAGTGCGGGCGGTGCCAGTCGCAGTGCCCGGCCTGGAACACCGGCAAGCCGCTGTCGCCCAAGACGCTGATCATGGGGCTGCGGGACCACGCGCTGGCCGCGGCGCCGTACCTGCTGGCCGCCGACAAGTCCCAGGTGGACGCGCTGGCGGCGGCGGCCGCGCAGACCCCGCTGGTCGGCACCGACGGCGTCGTCCACCCGGACGTGCTCTGGTCGTGCACCACCTGCGGCGCCTGCGTGGAGCAGTGCCCGGTCGACATCGAGCACGTCGACCACATCGTCGACATGCGCCGCTACCAGGTGCTGATGGAGTCCAGCTTCCCGCCCGAGGCCGGGGTGCTGCTGCGCAACCTCGAACACGCCGGCGATCCGTGGGGCAGGGGGGCCGGCGCGCGTACCGAATGGACCGAGGGGCTGGATTTCGGAGTGCGCACGCTGGACGGCGGCCGTATTCCCGACGACGTCGAGTATCTGTTCTGGGTCGGCTGCGCCGGCGCCTTCGACGACCGCGCGCAGGGCACCAGCCGGGCGGTGGCCGAACTGCTGCACACCGCCGGCGTGGAGTTCGCCGTGCTCGGCAGCGGCGAGACCTGCACCGGCGACCCGGCCCGGCGGATCGGCCACGAGGTGCTGTTCCAGCAGCTCGCCGCCCAGAACGTCGAGACGCTCAACGGCGCGGGCGTCCGCCGGATCGTGGCGACCTGCGCGCACTGCTTCAACACCCTGGCCAACGAGTATCCCCAGCTGGGCGGGAGCTACGAGGTGCTGCACCACACGCAGCTGCTGGCCCGGCTGGTCGCCGACGGCCGGCTCGTCCCGGTCACGCCGGTCGACGCCACCATCACCTACCACGACCCGTGTTACCTCGGCCGGCACAACCGGGTCTTCACGCCGCCCCGGGAGATTCTCGGCAGCCTGCCCGGCGTCCGGCTCGCGGAACCACAGCGCAACCGGGAGTGGTCCTTCTGCTGCGGCGCCGGCGGCGCGCGGATGTGGATGGACGAGACACTCGGCACCCGGATCAACGAGAACCGCACCGACGAGATGCTCGCGACCGGACCGGACGTCGTCGCGGCGGCCTGCCCCTACTGCGTCGACATGCTCGCCGACGGGGTGGCGCTGCGCCGGCAACAGGACCGGGCCGGCGACCACGTCACCGTGACCGACGTGGCGGAGGTCCTGTTGCGCTCCGTCCGCCAACCCGCCGACGACCCCCGAAGGGCTTTGCCATGACCACGACCACCGGCCTCGACCGGGACACCCTCGACATGATGCTGTCCTCGCTGGACGACTTCCTGGCCCAGGAACTGCCGGAGAGCCGCCTGCTGGAGCTGGACCGCGACGACACCTGCCCCGAGCAGACCATCCGCGCCATGTGCGGCGACGACCTCGGCGTCCACCTGGTCTTCGTGCCCGAGGAGTACGGCGGCCTGGGCGGCGGCGCCTTCGACGCGTACCGGATCTGCGAGCGGATGGCGCGGGCCGACATCGGCGTGGCCACCGGGGTCTTCGCCACCTTCCTGGGCAGCGATCCGATCCTCGTCGGCGCGACCCCGGAGCAGCGCAAGGAGTGGCTCGGCCGGATCGCCGAGCAGGGCGTGCTGTTCGCCTACGGCGCCACCGAGCCGGAGGCCGGCAGCGACCTGGGCGCGCTGACCACCACCGCCACGCCGGTCGAGACCGACGGGCGGATCACCGGGTACCGGATCACCGGGCGCAAGCAGTGGATCAGCAACGGCTCCATCGCGGACTTCAGCACGATCCTGGCGCTCGCACCGGGCGGGCCCTCCTGGTTCGTCGTCGCGCGTGGCACCCCGGGCTTCTCCGCCGCCCCGCCCGAGGACAAGCACGGGATCCGGCTGTCCAACACCGCGGCGCTGTTCCTCGACGACGTGCTGGTGCCGGTGGAGAACCTGGTCGGGCGGGTCGAGGGCCGCGGGCTGGGCCAGGCGCAGCTGGTCTTCGGCTACACCCGGGTGATGGTCGCGGCGTTCGGGCTGGGCGGCGGCTGGGCGGCCCTCGACCGGGCCATCGGATACTCCGTCAACCGGATCCAGGGCGGCGCGCCGCTGGCCGAGAAGCAGGGTTACACCCACAAGCTCATCGTGCCGCACGTGGTCCGGCTCGAAGCCGCCCGCGCCTTCCTGGAGGAGACCTGCGGGCGGCTCGACGCCGGCGAGGGCGCCGACGGTGCGCTGAACACCGCGGGCGCCATCGCCAAGTACCTGGCCACCGAGGCGGGCAACGCCGCGGCCGAGGCGGCGATCCAGGCACACGGCGGGTACGGCTACACCCGGCCGTACCTGGTCGAGAAGATCAAGCGGGACGTCCGGATCACCACCATCTACGAGGGCACCTCGGAGATCCTCGAGATGACGATCGCCCGGGACCGATGGCAGCAGCACCTCAAGTCCGCCGGGCGCTACCACCGCGACAGGGCGCAAGAGCTCGCCGGACTGCCCGCGACGACCGGCGGCCCGACCGCGGCCCTGGCGCTGGACTGCCTCGCCGCGGTGCTGGACGCCTGCCGGGCCGGCCGGCTCACCCGCAACCAGCACGTCCTGCTGCGCCTCGGCGAGCTGATCGCCTATGCCGAGACCGCCGGCGCGCTCGCCCGCCGGGCCGCCGCGGCCGCCGCGGGCACGCTGCCGGAGAAGGCGGACCGGCGGTTCCCGCCGGCCACGCTGGCGGCGATCAGCCGCGTCTTCGCCCGCGACGCCGCGCTCAAGGTCGCCGAGGAGGGCCTGCGCTGGATCGTCGGGGCGGGCACCGGCCCGGACCTGACCGCCGGGCTCCCGCTGGACCGGGTGCGCACCGCACAGGCGGGCCTGCTCGCCGACCTGGACGCCATCGCCGACGCACTGTACGACCGGACATCACAGGAGGCCGCGTCATCATGACCGCCGCTACCGTCGCGCTCGCTCCCGTCGCCGTCGTCGGGGTCGGCGCCATCATGCCCGACGCCCCGGACGCCGCCGCGTTCTGGACGAACATCAAGAACGGCCGCTACTCGATCAGCGACGTGCCGCCGGAGCGCTGGGATCCCGAGCTCTACTACGACCCGGACCCGCACGCGCCCGACAAGACGTACTCCCGGATCGGCGGCTGGGTCCGCGACTTCGGCTGGGATCCGCTCGCCTGGCGGCTGCCCGTGCCGCCGACGGTCTCCGCGCAGATGGAGGAGGGCCAGAAGTGGTCGGTGACCGCGGCCCGGGCGGCCCTGCTCGACGCCGGCTGGCCGGACTGGACGGTGGACCCGGAGCGGGTGGCGGTCATCATCGGCAACGCCATCGGCGGTGACAAGCAGTACCGCACCGTGCTGCGGGTGGAGTTCGCCGAGGTGGCGCACCGGCTGCGTGCCGCGCCGTCGTTCGCGGCGCTGCCGGACACGGTGCGGGCCGCGGTGCTGGCCGAGGCCCGGGAGTCGTTCCTGGCCGGGCTGCCGGAGATCACCGAGGACACCATGCCCGGCGAGCTGGCGAACGTGATCGCGGGCCGGGTCGCCAACCTGTTCAACTTCCGCGGCCCCAACTTCACCACCGACGCGGCGTGCGCCTCCGGGCTGGCCGCGATGTCCGCGGCGGTCCGCGGGCTGCAGGCCGGTGACTTCGACGCCGCGGTCACCGGCGGGGTCGACCGCAACATGAACGCGGCCGCCTTCGTGAAGTTCTGCAAGATCGGTGCGCTGTCGGCCACCGGCACCCGGCCGTTCGACGCCGGCGCCGACGGGTTCGTGATGGGCGAGGGCGCGGCGCTGTTCGTCCTCAAGCGTCTCGCCGACGCGGAGCGCGACGGCGACCACATCTACGCGGTGCTGCTCGGCCTGGGCGGCTCCAGCGACGGCCGCGGCAAGGGCATCACCGCCCCGAACCCGGTGGGGCAGCGGCTCGCGGTGGAGCGCGCCTGGCAGACCGCCGGGCTGGACCCGGCGCTGGCCACCTGCGTGGAGGCGCACGGCACCTCGACGCGGGTCGGCGACGCCACCGAGCTCGGCAGCCTCAGCGAGGTGTTCGCCAAGGCCGGCGCGGCGACCGGGTCGATCGCGCTCGGCTCGGTCAAGTCCAACATCGGCCACCTCAAGGCCGCGGCGGGCGCGGCCGGGCTCTTCAAGACGGTGCTGGCCCTGCACGACAAGGTGCTCGCCCCGAGCCTGCACTTCGACGAGCCCAACCCGAACGTGGACTGGGACACGATCCCGTTCCGGGTCAACACCGAGCTGCGCGAGTGGCCGGCGCCCGCGCACGGGGTGCGGTGCGCGGGGGTCAGCGCCTTCGGCTTCGGCGGCACCAACTTCCACGCGGTCGTCGAGGAGTACGTCCCCGGCCGGCACCGCGATCCGGAGCGGACCGCCCGCTCCTACGCCGGGGTGGACCTCGCCCGGCCAACGGCCGCACCTGCCGCTGCCGGCCCGGCCCGGCCCCCGCTGCGCGGTGCGGCGGTGGTCGGCGGCCGCGACGACGCCGACGTCGCCGGGCAGCTGACCCGGCTGGCCGCCGACGCGGCGGCCGGCCGGGCTCCCGCGCCGGCGGCGCCCGATCCCGCGCTCGCCGGCGCGGCCGTGCGGGTCGCCATCGACTACGCCGACGCCGCCGACCTCGCGGCCAAGGCCGGCAAGGCGGTCGAGGCGCTGCGCGCCGGCGACCCGGCGCGCTGGCGGATGCTGCGGGCCCAGGGCGTGCACGTGGGGCGTGGCGCCCCGGGACGGGTGGCGTTCCTCTACACCGGACAGGGCTCGCAGTACGTGAACATGCTGCACGACCTGCGCGCCCGGGAACCGCTGGTGGCCGGCGCCTTCGCGGAGGCGGACCGGGTGATGACGCCGTTGCTGGGGCGGCCGCTGACGGCGTACATCTTCGACGAGGGCACGGACGAGGCCACCCGCCGGCGCCTGGAGCAGCAGCTGATGCAGACCGAGATCACCCAGCCGGCGGTGCTGGCCACGGACCTGGCGCTGACCCGGCTGCTGGAGTCCTACGGCCTGCGCCCCGACATGGTGATGGGGCACAGCCTGGGCGAGTACGGCGCCCTGGTCGCCGCCGGCGCGCTGTCGTTCGACGCCGCGCTGGAGGCGGTCAGCGCCCGCGGCCGGGAGATGGCCAGCCTCACCATGGCGGACAACGGGGCGATGGCGGCGGTCTTCGGCCCGCTCGCGGAGATCGAGCGGATCGTCGCGGCGACCGAGGGATACGTCGTCGTCGCGAACATCAACAGCGGCAAGCAGGCGGTCGTCGGCGGCGCCACCGAGGCGGTGCGGCGGGCGATCACGGCGTTCGAGCAGGCCGGCCTGACCGCCACCCCGATCCCGGTCAGCCACGCCTTCCACACCTCGATCGTGGCGCCGGCCAGCGAGCCGCTCAAGGTGGCCCTGCGCCGGCTCGACGTGCGCCCGCCGGTGCTGCCGATCGTCTCGAACGTGACCGGCGAGTTCTACCCGGCCGACGCCGGCGTCGAGACCATGCTCGACCTGCTCGGCCGGCAGGTCGCGGCGCCCGTGCAGTTCGTCAAGGGACTGCGCACGCTGTACGCCGCCGGCGCCCGGATCTTCGTCGAGGTCGGCCCCAAGAAGGCGCTGCACGGCTTCGTCGAGGACGTGCTCGGTGACGACGTGCTGGCGCTGTTCACCAACCACCCGAAGGCCGGCGACGTGGCCTCGTTCAACCAGGCGCTCTGCGGGCTGTACGCCGCCGGTCTGGGCTTCCCCGGCCCGGCCGTCGCAGCACCGGTGGCCGCCGCCCGGCCGGCCGCGCCGCAGACCGCCGACACCGTTGCGACCACGGCGGGGAGGACCCCCATGACCACCGACCGGTACGCCGAACTGGGCCACCTGTTCGCCGACGTCCTCGAGCGCGGCATGCACGTCTACGCGGGCACCGCCCCGGGCGGGCCGCCGACCGCGGCCCCCGAGCCGGTGGTGATCACCGGTGCCGCGCTCGGCCTGCCCGGCGTGGACCAGGTCTTCGACGACGACAACGTGGGCCGGATCCTGGCCGGCCAGCAGTTCATCGACACCGTCCCGCACCGGCTGCGGCGCGCGATGGTCGACCGGCGGATCACCCGGCTGGTCAAGCGGGAGGCCGGCGACGCCACCTTCGAGACCATCACCAACGAGGCCGACGTCATCAAGCTGGCCGGCCGGGCCGCGCCGCTGGACGTCGTCAACCAGTTCGGGGTCGACGCCGACCGCGACGCGGCTCTGGACGTCGCCACCCGGCTGGCCATCGGCGCCGGCCTGGACGCGTTGCGCGACGCCGGCATCCCGCTGGTCATGCAGTACAAGACCACCACGCTCGGCACCCGGCTGCCCGACCGGTGGGGCCTGCCCACGGCGATGCGCGACGACACCGGGGTGATCTTCGCCTCGGCGTTCCCCGGCTACGACAACTTCGCCCGGGACATCGAGCGGTACCTCACCGACCGGGGCCGCCGCGAGCAGCTGCTCGCGCTCGAGGCGGTCCGGGCCCGGCTGGGCGCCGACGGACCGGCCACCGCCGAGGTGGACCGGCGCATCGGCGAGCTGCGCCACGCGCTGGCCGCCGACCCGTACGTCTTCGACCGGCGCTTCCTGTTCCGGTGCCTGTCGATGGGGCACTCGCAGTTCGCCGAGCTCATCGGCGCCCGCGGGCCCAACACCCAGATCAACGCCGCCTGCGCGAGCACCACGCAGGCGACCACCCTGGCCGAGGACTGGATCCGGGCGGGCCGGTGCCGGCGGGTCGTGGTGGTGTCCGCCGACGACGCCACCTCCGACGTGCTGCTGCCCTGGCTGGCGTCCGGGTTCCTGGCCTCCGGGGCGGCCGCCACCGACGACATCGTCGAGGAGGCCGCGACGCCGTTCGACCGGCGCCGGCACGGCATGATCGTCGGGATGGGCGCCGCGGCGTTTGTCGTCGAGGCCGCCGACGCCGCGCGCGAGCGGGGCCTGCAGCCGATCTGTGAGGTGCTCGGCGCGGTCACCGCGAACAGCGCCTTCCACGGCACCCGGCTGGACGTCGAGCACATCGGCCAGGTGATGGAGCAGCTGTTCACGCAGGCGGAGGCGCGCGGCGTGCGCCGGCACGCGATCGCGCCGGCGACCGTCTTCGTCTCCCACGAGACCTACACCCCGGCCCGCGGCGGCAGCGCGTCCGCCGAGATCAACGCGCTGCGCCGGGTGTTCGGCGCCGACGCCGACGCCGTGGTCATCACCAACACCAAGGGCTTCACCGGGCACGCGATGGGCGCCGGCATCGAGGACGTGGTGGCGATCAAGGCCCTGGAGACCGGGCTGGTCCCGCCGGTGCCCAACTTCAAGGAACCGGATCCCGAGCTGGGGCAGCTCAACCTGTCCGCCGGCGGCGCCTACCCGGTGCGGTACGCGCTGCGGCTGGCGGCCGGCTTCGGCTCGCAGATCGCGATGTCGCTGCTGCGCTGGACGCCGCTCGCGGACAACCGGCACCGCGCGCCGGACGAGCTGGGGTACGCGTACCGCATCGTCGACCAGGCGGCCTGGCACCGCTGGCTGACCGAGGCGGGCGGCCCGGACGCCCGGCTGGAGGTCGTGCAGCGCCGGCTGCGGCTCGCCGACAACGGCGCGCTGCCGGAGGCCCCGCCCGCACCGGCCGCACCGCCCGTGGTCATCGAAACGCCCGTCAGCCCAGCGCCGGTCGCGCCGATCGCCGCCACCCCGGCACCGCCGGCCGGTGACGAGATCACCGATGCGGTGGTGGGGATCGTCTCCGGGCTGACGGGTTATCCGCCGGATCTGCTGGATGTGGATCTGGATCTGGAGGCGGATCTGGGGGTGGACACGGTCAAGCAGGCGGAGGTGTTCGCGGCGGTGCGGGAGCGCTTCGGCGTGGCTCGTGACGACAACCTGCGGTTGCGGGACTTCCCGACGCTGACCCACGTCATCGGCTGGATCCGCGAGCAGACGGGCACCCCGGTTGCGGAGGCCGTCGCCCCGGTTGCGGAGGCCGTCGTCACCGAGACGGTGGCACCGCCGGCCGACGATGAGATCACCGAAGCGGTGGTGGGCATCGTCTCGGGCCTGACCGGTTATCCGCCGGACCTGCTGGACGTCGACCTCGACCTGGAAGCGGATCTGGGTGTCGACACGGTGAAGCAGGCGGAGGTGTTCGCGGCGGTGCGGGAGCGCTTCGGTGTCGCCCGTGACGACAACCTGCGGTTGCGGGACTTCCCGACGCTGACCCACGTCATCGGCTGGATCCGCGAGCAGACCGGCACGCCTGCCGCCGAGCCCGTGGCCACCGAGGCGGTCACCCCGCCGGCCGGCGATGAGATTGCCGACGCGGTGGTGGGCATCGTCTCCGGGCTGACGGGTTATCCGCCGGATCTGCTGGATGTGGATCTGGATCTGGAGGCGGATCTGGGGGTGGACACGGTCAAGCAGGCGGAGGTGTTCGCGGCGGTGCGGGAGCGCTTCGGTGTCGCCCGTGACGACAACCTGCGGCTGCGGGACTTCCCGACGCTGACCCACGTCATCGCCTGGGTGCGGGACCGCGCCGGCCAACCGGCACCGGCGGCCGGCCCGGCGGAGCAGACCACGGAAGCCCCGCGGGTCATCACCACGGTCGCGGGTGACCTCGAGGCCACCGACCGGATCACCCGGCGGGTGCCCGTACCGGTGCTGCGGCCGGAGCCGGCCGCCTGCGTCCCCACCGGGATCACCCTGGACGGCGGCACCCGGGTCGTGGTGGCGCCCGATCAGGGTGGCGTCGGCGAGGCGCTGGTGACCCGGCTGACCCGGCTGGGGGTCCAGGTGCTGACGGTCGACCCCGACGACCCCGGCCCGGGACTGGACGCGGCCCTGGCCGACGGCCCGGTGCACGGCGTGTACTGGCTGCCGGCGCTCGACGACGAGGGCCAGCTCGACGGGCTCGACCTCGACGGCTGGCGGGCGGCGCTGCGCCGGCGGGTCCGCGCGCTCTACACGACCATGCGGCGGCTCTACGACGGCAGCCCGTTCCTGGTGACCGCGAGCCGGCTGGGCGGCTACCACGGCTACGACGAGGGCGGCGCGACGTGCCCGCTGGGCGGTGCGGTCACCGGCTTCGCCAAGGCGTACCGCCGGGAGCGGCCGGAGGCGCTGGTCAAGGCGGTCGACTTCGCGGTCGGCCGGAAGACCGCGGCGCCGGCGGACCGGCTGGTGGACGAGACGCTGCGGGATCCGGGCTGCGTGGAGGTCGGGTACGCCGACGGCCGGCGCTGGGGCGTCGGCCTGGCCGAGCGCCCGTTCCCCGCCGCGAACGCCGAGCTCGGCCCGGACCAGGTCTTCCTGGTCACCGGCGCGGCCGGCAGCATCGTCTCGGCGATCACGGCCGACCTGGCCGCCGCCTCGCGCGGCACCTTCCACCTGCTCGACCTGACCCCGGAGCCCGACCCGGCGGATCCCGACCTGCGCCGGTACGCCGAGGACCGGGAGGGCTTCAAGGCCGAGCTGGCCACCCGGCTCCGCGACCGCGGCGAACGGCCCACCCCGGTGCTGATCGACCGCGAACTGGCCCGCTTCGAACGGCTCCAGGCGGCCCTGGCCGCCGTGCAGGCGGTCGAGCAGGCCGGCGGGTCGGCCCACTACCACAGCGTCGACCTGACCGACGCCGACGCCGTGGCGCGGGCCATGGCCGAGGTGCGGGCGACCAGCGGCCGGATCGACGTGCTGCTGCACGCGGCCGGCGTGGAGATCAGCCACGCCCTGCCGGACAAGGAGCCGGCCGAGTTCGACCTCGTGCTCGGGGTCAAGGGCGACGGGCTGTTCACCGTGCTGCACGCCGCACGCGACCTGCCGCTGGGCACGGTCATCGCGTTCAGCTCGGTCGCGGGCCGGTTCGGCAACGTGGGGCAGACCGACTACAGCGCCGCGAACGACCTGCAGTGCAAGGTGCTGAGCAGCCTGCGGCGCAGCCGGCCCGGGGTGCGTACCCTCGCGATCGACTGGACCGCGTGGGGCGACATCGGGATGGCCACCCGCGGCTCGATCCCCAAGCTCATGGAGCGCGCCGGGGTCGAGATGCTCCCGGCCGCCGCCGGCGTGGCGTGGATCCGCCGCGAGCTGACCTGCGGCACCGCCGACGGCGAGGTGGTCGTCGCCGGCGCGCTGGGCGCGATGGCCGCCGAGTACCACGAGACGGGCGGTCTCGACCCGGCGAGCCTGCCGGGCGGCGGACCGGTCGCGACGGAACCGGCCGGCCTCAGCGTCCACGACGGACTCGTGGTGCACACGACGCTGGACCCGGCGACCACACCGTTCCTGAACGACCACCGCATCGACGGCACCCCGGTGCTGCCCGGCGTGATGGGCATCGAGGCCTTCGCCGAGGCCGCCCGCCTGCTGGTGCCGGACTGGTCCGTGGTGGCCGTGGAGAACGTGGACTTCTCCGCGCCGGTGAAGTTCTACCGGGACGAGCCCCGCACGCTGCGGGTCACGGCGCTGCTGCGCCCGGACGGCGCGGAACTGCTCGCCGAGTGCCGGTTGTCCACCGAACGCACCCTGCCCGGCAGCGACCAGCCGCAACGCACCACCCACTTCACCGGCTCGGTACGCCTCGCCGCCCAGCAGCCGCACCTGCCCTCGCAGGACGACGGCGAGGTGCACCCGCAGCCGCCCGAGCTGACCCCGGAGGAGGTCTACCGGCTGTACTTCCACGGGCCCGCGTACCAGGTCGTCGGCTCCGCCTGGCGGCAGGGCGACGGCGTGGCCGCCCGCCTCGCCGACGGCCTGCCGGACCAGGCCGACGCTCCCACCGTGACCGGACCCCGCCTGGTGGAGCTGTGCTTCCAGACCGCCGGGCTGTGGGAGGCCGGCCGGCAGGGGCGGCTGGCGCTGCCGGCGCACGTCGACGCGGTCCGGCTCGGCGCCGACCTCGCCGAGCGTGCCGGGCTGTCGGCCACCGTGCGGCCGGACGGCTCCGGCGGCTTCGACTGCGTGGTGGGCGACGGCGCCGGGGCCGTGGTGCTCCGGGTCGACGGGTACCGCACGGTGCGGCTGCCCGACCCGCTTCCGGACGAGATCTGCGCGCCGTTCCGCACCGCCATGGCAGGTTGAGAGGGGACGAACAGCATGCTGCGCACCATTCACCGGTTGGCGATCGCCAACCGCGGTGAGCCGGCGATCCGTGCGCTGACCGCCGTACGCGAGCTCAACCGGGCCGGCGACCGGCCGCCGATCACCACGGTCGTGCTGTACACCGAGCCGGACGCCGACGCGTGGTTCGTGCGCGAGGCCGACGAGGCGGTGTCGCTCGGCCCGGCCACCTTCGTCGACCCGGTGTCCGGCGACCGCCGGTCCCGCTATCTCGACGAGCCGGCGGTGATCGACGCGCTGCTGCGCGCCGGCGTGGACGCGGTCTGGGTCGGCTGGGGCTTCCTCGCCGAGCGTGCCTCCTTCGCGCGGCGGTGCGAGGAGGCCGGGATCGTGTTCGTCGGCCCGGACAGCGCCACGATCCGGCGGCTGGGGGACAAGGTGGCCGCCAAGCGGCTGGCCCAGCAGGCGGGCGTGCCGGTGGTGCCGTGGAGCGAGGAAGCGGTCGACGATCTCGGCCTGGCCGGCGCGCACGCCGAGCGCATCGGGTACTCGCTGATGCTCAAGGCGGCGGCCGGCGGTGGCGGGCGGGGCATCCGGCTCGTGCACGCGGCGGCGGACCTCGCCGCGGCGTTCGACTCGGCCCGCGAGGAGGCGCGGTTCGCCTTCGGCGACCCGACGCTGTTCCTGGAGAAGCTGGTGCCGAGCGCCCGGCACGTCGAGGTCCAGGTGATCGCCGACGGCGCCGGCACGACCTGGGCGGTCGGGGTCCGCGACTGCACGCTGCAACGCCGGCACCAGAAGGTGATCGAGGAGTCCGCCTCGACGGTGCTGGACGCCGCGGGCGAGCGGGCGATCCGCGACGCGGCGGTCCGGGTGGTCGTCGCGGCCGGCTACCGCAACGCCGGCACGGTCGAGTTCCTGGTCGACCCGGACACCGGGCGGTTCCTGTTCCTGGAGGTCAACACCCGGCTGCAGGTGGAGCATCCGGTGACCGAGGCGACGACCGGGCTGGACCTGGTGAAGCTGCAGCTGCACGTGGCCGCCGGCGGCCGGCTGACCGGTGCGCCGCCGCCGGTGCGGGGCCACGCGGTCGAGGCCCGGCTCTGCGCGGAGGACGCGCAGAACGGCTTCGCCCCCGCGCCCGGCCGGCTGGCCCGGCTCAGCCTGCCCACCGGCGCCGGCATCCGGGTCGACTCCGGCTTCTGCGAGGGCGACCGGATCCCGCCGGACTTCGACTCGATGATCGCGAAGATCGTGGCCTGGGGACAGGACCGCACCGAGGCGCTGTCCCGGCTGCGGCGGGCCCTCGACGACACCACGGTGGTGATCGACGGCGGCACGACCAACCGGTCCTTCCTGCTCGGCCTGCTGGGGCGTCCGGAGGTGACCGCCGGCCGCTTCGACAACCACTGGCTGGACCGGTTGACCGCCGAGGGGGACCACCTGCCCGCCCCGGACCCGGTGGCCCTGCTGGTGGCCGCCGTGACGTCGTACGAGCTCGACCAGGCGGCGGAGCAGGCCGCGTTCCACGCGCGGGCGCGGCGCGGCGGTGCCGAGTCGGGCACCGAGGTGGGGCAGCGCTGCCGGCTGCACTACCGGGGCCAGCAGTACGACCTGCGCGTGTACCGCACCGACGGGTGTACCTACCGGGTCACCTCCGCCGCGACCGGGGACGCCGACCTGACCGTGGAACGGCGCGACGGCTACCAGCGCCGGGTCCGCGTCGGCGACCGGTCCTACCGCGTCGTCACGGTCGTGGAGGGCGCCACCATCCGGGTGGACGTCGACGGCCGGTCCCATGTGGTCTCCCGCGACGACGGCGGCGTGGTGCGCAGCGCCGGCCCGGCGTTCGTGGTGTCGGTGCTGGTGGCGCCGGGCGACCCGGTGACCGTGGGGCAGCCGCTCGCGGTGCTGGAGAGCATGAAGATGGAGTCGACGCTCACCGCCCCGCTGGACGGCACGGTCGTGTCGGTCGAGACCGCCGAGAACGTGCAGGTGGACGCCGGAGCGCCGGTGGTGCGCGTCCGGCCGGCCGGGACGCAGCAGACCGCCGCCGGGACGCGGCTGGCCTTCACCGGGCTGGTCGCCGCCCCGCCGCCGGGCGCCCCGCGGTGCGAGCGGGTGTACGCGGCGTTGCGCGGCTACCTGCTCGGCTACGACCTCGACCCGGCCTCGGTCCGGGCGATGATCACCCGGCAGCGCCGCCTCGGCGAGACCGCGCCGCCCGCCGACCCGGGCCTGCTGCGCTGCGAGAACAGCCTGCTCGACCTGTACGCCGACGTCGGCTCGCTGTACCGGCCGCGGGGCCCGGTGGACCCGGACGACGCGGTCGCCGACGGCAGCGCCCAGGAGTACCTGCTGTCGTACCTGCAGTGGCTGGACGCCGACCGGGCCGGGCTGCCCGACGAGTACCGGCGCCGCCTGGCCCGGGCGCTGCGCCGTTACGGGGTGTCCGGCCTCGAGCGCACCCCCGAGCTGGAGGAGGCGGTCCTGTGGATGTTCCGCTCGTTCCGCCGGGCCGGCCAGCTGACCCCGGTGATCGTGAACATCCTGGAACGGCGGCTGCGGCACCACGGCGAGCTGGCCCCGCTGGCCGACGCCGACACACGCGAGCGCTTCGACCGGCTCGCCGCCGCCGCGCAGGCGCACGATCCGGTCATCGCCGACCTCGCCCGCGACGTCCGCTACCACTATCTGGACGAGCCGCTGCTGGACGCCGCGGTGGCCGAGGAGTACGCCTGGGCGGAGGAGGCCCTCGACCGGCTGAGCGCCGGTCCGTCGCCCGAGCGGGCCGAGCTGATCGACCGGCTCGTCGGCTGCCCCCAGCCGCTGCGCGGCATGCTGCTGCGCCGGTGGCGCGGCACCGCCGATCCGGCCGTGCACCGGATCCTGCTCGAGGTCTACACCCGCCGGTTCTACCGCATCCGTACGCTGCTCGGGCCGCGGGTCACCGAGATCGACGGCTGGCTGCTGTGCGGCGCGGACTACGACCTGGCCGACGACAAGGTGCACCTGGTCACGGCGTACGCGCCGCTGACCGAGCTGCCCCGGCTGGCCCGCGCGGTCGCCACCCACCTGGGCACGGCCGGCGCCGGACGCGACGTGGTGGTGGATGTGGCCGCCTGGCGGCACGGGCAGCCGGTCGACGTGGACGCCGTGCTGGTGGAGCTCGGCAAGCTGCTGCCCGACTGCGACTTCGGCCGCCCGCTGCGGCGCCTCGACATCACCGTGACCACGGTCGACGGCCCGGCGCCGGAGCGGTTCCGGACCCATCACGTCACCTACCGCCGGCGCGACGGCGAGCTGGTCGAGGACCGGCTCTACCGCAACCTGCACCCGATGCTCGCCAAGCGGCTCGATCTGTGGCGGCTGGGCAACTTCCGGCTGGAACGGCTGCGGTCCGCCGAGGACGTGTACCTGTTCCACGGGGTCGCCCACGACAACCCGAAGGACCACCGGCTGTTCGCCCTCGCCGAGGTGCGCGACCTGCGTCCCACCCGGGACGCCGGCGGCACCCTGCGGTATCCGAGCCTGGAGCTGATGGGACTGCGGGCGCTGGCCGGCATCCGGGAGGCGCTGACCGGCTTCCCGGCGGCGGACCAGCCCGCGGCCAACCGGATCGTGCTCTACGTCCGGCCGCCGTGGGACCTGACCCCGGACGCGTGGGCCGAGCTGGCCGGCTCGCTGGCGCCGCTGGCGGCCGGCGCCGGCCTGGAGAAGGTGGTGCTGCGGGTGCGCCGGCCGGACGGCCGGGACACCGTGCTGCACGTGGAGGGCTGGGGGACCGGGGTCACCGTGCGGGAGCGGCCGCCGGGTCAGGAGCCGATCCGGCCGCTGACGCCGTACCGGCAGAAGCTGCTGCGGGCGCGGCGGTTCGGGGCGCCCTATCCGTACGAGATCGTGCGGATGCTCACCCCGCCGCCCGGCGCCGTCGCCCGGTTCCCGATCGGCCGGTTCACCGAGTACGACCTGGACGCCCGCGGCGAGCTGGCCGAGGTGTCCCGGCCGTACGGCCTGAACACCGCGAACATCGTGGTCGGTGTGCTCAGCAACGACACGGTGGCGGTGCCCGAGGGGATGTCCCGGGTCGCGCTGCTCGGCGACCCGACCCGCGGGCTGGGCAACCTCGCCGAGCCGGAATGCCGCCGGGTGATCGCCGCGCTCGACCTGGCCGAGCGGCTCCACCTGCCGGTGGAGTGGTTCGCACTGTCGTCCGGCGCCCGGATCGCGATGGACAGCGGCACGGAGAACATGGACTGGATCGCCGCGGTGCTGCGCCGGATCATCGAGTTCACCCAGGCCGGCGGGGAGGTGAACGTCGTCGTCACCGGCATCAACGTGGGCGCGCAGCCGTACTGGAACGCCGAGGCGACGATGCTCATGCACACCCGCGGGATCCTGGTGATGACCCCGGCGAGCACCATGGTGCTGACCGGCAAGCAGGCCCTGGACTTCTCCGGCGGGGTCTCGGCCGAGGACAACTTCGGCATCGGCGGGTTCGACCGCATCATGGGCCCGAACGGCCAGGCGCAGTACTGGGCCGCCACCCTCGGCGACGCCTGCGACATCCTGCTGCGCCACTACGAGCACACGTACGTGGTGCCCGGCGAGGCGTACCCGCGCCGGCATCCCACCGCCGACCCGGTCGACCGGGACGTCCGGACCGCGCCGCACGCCGCCGTGCCGGGCACCGACCTGACGTCGGTCGGTGACGTGTTCTCCGCCGAGCGCAACGCCGACCGCAAGAAGCCGTTCGACATGCGCTCGGTGATGCGGGCCGTCACCGACACCGACGCCGTGCCGCTGGAGCGCTGGGCGTACTGGCGCGGCGCGGAGATCGCGATCGTCTGGGACGCCCGGATCGGCGGCATCCCGGTCTGCCTGCTCGGGGTCGAGTCGCACACGGTGACCCGGCACGGCTTCGTGCCGGCCGGCGGCCCGTCGGCGTGGACCTCCGGCACGCTGTTCCCGCAGGCGTCGCGCAAGCTGGCCCGGGCGGTGAACGCCGCCAGCGGCAACCGGCCGCTGGTGGTGCTGGCCAACCTGTCCGGCTTCGACGGCTCGCCGGAGTCGATGCGCCGCTGGCAGCTGGAGTACGGCGCGGAGATCGGCCGGGCGATGACCAACTTCCGCGGCCCGATCGTCTTCGTGGTGGTCTCCCGCTACCACGGCGGGGCGTTCGTGGTGTTCTCCAAGGCGCTCAACGAGCGGCTGGAGATGGTCGCCGTCGAGGGCTCGTTCGCCTCGGTGATCGGGGGTGCGCCGGCCGCGGCCACGGTGTTCGCCCGGGAGGTCACGGCCCGTACCGAAGGCGATCCCCGGGTCCGCGAGGCGGCCGAGCGGCTGCGCGCCGCCGCGGACCCGGCCGCCGGGCCGCTGCGGGCCCGGCTGGCCGAGCTCACCGCGACGGTCCGGTCGGCCAAGCTCGGCGAGGTGGCCGCCGAGTTCGACCGGATCCACACGGTGCAGCGGGCGATGGCGGTGGGCTCGGTGGACCGGATCATCGGCGCCGACCGGTTGCGGCCGGACCTGGTGGCCGCGCTGGAACGGGGGATCGCCGGCTCAGCGGGGTGACGGCCGGGCGAGCCAGGAGTGGCGGGGCGTCGCGGTGGCCAGGCTGCCCGGCCGGTCGAGGGGGACCGGCCGGGGGCCCGGCTCGGTGGTGGCGACGGTGAGCACAAACGCGCCCTCGCGGCGCCACCAGCCCGTCATCGGTGTGTCCTCGGCGCCGCGGACGGACAGTGTCCCCCAGCCGTCCTCGCCGGGCGACCCGACGCTCACCGCCACGCTGCGGGTGTCGCGCCGCAGCCCGGTCCGCAGCACCTTGAGGGCGCTCTCCTTCGCCGACCAGATCAGGTTGGCGGCGGCGTCGCGGTCGTCGCCGGCCGGGCGCGCGGCGACGAAGCGCTGCTCGGCGGCGGTCAGGAAGTCCCGCACGAACGCCGGGCTGCGCGGCTCGACCAGCTCCAGGTCGCAGCCGACCCGCCGGCCGGCCACGCAGACGGCCCACCCGGCCCGGTCGGTGACCGACACGTCGATCCCGAGCGGGGCGCCGTCGACCAGCACGTACGGCGCCCCGTCCGGCGTGTTGGGCACCTCGACGCCGGCCAGCGACGCCGGCTCGGCCGACCGGCCGGTGATCGCGGCCACCGCGTGCTTGACCGCCCAGCGGCGCAGCAGGTACTCGGTGCGCCGCTTCGGGTAGGCGAGCGCGGCGGCGCGGGCCGCCTCGGCGGGGGCCAGCCACCGCGTGCCGTCCGGCAGCGTGGCCTCGCCCCGGGCCAGCCACCGCGGGTCCGTCACCGCTGCTCCGCGGCCGGGGGATCCGGCTCGGCGAGCCAGGCGCACAGCTGGTCGTGCACCGCCGGGTGGTTGAGCAGGTCGAAGTGGTGCAGGCCGCCGAGATGGCGGCCGTTGCCGTCGGCGAACGGCAGCCGGCGCCGGTCGCCGGCCCCGGAGGCGCTGCGGTACGGCACGAACAGATCACCCAGCACAGTGGCCAGCGGGCTGTCGTGCTCCCGGGTGAGGGTGGCACCGATGAAGTAGTGCTCCGCCTCCGGCAGGAACGGCACGTCGGTGCAGTTGTCACGGGGCAGCGCGTCCGGGTCGACGTCGCGCCAGTCCTCCTCCACCAGCGCGCCGTAGTTGAGGTCGTGGACCCCGGCGCTGCGCCCGCTCAGCAACCGGGCGACGGGCCGGCTCTCCGGCAGGCGGGCCAGCAGCCACGCCGTGGTGTGCACGCCACGGGCCAGGGGAGCGCCGAGGTGGGGCGTACCCAGGAACACCACGTGCCGCACCGCCGGCACCCACCGGTGACCGGCGGCCGCGCCCTGCCGCCCGGCGCTGCGGATCACCAGCCCGCCCATGGAATGGCCGATCAGCGAGATCTGCTCCACCGGGACCGGCCAGGCGGCGACCAGCTCGTCGAGCAGCACGGACAGCCGCAGCCCGTTGTCGGACACGTGCAGGCCGGTGTTGTACCGCAGCTGCACGGCGGTGCGGCCGAGCTCGCGCTCCAGCCGCGAACCCAGCGTCGGGTGCTCGGTCGCGTGCCGGTCGGCGGCCAGGGACCAGTAGTCCTCGGTCTCGCACAGGCCGTGCACGAACACCACGATCCGCGGGCCAGCCGCCGGGAAGGCCGCCCGCAGCGCCTCGGTGGTGAGCGGGACATCCGCGCCGCCCGACCGGACCGCCATCGGGGTCGCCAGCTCCGGGTGCCGGCCGTCGAGCGTGTCACCCCACAGCCCGTTGAGCACCGCGAGGGAGAAACGGCCGGCCGGGTTCCCGGACAGCGGGGCCCGGGCGGGCCGCCACCCGTGGCCGACGGCGAAGCCGATCAGCCGGGGCAGCACGGCGTGGGCGCCGTGGACCGTCGCGTACACCCCGCCCGCGATGACACCGTGCGCGGCGCGGACCGGCCACGCGACCGGTCCTACCGCGGTGAACACCCGGTCGGCGATCGCGTGATGGGTGTCCCGGACCACCCCCACCACGCCGGCCAGCGCGTCACCGACCACCCGCCCGGCCGCCCGGATCTCCGCCTCGCTGCCCATGGTCAGCTCCGTCCCGCTGGGGGTCCCTGTCAGCCTGCGGCCCCCGGGCCCGCCAGGCAAGGGCCGTCCGCCGATGCGAGCACTTCCGACAGGCCCTCGCGCAGGCACTCCATGAGCACCTCCGGGTCGGGCACGACCGAGCCGTCCATGGTCATCCCCAGGCAGCAGGTGCCGGCGTGCGACACCATCGCCGCCATCAGGGCGGCACCGGGCAGCGGACCGAACGGGTAGGTCCGCTCGACCTTCGCCCCGGCCAGGAAGGTCTCGTAGGGCGCGCCCGGCACGTTCGACGCGGACACGTCGGCGGCCACCGGCAGCCGGCCGACCGCGGCGCGCACCGCCGCCGGCACCCGGTTCAGCACCGGCACCAGCACCGACAGCCCGTCCAGGGCCGGTTCCACCCGCAGCGACAGCACGATGCCGTGGATCGTGGCGATCCGCTCCTGCGGGTCGGCGATCCCGACCGGCGCGGCGAAGCTCGTGCCGGCCCACTCGCTGCCGCCGATCGGGTCGTCGGACTTGTGCAGGCTGACCGGCGTGGTCATCGCCATCTCGGCCAGCTCCACGCCGTGCCGCTCGTGGTAGCGGCGCATCCCGCCGAGCAGCGCGGCGAGGTAGGCGTCGTTCGCCGACCCGCCGGCGGCCTCCGCCGCCGCCCGCAGGTCGGCCAGCGGGCACTCCAGCACGCCGAACCGCCAGGACTTCCCGGTGCGGCCGCGGAACAGCGGCGAGCCCGGCACGGACCACGGCGCCGCGGTGCGCCGGAGCGAGCCGACGAACCGCAGCGCGCCGGCGACCGCGGACTCCGGATGGACCAGCGCCCGCGTGCCGGCCGCGACCAGCCGCCCGGCCGCCGCGGGCAGCGCCAGCAGCTGCTCGGCGAGCTCCTCCACGGTCAGCAGGCCCGCGTCCGGCCGGGGCTCGGGCGGGCGTGGCGGCGCGACCGGCTTGTGGTCGGTGTGCTCCCGGCGCCGGCTCTGGGTCAGCGACACCAGCGGGACGCCGCCCAGGCCGTCGGTCAGCGAGTGGTGCATCTTGAGGAAGTACGCCGCCTTGCCGTCCGGCAGCCCCTCGATCAGCGTGCCCTCCCACAGCGGCCGGGTCCGGTCGAACGGCGCCATCGCGGCACCCTGGGCGAACGCCAGCACCTCGGCCATCCCGCCCGGCGCCGGCAGGCTCACCCGGCGCAGGTGGTAGTCCAGGTCGAAGGTCGGATCGAGCACCCAGGCCGGCGGCCCCAGCGGCACGACCGGCTCCAGCACGCGTTTGCGGGCGCGCGGCACCAGCCGGGTCGCCCACTCGTGGGCGGCGTGCAGCCGGTCCCAGTCCGGCACCGTGTCCAGCATCATCAGCACCGAGATCGTCGACGACCGCTGCGGATGCCGCTCGCTGCGCCACATCAGCGTCTCGATCTCGTTCATCCGGTCCTCGGCGCCCCACGCGCCGGCCAGCGCCCATGCCTGCTCGTTGGTCTCGGCCGGTTCCGTCCGCTCGGTGGTCACCACGCCTCCCCGCGTACCTCGTGGCCGGGGGTGACGCGGAGCAGCCCGCGGTAGGTCTCCTCGACCGGCTGGCGGTGGTTGAGCACCGCGTCGACCTCCCGGACGATCGGCATCTCGATGCCGCGCTCGGCGGCCAGCCGCATCACCACCGCCGTGGTCCGCACGCCCTCGGCCACCTGGTTCATCGCGGCCAGGATCTCCTCGAGCGGCTTGCCGCGGCCCAGCTCGAAGCCCACGTGCCGGTTGCGGCTGTGCGGGCTGATGCAGGTGACGAGCAGGTCACCCATGCCGGCCAGGCCGGAGAGCGTCTCCGCGCGCCCGCCCATCGCCACCCCGAGCCGGGACAGCTCGTGCAACGACCGGGTGATCACCATCGCCCGGGTGTTGTCGCCGGCGCCGAGCCCGTCGCCGAACCCCACGGCGATCGCGAACACGTTCTTCAACGCCCCGGCGATCTCCACCCCGATCACATCCTCGCTGGTGTAGACCCGGTAACGCGAGGTGTGCACCAGGCCCTGCAGGGTCTGCGCGGTGCGGTGGTCGGGCATCGCCAGCGTCGCCGCCGCGGAATAGCCCTGCACCACCTCCCGGGCGATGTTGGGGCCGGACAGCACCCCGGCCGGGTGCCCGGGCAGCACCTCGCCGATCACCTCGGTCATCCGCTTGCGTGAGCCCTGCTCCAGCCCCTTGACCAGGCTCACCACCGGGACGAACGGGCGGACGTGGTCGGCGGCCCGGGCCAGCACGCCGCGCAGGTACTGCGACGGCACCCCGGCGACCAGGACGTCGGCGTCCTCGACCGCCTCGGCCAGATCCGCGGTCGCGCGCAGGCCGGGAGCGAGGTCGAAACCGGCCAGATAGCGGGGGTTGCGGTGGGTCTCGTTGATCGCCTTCGCGACGTCCGGGTCCCGCACCCACAACAGCGCCGGGGTCTTGCGGGCCACGATGGAGGCCACGGTCGTGCCCCACGTGCCGCCGCCGAGCACGGTGACCCTGGGCTTGCGGAGGCTCATCGCGCGCCCACCTCCCGCGGCCAGTCCGCCAGGGTGTCGCGGACCCGCTGCCGCACCTCGGCGACCCGCTGGTCCACGTCCTCGGCCGTCCAGCCGCTGGTGTCGACGGGCTCGAGCACCGCGACGTCGACCGTGCCGGGGTTGACGATCAGCGAGCGCCGCCAGGCCAGCTCGCCGGTGTTGCGCAGCACGATCGGCACGATCGGCACGCCGGCCTGCCGGGCGATGTGGAAGGCGCCCTTCTTGAACCGGCCCAGGCTCGGTGTCGGCATCCGGGTGCCCTCGGGCAGGATGAGGATCGAGACGCCCGCCCGCAGCTTCTCGACGACCCCGTCCAGGGACTGCTTGGCCTTCGTCAGGTCGCCGCGGTCGATCCAGGCCGGGTCGAGCAGCGCGCCGATGACCAGCATCCGGGGGTCGAGCCGGGCCTCCTTCTTGGCCACGGCGGTGAAGTCGCGCCGCAGCAGCGCGCCGAGCACCAGCACGTCCAGGGTGCTCTGGTGGTTGGCGACGAACACCGCGGGACGGCACTTCTCGAGGTTCTCCGCGCCGACCACGTTGAGCTTCACCCCGGCGAGCGTGAGCCCGGTCCGGGCGGCCAGCTCGATGCCGGCGTTGCGGCCCTGCCGGCGGTCACCGCGCAGCCACCCGTACGCCACCCCGGCGGCCAGCCCGGTGTTCGTGCCCGCCACCGCGGCGACGGTGCCGAGGTACGCCCGCAGCCCCGGCGACTTCGGCTCCCGCAGCATCAGCACCGGCCACCCGTACTCCTCGGCGGCGCGCCGCAGCACCGGGTGCGGGTTGAGCGCGTACGGCCGGCCCACGGAGCCGAGGAACGCGATGTCCTCCGAGCCGTTGGCATAGCCGTAGCTGTGCTTCAGATCGATGCCGTGCCCGCGGGCGAAGGCGCGCACCGAGCCGGCCTTCCGCTCGCCCCACAGCATGCCGGTGCTGCTGTGCCCGGTCAGGATGCCGTCCTCCGCCGCGAGTTCGGTGCAGACCAGGTGCGGGATGCCGAGATCCCGGGCCACCGGCTCGATCTGCATCCGGGTGGCGGAGGACGCCACCACGACGGTGTGCCCCCGGCGCAGGTGGGCGCGCACGACGTCGCGGGCCTCGGGCCGGATCGTCCCGGCGATCCGCTGGACGAACAGCCGCTCGCCGATCTCCACCACCGAGTCCACGGTCCGGCCGCGCAGCGCGGCGAAGCTGATCTCACCGATGCTGTGCGGGTTGCCGCCCAGCACGGTGCCGTCGACCGCGGCGACGATCGTGCGGGCCAGCTCCAGCGCGCCGATCTGCCCCTGGCGGATCCGCTCCCGGTAGACGGCGTTCGCGGTGTAGCCCTGCACCAGCGTCCCGTCGAAGTCGAAGAACGCCCCGATCTCCGGGCCCGCGGGCCCGGTCCGGATCGCCTCGACGGCCTCGGCGGCGGTGGTGGTCATGACCGGTCCCGGCGGGCCAGCTCGGCGATCACGGTCACCCGGCGCAGCGTCTCGCGCATCTCCTCGAGGAACTCGCCGCGGCGCTTGGCCGTGCCGGGCGCGTCGGCCGAGACCAGGCCCCGGTGCTCCGCCATCCGCAGCGCCGGCTTGAACAGCTCCAGCGACACCGACTCCTCGCTGGCCAGGCGTTTCTGCAACGCCCACTGCCGGCCGACCCGCAGGCACTCGTCGAGCAAGCGCGGCTCGTCGAACGGCTCGTCGTCGTCCTGCCAGGCGGCCAGCCGGTCGGCCACCACGTGATAGGCGTCCAGGAACGGCCGCAGCACCAGGTGGGCGACCAGCGGCTCGGTGTTCGCCAGCCACCGCCGGGCGTCGGCGGGGGAGAACTCGTGCAGCCCACCGGCCTGGCCGGGGTCGGCGATCGCCAGCTCGGCGGCCATCTCGTCGGCGAACTCCCGGCGCGGCGGGAAGAAGAAGTCGAACTTGAGCAGCTCGCGCAGGCGCAGGGTCTCCCGGTTCGCGGTCTGCAGCCCGTTCTCCCCGCCCTCCATCGCCGCCACCAGCCCCAGCTCGCCGATCGCCCGGTCCACCAGCATGTGCACGGCCGTGTTCCGGTAGAAGGCGGCGACCAGGTGCCGGCCGGCGCCGATCCACCAGATCGTCTCGGTGCCGCCGTCGTAGCTGGTCAGCACGCCGGACCGGACGAGATCACCGAGGGTGTGGCTGATGGTGGCCCGGTCGGTCAGGTCGGCCGCGCCGGCCACCGGCCGCCCGCGTTGCCGGATGTAGCGCGCCAGCGGGGCGACGGTGGCCAGCACCTCGTCCAGGCTCAGCGCGCGGTCGGCGGCGAGCAGCGCCAGGCACACCACGGCCGTGGTGGTCACCGGGGTGGCGCGGTTGATCCGGTGGCAGGTTTCCAGGGCGATCCGCTCCACCACGCGCGTCCCGGCCGGGTCGCCGGCCCGCAGCTCGGCCAGCCGTTCCCGCAGCGGCAACGGCTCGCCGAACTCCAGGTAGACCCGGCCGAACCGTTCGCGCTGCGAGCGCCCGAACTGCCACAGCCAGCGCAGGTCCTCCGGGCGTTTGCTGCTGCCGCGCGCCTCGTCGGTCATCATCGGCACCTCGTGCAGCTGCTCGTACACGATCGAGACCGGCACGATCAGCGCCCGCGCGGTGGCCTCGGTGTCGAGCGCGTCGATCATGTAGCGCAGGACCCCGTAGGTCGGCGGGCGGAGCTTGCCGGTGCGGGTCCGGCCGCCCTCGATGGACCAGCAGAGGTTGCGCCGGTTGCGGATCATCTGCGCGACGTACGCCCGCAGCACCAGCCGGTACACCGGGATGTCGGCCGTCGAGCGCCGCACGTAGACGTACCCGGACCGGCGCAGCAGGTGGTTGAACGGGAACACGTCGAGGTTGGCCCCGGCCAGCACGAACGCCGGCGAGATGCCGTTCTGGGACACCGCGGCGGGCACCGTCACGCCGTCCAGGTAGGACCGGTGCGAGAACGGGAACAGCAGCGAGTGCTTGCGGTCCAGCGCGCGCAGCTGCCGCGTCTGCTCGGGGTCCACGACCAGGTCATGGGCCCGCGACAGCCACCGGCTGAACCTCGCCCAGTCGTGCGGGGCCCGGCCGGTGTGGGTGGCGCCGATCTCGCGCAGATAGCCGGCGGCCTCGGCGCGCACCTCGTGGGGGTCGCGGCCGAGCGAACGGGCGAGCTCGGCCAGCCGCGCCGCGAGGCCCTGGTCGGCCAGCAGCTGGGCGACCTCCGGGGTGTCGGTCGGCAGCGGGCCGGCCGGCTCGTCGAGCACGCCGACCCGCTGCAGCACCCGGCGGGCGCCGACCCGGTTCAGCGAGTTCACGAGCGCGGGATGGTCGATGATCGGCGGGTTCATCGCCACCTCCAAGGTGAGGGCTTCGGATACCTTCACTCTTCGGCGACCCGGCCGGTGGCTCAACCGCCGAAGGGCATCGATGGGCGCGACCTCCGGCACCGCCCGACCGGGCCGTTCGGCCCGGTCGGGCGGGCTACGCGGCGTACGCGTGCACGCCGGCGATCAGTGCGGTGAGCCCGGCCTTGGCGTCGGCGAAGAGCATCGCGGTCTTCGGGTCGGTGTACAGCTCGTTGTCGATGCCGGCGTAGCCGTGGCCCAGCGAGCGTTTGATCACGATGACGCTGCGGGCCTTGTCCACGTCGAGGATCGGCATGCCGGAGACCGCGTTGCCGGGGCGCCGGGCCGCCGGGTTGGTGACGTCGTTGGCGCCGACCACCAGCACCACGTCCGTCCGGCCGAACTGGGGGTTGATCTCCTCCAGGTCCTTCAGCTCCGGGTACGGCGCGTCGGCCTCGGCCAGCAGCACGTTCATGTGCCCCGGCATCCGGCCGGCCACCGGATGGATGCCGTAGCTGACCTCGACCCCGCGGTCGGTGAGCGCCCGGGCCAGCGCGACGACCTCGTGCTGGGCCTGCGCCGCGGCCAGCCCGTAGCCGGGCACGATCACGACCTTGCCGGCGTACGCCAGCTGCAGCGCGGCGTCGTCGACGGCGATCTCGCGGACCGGGCCGGCGCCGCCGGCCGGGCCGGTGGGGTGCTCGTCGCCGGTGCCGTAGCCGCCGGCCAGGATGGCCCGGACCGGCCGGTTCATCGCGTCGGCCATGAGCTTGGTCAGGATGGCGCCGGCCGCGCCGACCAGCGCGCCCGCGATGATCAGCGGGGTGCTGCCGAGCACGAAGCCGGCCATCGCCACCGCGGTGCCGGTGCAGGCGTTCAGCAGCGAGATGACCACCGGCATGTCGGCGCCGCCGATCGGCAGGGTGGCCAGCACCCCGCCGACCAGCGCGGCGGCGGTGATGCCGGCCAGCGCCGCGACCCCGCCGCGGCCGGTCAGGAACAGCACCGCGAGCACCGCGGACCCCGCCGTCAGCACGGTCATGATCACGCGCCGGGCGGGCACCGCGATCGGCCGGCCCGGCACCGTGCCGGCCAGCTTGCCGGAGGCGATCAGCGACCCGGTGAACGTGACGCCGCCGATCGCCACGTCCAGCACCACGGTCAGGGTGGTCTGCAGCGGCAGCGCGGCGAGCCGGTCGGCGTGCTCGATCGCCTCGGCCACCGCGATCAGCGCGGCCGCGCCGCCGCCGACCGCGTTGAAGAGGCTGACCAGCTGCGGCATCGCGATCATCCGGACCCGCCGCGCGGTGATCAGCCCGGCCGCGGTGCCCACCGCCGTGCCCGCGGTCAGCGCCACCAGGGCGCCGACGGTGACCGCCTGGTCGCGGACCAGCAGCACGGCGGTGGCCAGCACCGCCGCGGCCATCCCGGCGGCGGAGACCTGGTTGCCGCGGCGCGCGGTGGCGGGCGTGTTCATCAGGTGCAGGCCGATCACGAAGCAGGTCGCGCAGGCCAGGTAGACCAGGTGGACGATCGTGTCGACGGTGCCCATCAGGGGTCCCTCCGGTGGGTGCGGAACATGGCCAGCATCCGGTCGGTGACCAGGTACCCGCCGGCGACGTTCATGGCGGCGAAGGCGGCGGCGACGAACACCAGCAGGTAGCCGGTGACCGTCGTGGTGGTGGCGGCGAGCAGCATCACGCCGACGAGCACCACGCCGTGGATGGCGTTGGCGCCGGACATCAGCGGCGTGTGCAGGGTGGCCGGCACCTTGCTGATCACCTCGAAGCCGACGAGCAGGCCGAGCACGAAGACGGTGATGTCGGCCAGCAGCAGCGTGCTCATGATCCGGACTCCTCCTCGGCGGCGGCGCGTGCCCGCGGGTTGACGATGTCGCCGTCGTGGGTGACGACCACGGCCGCCTGGATCTCGTCGTCGAGGTCGACCGTCACCACGCCGTCGCGCAGCAGGCCGGGCAGCAGCGCGCAGAGGTTGCGGGCGTACGCGGTGGACGCCGCGGCCGGCACGGTGGCGGCCAGGTCGGCGGCACCGATCAGGGTGACCCCGCGGCCGGTGACCACGGTGCCGCCCGGCTCCGACCCGGCGACGTTGCCGCCGAGGGCGCCGGCGGCCAGGTCGACGACGACCGATCCCGGCCGCATCGCCTCCAGCGCGTCGGCCGACACCAGCAGCGGCGGCGGCCGGCCGGGCACCTGCGCGGTGGTGATGACGATGTCGAACCGGGCGATCGCGGCGTCGAGGGCCTGCCGCTGGGCCAGCGCCTCGGCGTCGGTGAGCCGGCGGGCATAACCGCCCTCGCCGGCGCCGCCCTCGCCCGTGCCGCCCGGGTCGGGCAGTTCGAGCACCGTGGCGCCGGTCGAGGCGATGTCGGCGTGGGCGGCCGGGCGGATGTCGTAGCCGGTGACCACCGCACCCAGCCGGCGGGACGTCGCGATGGCCTGGAGCCCGGCCACGCCGGCGCCGAGCACCAGCACCTGGGCGGGCCGGGTGGTGCCGGCGGCGGTCATCAGCATCGGGAAGTAGCCGGCGTACGCCGCGGCGGCCACGAGCGCGGCCTTGTAACCGGCGACGGCGGCCTGCGACGTCAGGGCGTCCATCGCCTGCGCCCGGCTCAGCGTCCGGGGCAGCAGATCGAGGCTGACGGCGGTGATCTTGGCCTCGGCCAGGCGCCGGGTCAGGCCCGGATCGGTGACCGGGAAGAGCAGGCCCACCAGCGTCCGGCCCGGGCGCAGCGCCTCGACGTCACCGGGCGGGTGCACGCACACCAGCACGTCGCTGTCGGCGTACACCTTGGCCCGGGTGTCCAGGACGGCGCCCGCCGCGGCGTAGTCGGCGTCGGGCAGGAACGCCCCTTCGCCGGCGCCCGCCTCCACCCGCACCTCCAGGCCCAGCGCCCGCAGGCGCTGGACACCGTCCGGGGTGAGTGCCACCCGGCGCTCGCCGGCGGCCGTCTCGCGTACCACTCCGACCGTCGTGGTCATGGTCCCTCCGTGAGACCGCGGGCGCGCGGGCGCCCCGGCCCTTCTCGTCGAGTTCGACAGCTCTGACCTTGCTCCGCCCGCGGTCGCCGCGCCCGGGCCGAAGGTCCCTTCAGGACCGGGTCTACCGGGCGTCCGCCGGGAAGTGCTCGGCGCCGCGGGTAGCCATCTCTTCATACACCTGCCAGCGCTGGTCGACGGCCTCCTGGGCGAGTACGGCCAGCCGCGCCGCCTCCTCCGGGTCGGTGTCGCGCAGCTGCCGGAACCGCAACTCCCGTTCGGTGTAGTCGGTCAGGGCCAGGCGCGGCCTCGGGCAGTCGAGCAGGAACGGGTTGCCGCCGGCGGCGCGCAGCACCGGGTCGTACCGGACCAGCGGCCAGTACCCGCTGGCGACGGCGCGGTGCTGCTGGTTCATGCCGTCGCGCATGTCGATGCCGTGGGCGATGCAGTGGCTGTAGGCGATGATGAGCGACGGCCCGTCGTACGCCTCCGCCTCCCGCATGGCCCGCAACGTCTGCTGCGGATCGGCGCCCAGGGCGACCCGGGCGACGTACACGTTGCCGTAGGCGATCGCCTGCAGGGCCAGGTCCTTCTTGGGCGAGCGCTTGCCGCCGGCCGCGAACCGGGCGACCGCCGACAGCGGGGTGGCCTTGGACATCTGCCCGCCGGTGTTGGAGTACACCTCGGTGTCGAGCACCAGCACGTTGACGTCGCGGCCGCTGGCCAGCACGTGATCCAGCCCGCCGGAGCCGATGTCGTACGCCCAGCCGTCGCCGCCGACGATCCACACGCTGCGCCGGACCAGGTGGTCCAGCACGCTGCGGAGGTCGGCGACGGCCGGGTCGCCGGCGGGCAGCGTGTCCAGGCGCGCGCTCAGGTCGGCCAGCCGGGCCCGCTGCGCCGCGAACTCGGACTCACGCCGCTGCGGCGCGGTCAGCACCGCGTCGACGAACTCGGCGCCCAGCCGGTCCCGCAGGCTGACGAGCCGGTCGGTGGCCAGCTTGCGGTGCAGGTCGGCGGCGAGCCGGAAGCCGAGCCCGAACTCGGCGTTGTCCTCGAACAGCGAGTTGGACCAGGCCGGCCCGCGCCCCTCGGCGTTGTGGGTCCACGGCGTCGTCGGCAGGTTGCCGCCGTAGATGGAGGAGCAGCCGGTCGCGTTGGCCACCATGAGCCGGTCGCCGAAGAGCTGGGACAGCATCTTCAGGTACGGCGTCTCGCCGCACCCGGCGCAGGCCAGCGAGAACTCGAACAGCGGCTGGAGGAACTGGGCGCCGCGGACGGTGCCGAAGTCCACCCGGGCCCGGTCCACCACCGGCAGCGACTCGAAGAACGCGACCCGGGCCCGGGCGGCGGTCAGGTCCGGCTGCTGCGGCGCCAGGTTGATCGCCTTGCGGTCCGGCTCGCCCGGCGCCGTGACCGGGCAGGCCTCGACGCACAGGCCGCACCCGGTGCAGTCCTCCGGGTAGACCTGCAGGGTGAACCGCGAGTCCGGCACGCCGCGGTTGGTCAACGGCACGGCGGGGAACCCGTCCGGCGCCCCGGCGAGCTCCTTGAGGTCGTAGAACTTGGCCCGGATGACGCTGTGCGGGCAGACGACGCTGCAGGTGCCGCACTGGATGCACAGCTGCGGGTCCCATGCGGCGACGAGCTCGGAGATGTTGCGCTTCTCGTACGCGGTGGTGCCGCCGGGGTAGGTGCCGTCGACGGGCAGCGCGCTGACCGGCAGCGTGTCGCCCCGTCCCGCCATCATGGTGGCGGTGACCTCCCGGACGAACGCCGGCGCCGTGTCGGGCACGACCGGCGGCAGGTCACGGGTCGCGGTGACCGCGGCCGGCACCGGCACCCGGTGCAGCGCGGCGAGCGCCCGGTCCACCGCCGCGTGGTTGCGCGCCACCACGTCGGCGCCGCGGCGGCGGTACGTCTTGCTGATGCTCGCCTTGATCTTCTCGATCGCGGTGTCCTTGGGCAGCACGCCGGAGAGCGCGAAGAAGCACGTCTGCAGCACCGTGTTGGCCCGTCCGGCCAGCCCGGCCTCCGCCGCCACCCGGTCGGCGTCGACGGCGTGCACGTTCAGCTTCCGCTCCAGGATCTGCTCCTGCACCGGGCGGGACAGGCTGTCCCACACCGCGGCCGCCGGGGTGGCGGTGTTGAGCAGCACGGTCGCGCCGTCCGCGGCCCGGCCCAGCACGTCCACCCGGTCCAGCAGGCTCAGGTGGTGGCAGCCGACGAACTCGGCCCGGCGCACCAGGTACGGCGCCCGGATCGGCGCCGGCCCGAAGCGCAGGTGCGACACGGTCATCGAGCCCGACTTCTTCGAGTCGTAGACGAAGTAGCCCTGCGCGTGCACGGCCGGGTCGGCGGCGAGGATCTTGATGGTGTTCTTGTTGGCGCCGACCGTGCCGTCCGAACCGAGGCCGTAGAACACCGCTCGCACGGTGCCGGCGGGCTCGATGTCGAGCGTGTCGTCGTACGGCAGGCTGGTGCCGGTCACGTCGTCGACGATGCCGACCGTGCAGCGGGCCCGCGGCTTGTCCCGGCCGAGCTCGGCGAACACCCCGGCGGCCATGCCGGGGGTGAACTCCTTGGAGCCCAGGCCGTAGCGGGCGCCGATCACCGTCGGCATGCTCGCGCGGCCGCTCTCCGCGAGCGCCGCGAGCACGTCGAGGAAGAGCGGCTCGCCCAGCGACCCCGGCTCCTTCGTCCGGTCCAGCACCGCGATCCGCCGGGCGGTGGCCGGCACGGCGGCGGCCAGGGCGGCAGCGGGGAACGGGCGGAACAGCCGCACCTGCAGCACGCCGACGCGCTCACCCGAGGCGACCAGGTGGTCCACCGTCTCCTGGACGGTCTGCGCCCCCGATCCCATGACCACGATCACCCGTTCGGCCCGCGGGTCGCCGTGGTACTCGGCCAGCCGGTACGGGCGGCCGGTGCGCCGGGCCAGGTCGTCCATCGCGTCCTGCACCGCGCCGGGCACCCGCTCGTAGAACCTGTTGACCGTCTCCCGGCCCTGGAAGTAGACGTCCGGGTTCTGCGCGGTGCCCCGGATGACCGGCCGCTCGGGCGACAGCGACCGGGCCCGGTGCGCCCGGACCAGCTCGGCCGGTACGAGGGCACGCAGGTCGTCGTCGTCCAGCAGCTCGATCGTGGACAGCTCGTGCGAGGTCCGGAAGCCGTCGAAGAAGTGGACGAACGGCACCCGGGTCCGCAACGACGCCGCCTGCGCGACCAGCGCCAGGTCGTGCGCCTCCTGGACCGAGGCCGAGGCGAGCAGGGCGAAGCCGGTGGCGCGTACCGCCATGACGTCGGAGTGGTCACCGAAGATTGACAGGCCCTGCGCGGCCAGCGACCGGGCTGCCACGTGCAGGACCGCGGGGGTCAGCTCGCCGGCGATCTTGTACATGTTCGGGATCATCAGCAGCAGGCCCTGGGAGGCGGTGAAGGTGGTCGTCAGCGCGCCGCTCTGCAGCGCGCCGTGCAGCGCACCGGCGGCGCCGCCCTCGCTCTGCATCTCCACCACCGTCGGCACCGAGCCGAAGAGGTTCGCCCGGCCGGCGGTGGCCCACTCGTCGGCCAGCTCGGCCATCGGCGAGGACGGCGTGATCGGATAGATGCAGCAGACCTCGTTGAGCCGGTACGCGACCGACACCGCGGCCTCGTTGCCGTCCACCATCGCCCTGGTCATGACGTCGCCTCCGGCACCATCTCGATGGCGTGCACCGGGCACTGCTCGAAGCAGGTGGCGCAGCCGGTGCACCGGTCGTAGTCGAACCGGTAGCGGTTGCCCGGTCCCAGCTTGATCACCGCATCCTCGGGGCACGCGCCGAGGCAGCCGTCGCACTCGAAGCACGTGCCGCAGGACAGGCACCGGCCCGCCTCGTAGCGGGCGGCGGTCGCGTCGAGACCACCGACGATCTCGGTGAAGTCGCCGTCGCGGGCCGCGGGGTCGTGGTGCGGCTGGTGCCGCCGGCCGGTGTCGCCGAAGTACCACGGGTGCAGCTGCTCGAAGCTCACCGGCGTGCGCGCCTCCGGCGTCAGGAAGACGCCGGAGCGCAGGTAGGCGTCGATGTGCCGGGCCGCCGTGCGGCCGTGTCCGACGCCGACGGTGACCGTCCGCTCCGCGGGGACCATGTCGCCGCCGGCGAACACGCCCGGGCAGCCGGTCATGAACGACGCCGACACCACCACGGTGCCCTCGGCGGTGAACTCCACCCCGGGCAGGCCACGCAGGAACGCGGTGTCGGCGCGCTGGCCGACCGCTAGGATGACGGTGTCGGCGCTGAGCGTCTCGGTCCGGCCGGTGGGCACCGGCCGCCCGGCGTCGTCGAGCTCCATCACCTCGACGGTGAGCGCGGGCCCGTCGAACGCCTGGATGGTGCGCAGCCAGTTGATCCGCACGCCCTCGCGTTCGGCCTCGTCGGCCTCCTCCGCGTGCGCCGGCATCTGCCCGCGGGTACGCCGGTAGATGATCAGCGCCTCCTCGGCGCCGAGCCGCTTGGCCACCCGGGCCGCGTCCATGGCGGTGTTGCCGCCGCCGTACACCGCCACCCGCCGGCCGATCGCGGGCCGGTCGCCGGACGCCACGCTGCGCAGGAAGCCGACCGCGTCGACGATCCGGCCGGCCTCGCGGGCCGGGATGTCGACCCGCTGGGACAGGTGCGCGCCGACCGCGACGAAGACCGCGTCGAACCGGCCGTCCCGGCGCTCGGCGGCCAGGTCGTGCACCGGATGGTCACCGACGATCCGGACGCCCAGCGCGCGGATCCGGTTGATCTCGGCGGCGAGCACGTCACGCGGCAGGCGGTAGGCGGGGATCCCGTACCGCATCATGCCGCCCGGCTCCGGCCCGGCGTCGTGGATCTCGACCTGGTGGCCCAGCCGGGCGAGGTGGTAGGCCGCCGACAGCCCGCTGGGCCCGGCGCCGATCACCAGCACCCGCTTGCCGGTGGGCGGCGGCACCTCGAAGGACCAGCCCCGCTCGATCGCGAGGTCGCCGAGGAACCGCTCCACCGCGTGCACCGACACCGGGCTGTCCAGCTCGGCGCGGTTGCAGACGGTCTCGCACGGGTGGTAGCAGACCCGGCCGTGGATCGCCGGCATCGGGTTGTCGGCGACCAGCACCCGCCAGGCGCGCTCGTGCTCGCCGGCCTGGGCCAGGCCGAGCCAGGCCTGGATGTTCTCGCCGGCCGGACAGCCGGCGTTGCAGGGCGGGAGCAGGTCGAGGTAGACCGGGCGGCGGGTCCGGACCGGCCCGCCGCGGGCGAGGTCGTGCGCCAGGTCCGGCAGCGGTGTCATGTCGTGTCGCTCGGCGGTCATGACTCTCCTCCTCGGCCGAGGGTGAGTTCAGCATTACCGCCCGAGAGCGCCGGCTGGAGGGCCGGTGGTCGCCAGCTGGCGGGCCGGTGGTCCCTCCCGGCCGGGACGCGCGTTCCTCAGACGTGCCTCGGCGCCGTCCCAGATCCGGCGGCGGACCGCGACCGCGTAGCGCTCGTGCGCGACAATCGCCCGGTGCGCCAGCGGCTCGCTCAGGTGGTGTCCGCCGGCGGCGCCACCGTGGCGTACGCCACGGTCGGTGCCGGCCGGCCGCTGGTGTACGTGATGGGCTGGCTCACCCACCTCCGGCTGAGCTGGGAGCTGCCGGCCGAACGGGCGCTCTACGAGGCGCTGGCGCAGGGCTGCCGGCTCGTCCGCTACGACCGCGCCGGGACCGGGCTGTCGGCGCCCGTGGCCCGCCCGCCGTCGCTGGAGTCCGAACTCGAGCAGCTGGCCGCGGTCGCCGCGACGCTGGACGAGCCGTTCGACCTGATGGGCACGTCGATGGGCGCCCCGGTGGCCGCGGCCCACCCCGGGACCGTACGGCGGCTGGTGCTCTACGGCGGCTGGGTGCGCGGCGGCGACCTGTCCCCGCCGGCCGTCCGCGATCACGTCCTGGGCCTGGTCGAGGCGCACTGGGGCCTGGGCTCGGACGTGCTGACCGACATCTTCGCCCCCGACGCCGACCGCCCGACCCGTGCCGAGCTAGCCCGCTACCAGCGCGCGTGCTCGACCGCCGCGACCGCCCGCGCGCTGCTGGCGCTGAGCTACGAACTCGACGTCGGCGACCGCCTCGCTCAGGTGCGGGCGCCCACCTTGGTGGTGCACCGCACCGGCGACCGTGCGGCACCGGTCGCGCAGGCCGAGGCCCTGGCCGCCGGCATCGGCGACGCCCGGCTGGTGCTGCTGCCCGGCCGATCGCACCTCCCGTACGCGGGCGACCGGGACGAACTGGTGCGTGTGGTCCGCCGGTTCCTCGGCCTGCCCGTCCCGCGGCGCCGCACCGACGGGCTGACCGCCCGCCAGCACGAGGTGGCCGACCTGGTGAGCCAGGGGTGCACGAACCGCGAGATCGCGACCCGCCTGGGCATCAACGAGCGCTCGGCCGAGGGACACGTCGAACGCATCCGCCTGCGCCTGGGCTTCCGCTCCCGGGCCCAGATCGCCGCGTGGTACAGCGCCCGCGGAATGAGGTAGTTCCCCGCCTGACAGGCCGCCGGGTTCGGCGCAGAGTGCTGGGTACCGACCAGCGAGGCGAGGACTCCTGTGACCGACAACAATCTGACCGCGGCGCCGGCGACCGGCTTCGAGGTGCACCGCGGGCGTGGACCGTTCAACGCCGCGTTCTTCAGCGTGCTGGGCCCCTACCTCGAGGTGCACCTGCGGCGGCACAAGCGGCGCGTGTTCGCCGATCTGCCGCCGACGGTCGTCGAGCTCGGCTCCGGGGTGGGCGCCAACCTGCGCTACCTGCGACCGGGCTCGACGCTCGTCGCCATCGAACCCAACCTGCCCATGCACCGGCGGCTGCGGGCCGCCGCCGAGCGCCGCGGCGTCCGCCTCGACCTGCGCGACCGCACCGCCGAGCGCACCGGCGTCCCGGACCGCAGCGTGGACAGCGTGATCTCCTCGCTCGTGCTCTGCACGGTGGCCGACCCGGCCGGCGTCCTGGCCGAGGTCCGTCGCATCCTGCGCCCGGGCGGCACCTTCCGCTTCGTGGAACACGTCGCGGCCCGATCCGGTACGCCCACCCGCCATCTCCAGCGAGCACTGCGCCGGCCGTGGGCGTGGACCTTCGAGGGGTGCTCGTGCGAACGGGACCTGGCCGGCGTGCTGCGCGCCGCCGGGTTCGCCCGGGTCGACCTCGAGCCGTACCGGCTGCACACGCCGTTCGTCCCGTTCAACACCCAGATCGCCGGCGTCGCCCACGCCTGATCCGGCGGGTCACCGCACCGGTCAGAAAAGTGCGCGATCCTCACGGCCCGGTGAGCGCGCTCGCGATCGCCGCGCGGGCCGCGTCCCGCAGGGCGTACGCGTCGGGAAAATCCGCCGGCGCGAGCGGCGGCAGCACCTCGACCCGCGCGCTGATCTGCTCCCGCAGCACGAGCCCCTCGCGCGGCAGCGCCCGCCCGGTGCCGTGCACCGCGATCGGGAAGACCGGCACGCCGTGGCGCACCGCCAGATCGAACGCGCCGTCCTTGAACGGCTGCAGGGTGCCGTCGGCGGTGCGCCGGCCCTCGGGGAACATCATCAGCGGCGAGCCGGCGTCGAGCAGCCGGTGGCAGGACTCCATCATCCGGCGCACCGACGGCCCGCTGCCGCGCACCACCGGCACGTAGCCGTTGAGGCGCATGTTCCAGCCGATCACCGGCACCCGGAAGATCTCCTGCTTGGAGACCCACTTGAACGGCCGGAACAGCGTGAACAGCACCAGGATGTCGATCAGCGAGGCGTGGTTGGCGACCAGCACCGCGGCGCCGTGCCAGGGCAGCCGGTCGCGGCCGCGCACCCGCAGCCGCCACAGCGGGTTGACGTAGACGTAGAACCCCGCCCACGCCGACGAGTAGAGGTGCAACGCCACCCGGCGCCGGTCGAACGGCGCCGTGACCAGCCACACCAGCACCGCACCGGCGAAGAACACCGGGCAGGTGACCCCGATGAACGCCCAGTACGCCACCGAGAACACCCTCAGCATGCCGCCATCGTAGGCGCGGACCGATGAGGGCTCCGCTGCCGGCCTTCGGTGTGCTCGCCACCGACGCCGGTCGAACGGATCGGAGATCGGCGGGACGCTCGATCTGTGCTCCTTTCGGCGGCGATCCGACGACTCCGGGAATCGATGTTCCGTAACACTTTCCCGGGACGGAATCGTTCTCATACAGGTGGAGTTCGAGGTAGGGAAAAGTGTTACGACGGGCCTGCCCGGATGGTCACCGCATTTCGGGCAGCCCTTTCTCTTGAGCCGGCGGAAACACTCTGGCAACATTGGCAACCTTGAATGCCCGAACCTCGGACCACGCGGTAACGGCAAAAATGTGAACGTTAACTATCTCGGCGAACTCACGGCGAGGAGCGGCAAGTGACTGCACGCGACACATTCCGGACAACGCGGTGGCGGCGCGGATATTGGGCGATTGCCGCCATTCTCGCGCTCATGACGGGCGTGGCGGTCACGGTCCTCGCGGCCCCGGCCGCGTCGGCCGCCACGGTGGACCCGGCCGCCTGGTACGTGCTGGTCAACCGCAACAGCGGCAAGGCGCTGGACGTGTACAACCTCGCCACCAACGACGGTGCCCGGATCACCCAGTGGACCCGCAACGACGGCAATCAGCAGCAGTGGCAGTTCATCGACTCCGGCGGCGGTTTCTACCGGCTCAAGTCGCGGCTCTCCGGCAAGGTCCTGGACGTCTCCAACGCGTCCACCGCCGACGGTGCCGCGGTCGTGCAGTGGACCGACAACAACGCCGCCAACCAGCAGTTCAGCATCCAGGACATCGACGGCTACATCCAGCTGATCAACCGTAACAGCGGCAAGGCCCTGGAAGTGCAGGGCGCTTCCACCGCCGACGGCGGCAACATCGTGCAGTACGCCGACTGGAACGGCACCAACCAGCAATGGCAACTGGTCCGGGTCGGCTCCGGAACGCCCACCACCGGACCGACCACGCCGCCGGCGACCGGGACCTTCACCAACCCGGTGGTCTGGCAGGACTTCGCCGACGGCGACATCATCCGGGTCGGCGACGCCTACTACTACTCGGCGTCGACGATGCACTACTCGCCCGGCGCGCCGATCCTGCGCTCCTACGACCTGGTCAACTGGGAGTACGCCGGGCACTCGGTGCCGCGGCTGGACTTCGACTCCGGCGCCTACGACCTCTCCGGCGGCCGGGCCTACGTCAAGGGCATCTGGGCCTCGGCGTTCAACTACCGGCCCAGCAACAGCACCTACTACTGGCTGGGCTGCACCGAGTTCAACCGCACCTACGTCTACACCGCCACCTCGGTCGGGGCCGGCTGGAGCAAGAAGGCCCGGATCAACAAGTGCTACTACGACGCCGGGCTGTTGTTCGACAACGACACCCCGTACGTGGCGTACGGCAACGGCACGATCAGCGTCGCCCAGCTCTCCGCCGATCTGACCTCGGAGGTGCGGTCGCAGACGGTCTACCAGACCCCGTCGAGCATCGGCACCCTGGAGGGCTCCCGCATGTACAAGCGGGGCGCCTACTACTACATCTGGCTGACCCGCCCGGCCAACGGCCAGTACGTGCTGCGGTCGACCAGCCCGTGGGGCCCGTACGAGCAGCGTCAGGTCCTGCTGGACCTGCCCGGTCCGATCTCCGGCGGCGGGGTCCCGCACCAGGGCGGCCTGGTGCAGACCCAGAACGGCGACTGGTGGTACATGGCGTTCACCGACGCCTACCCCGGCGGCCGGATGCCCACGCTGGCCCCGATCACCTGGAGCGGCGACGGCTGGCCGGTGCTGCAGACCGTCAACGGCCGCTGGGGCGCCAGCTACCCGAAGCCCGCCATCAGCACGACCAGGACCGTGCAGCCGATGACCGGCCCGGACACCTTCACCGGCAGCACCCTGGCGCCCCGCTGGGAGTGGAACCACAACCCGGACACCGCGCGGTTCAGCGTCGGCAACGGGCTGCGGCTGTCCACCGCGACCGTCACGAACGACCTCTACAACGCCCGCAACACGCTGACGCACCGGATCCAGGGCCCCACCTCCACGTCCACGATCGAGCTGAACTACTCGGCGATGGCCAACGGCGACCGGGCCGGGCTGGCCCTGCTGCGTGACTCCTCGGCCTGGATCGGCATCCGCAAGGACAACGGCACCACCCGCGTCTCGATGACCAACGGGCTGACGATGTCGACCAGCGGCTGGACCACCACCGGCACCGGCGCCGAGGCCGCCGGCGCGGCCGTCTCGGGCGGCACGATCTGGCTGCGGGCGACCGCGAACATCCAACCCGGCGCCGGCCGCACAGCGACGTTCTCCTACAGCACCAACGGCAGCACGTTCACCACGCTGGGCCCGGCCTTCACGCTCAACAACAACTGGCAGTTCTTCATGGGCTACCGCTTCGGCATCTTCAACTACGCCACCCAAGCCCTGGGCGGCTCAGTCACCGTCCCCCGCTTCGACCTGACAACCCCGTGACCCCAACCGCCCGCCCGCCCGGCCCCGCGCCACCCACCACCCACCACCCACCCGCAGCCTGCTGACCGCAACCGGCGCGGAATGTTCGCTTGACCACCACCAAAGCCTGGCCTGCCCGACAAAACCGCCCGGCTCAACCACAGCGCGGAAGCCAGACCCCGCACCAGAAGGTGACCCCCCAGCCAAAAGCTGCAATCAGAAGGCCGGCGACCCATCCCTCAGCCGGTAGCGAGCTCGCCGTCCCAGCGCAACCACCAGCCCACCACCCCGGAGGAAATCCGTGCAAAAACACCCGACCCGACGCCGCAGATGGCTGGCGGTGACCACCGCAGCATTGACCGCGCTGACCGCCGGCCTGCTCACGATCGTGAACGCCCCGGCCGCCTCGGCCGCGACCATCGACACCGCAGCCTCATACATCCTGGTCAACCGCAACAGCGGCAAGGCGCTGGACGTGTACAACCTGGCCACGACCGACGGTGCCCGGATCACCCAGTGGACCCGCAACGACGGCAGCCAGCAGCAGTGGCAGTTCGTCGACTCCGGTGGTGGTTTCTACCGGCTCAAGTCGCGGTTGTCGGGCAAGGTCCTGGACGTCTACAACTGGTCCACCGCCGACGGCGCCGCGGTCGTGCAGTGGACCGACAACAACGCCGCCAACCAGCAGTTCAGCCTGCAGGACATCGACGGCTACGTGCAGCTGATCAACCGTAACAGCGGCAAGGCCCTGGAAGTGCAGGGCGCCTCCACCGCCGACGGCGGCAACATCGTGCAGTACGCCGACTGGAACGGCACCAACCAGCAGTGGCAACTGGTCCGGGTCGGCGGAACCACTCCCACGACGCCGACCACGCCACCGCCGTCCGGCTCCTGCACGCTGCCGTCGTCGTACCGCTGGACCTCGACCGGGTCGCTGGCCAACCCGCGGTCGGGCTGGGTGTCGCTCAAGGATTTCACCACCGCCCCGTACAACGGCAAGCAGCTGGTCTACGCCACCACCCATGACACCGGGAGCACCTGGGGGTCGATGAACTTCGGCCTGGTCAACAGCTTCTCCGAGCTCGGCTCGGCCAGCCAGAACGCGATGTCGTCGGCCACCGTCGCGCCGTCGCTGTTCTACTTCGCCCCGAAGAACATCTGGGTCCTCACCTACCAGTGGGGCCCGACCGCGTTCTCCTACCGCACCTCCAGCGACCCCACCAACGCCAACGGGTGGTCGGCCGCCCAGCCGCTGTTCACCGGGAGCATCACCGGTTCCGGCACCGGACCCATCGACCAGACCGTCATCGGTGACGGCACGAACATGTACCTGTTCTTCGCCGGCGACAACGGCAAGATCTACCGGGCGAGCATGCCGATCGGGAACTTCCCCGGCAACTTCGGCTCGTCGTACACCACGATCATGAGTGACAGCACGAACAACCTGTTCGAGGCGCCCCAGGTCTACAAGGTCCAGGGCCAGAACCAGTACCTCATGATCGTCGAAGCGATCGGTGCGAACGGCCGCTACTTCCGCTCGTTCACGGCCAGCAGCCTGAACGGCTCGTGGACCCCGCAGGCGGCGACCGAGAGCAACCCCTTCGCCGGCAAAGCCAACAGCGGCGCGACCTGGACCAACGACATCAGCCACGGCGAGCTGATCCGCACCAGCGCCGATCAGACCATGACCATCGACCCGTGCAACCTGCAACTGCTCTACCAGGGCCGGTCACCGAGTTCCGGCGGCGACTACGGGCTCCTGCCGTACCGGCCGGGCCTGCTCACCCGGCAGCGATAGTGACCTGACGCAGGTCCGTTCCACCGGCGGGCTCGGCGCGAGCCGGGCCCGCCGGCCGGGAAGATGTCCCACCCGCTGAAAGAAGGCACACGTTCATGACCAGAAGACGATGGATGATGGCGGCGCTGCTGACCGCCGCGCTCGCCGCGGCCGGCACCGTGGTCCAGGCCGGTGCCGCCGCGGCCGAGTCGAACGGCGGCGTCCGGGTCATGCCGCTCGGCGACTCGATCACCGAGGGCACCCAGGTTCCCGGCGGATACCGGATCGGCCTGTGGCAGCGCATGGCGGCCGCCGGTTACCGCGTCGACCTTGTCGGCTCGCAGTTCAACGGGCCGGGCGCGCTCGGCGACCACGATCACGAGGGCCACCCGGGCTGGCGGATCGATCAGATCGACGGCAGCGTCACCGGCTGGGTGCGCGCCACCACCCCGCGGACCGTCCTGCTGCACATCGGCACCAATGACATCCTGCAGAACTACAACGTCGCCGGGGCGCCGAGCCGGCTGTCCGCGCTGATCGACCACATCACCGCCGCCGCGCCCTCGGCCGACGTGTTCGTGGCGACGCTGATCCCGTTGTCCGCGCCGAGCCAGGAGACGGCGGTCCGGTCCTTCAACGCCGCCCTGCCCGGCATCGTGCAGAACAAGGTGGCCGCCGGCAAGCGGGTGCACCTCGTGGACATGCATGCCGCCCTGACCGCCGCCGACCTGATCGACGGCATCCACCCCACCGCCGGCGGCTACGACAAGATGGCCGCCGCCTGGTACGGAGCCCTGCGCTCGGTCCCGGGCACCATCGGGGATCCCGGCGGCACCGGCACGAGCGGGGCACTGGTCGGCGTCGCCTCCGGGCGCTGCCTCGACGTGCCGAACGGCAGCACCACCAACGGCGTCCAGCCGATCATCTGGGACTGCAGCGGCGCCGCCAACCAGCGCTGGACCCGCACCGGCCAGACACTGCAGTCCGTCGGCAAGTGTCTCGACTCGCCCACCAACGCCACCGCCGGCGCCAAGGCGCAGCTGTGGGACTGCTCCGGCGGCGCCAACCAGGGGTGGAATCTCAACACCGACGGGACGATCCGCAATGTCCAGTCCGGGCTGTGCCTGGACGTCAACGGCAACGCCACCGCCAACGGCAGCGCCGTCATCCTGTGGACCTGCACCGGCGGCGCGAATCAACGCTGGACGCAAAGGTGAGCGTTCCGGTGCCGCATTCTGCAACGGCAACCGATTCCATTCTTCACCACCGCGCCCAGTGGTGAACACCCCGGGTATCGGTTTCGTCGATGGATCGGATCGACTCGGCTGATACCGCTCACAAGTGATCATGTCTCTTGCTTTCCGGCGCTTTTTCCCGGAATATGGCCGGGCATTGCTTTTCTGGCGTGGCCGTGATGACGGCCGGCATCCGGGAGACAGACACTTCATGTCCTATCAACAGCCGGGTTCCCCGCGTCGCAGCAGCTCCAGGCCCGGCTGGTCACCCGGGCCGCCGAGCGGCCCGACCGTCATCGCCGCCGGGGCCGCGCTCGCGATGGTGGCGATGGCGCTGGTGATTGTGATCGATCGCCGGTCGGACGGAACCGGCCAGGACCATTCGGCGCGGGCATGGATAGCCCCGCCGACGGTCCAGCAATGGCCGGTTCCCATCCCCGTGCAGTCCGCACCACCGTCCGCCCTGCCGTCCCTTTCCCCCCTGCCGACCGTCAAGGCCGCCGGCAGCCCGCTGCCGGTGGCTCGGCATTCCTCACCCAGCGGCACGCCGAGCCGCACGGCCGTCCGGCTGCTGCCGGCGCCGGGCAGCCGCCTGAGCCTCGTGGTCACCGGTTCGCCGAACGTTCGGCTCCGGCACCAGAACTTCCGGATGAGGCTCGACCCGATCGGCCCGCGCAGTCCGGCTCCCGCGCCGGCCGACGCCACCTTCGTGCTCCACCGTGGCCTGGCGGATCGCCAGTGCGCGTCGCTGGAGGCGGTGAACTTCCCGGGGTGGTTCGTCCGCCACCAGCAGTTCGAGTTGGTGCTGCAGCCCCGGGAATCGTCGCGGCAGTTCGCGGCCGACGCGACCTTCTGCCCGCAGCGGGTCGGCTCGGGCGCGGATTTCCTGCTGCGGGCCGGCAACCTTCCCGACCGCTATGTCACCGCTGACGGGTCGCGTCTGCTGCTCGGCAGGCGTCCCCCGGCAACGGCGCAGAGTTTCCGCGCCGGGCCCGGGCTCTGAACCCGGGATCCGCATGAGAAGCCCGGGCATCGATCTGAACCTGCTGGCCGCCCTCGACGCCCTGCTGGCCGAGCGCAACGTCACCCGGGCCGGGCGGCGGCTCGGCCTGAGCCAGCCCGCGATGAGTGACGCCCTCGCCCGGCTCCGCCGGCACTTCGACGATCAGCTCCTGGTCCGGGTCGGCAACAGCTACGAGCTGACCCCGTTGGGTGCGGCCCTGCGGTCGGCCTCCGCCGCGGCCATGGCCCTGGTCGAGCAGACCTTCACCGCCGCGCCGGGCTTCGACCCGGCGGCCTGTGAGCGCGAGTTCGTGCTGCTCGTGTCCGATTATGCGGCCGCGGTGCTGGGCCCGCTCCTGATCCGGGCGGTCAGGCAGGCGGCGCCGCTCGCCGGCCTGCGCCTGGACCGGCTGCCCGCGGACTGCGCGGCGGTGACCGCGTGGAGTCCTACCTGCTCGTTCGACGGGCTTGTCCTGCCGCGCAGCGTCGCGCCGGCCGGAATGTCGGCGACGACCCTCTTCGACGACCGGTGGGTGTGCCTGGCGGCAACGGACAACCCGGCCGTCGGCGGCGGGCTGACCGTGGAGAAGCTCGCCACCGTCTCCTGGGTGGTGCACCAGGACATGCGGACTCACCATCCGGTGCTGGCGCATCTGCGGGCGCGCGGTCTGGAACCCGAGGCGCGGTTCTCCGCCGGCAGCTACCACCTGTTGCCGGAGCTGGTCCGGGACAGCGACCACGTCTGCCTGATCCAGGAACGGCTGGCGAAGCGGGTCGCCGGGCCGGGTCTGCGCGTCCTGGAGGTGCCGCTCGATCTGCCGCCGGTGGCCGAGACCCTGTGGTGGCACCCCGCGCACACCCGCGATCCGTCCCACCGGTGGTTCCGTGACCTCGTGGCGACCGTCGCCCACGGCCTGACCGGCGCACCCGCGCTGACCGCCGCCGCCCCTGCCGCCCAGTCCTGCACCGCCCGGCCGCCGGCGCGGACGCTGACCCCGGGCAAGCGTCGCAACCAGGGCTGCTGAGGCGGCATGCCCAGGCACGCCGCCGGCGACGCCGTCGCCCGGCCGGGAAACGGGCCGGACACCGTCCTCAGCTGGATCCGCCTGCTGCACCGCGGCACAGCGGACGGCGCGGTGTGGGGTGCGCTGACTCCCGAGCTGCGGCTCGCCGTGTCCCAGCTCTACCTCGTGTCGGTGCGCAGCGGCAACGACGACGCGCGCGCCGCGCGGCTGGCCGCGGTGGAGCCGGCCGATGCCGACTTTCCGGCGATGCTGCACCGGCAGTGTCAGGCCTGGCGCAAGACCTACCTGCCGCTGGCCCGGGGAGCCGACCCGGCGGCTGCGGTCGTGGTCGGCAGCGACATGGAAATGGTCACCCTCACCGCACGACCCGTACGGCCCGGGCACGGTGCGGGGCCGCCTGCGGTGTACCGCTTCCTGGTGCGGCACTGGTGGGGCGACGTAACCATCGCGGCGCTCGGGTCCCGGCTCACGGTGCCCGGGTGGCCCCCGGTGCAATGGTCGATACCCCATTTGCCGCACAACTGAGTGCGCATCTTTCGCGGCCGAGGTGGACGGCGCGCCGTGGCGCCGCCGTCCACCCCGGTAGGTACCGCGAGCGTGCCGGTCAGGCGGTGGTGCAGGTGGAGCCGTTGAGGGCGTACCCGGTCGGGGGTCCGCTGTTGCCGGTGTGGGTGGCCTGGAAGCCGAAGCTGACCGACGCGCCGGGCGCCAGGCTCGCGTTGTAGCTGACGTTGGTCGCCGTGACCCGTCCCGATGCCGGGGCGTAGGTGGCGTTCCAGCCGCCGGTGATGGTCTGGCCCGAGGGCAGGGTGAAGGCGAGCGTCCAGCCGTTCAGGCCGGCGCTGCCGGTGTTCGTGACGGTGATGTTCGCGGTCAGGCCGGTGTTCCAGGCGTTGACGGCCGCGGTGGCGCGGCAGGTCGCCGAACCGCCCGGCGGCGGGGTGCTCGGTGCGGGAGTCGTCGGGCCGGGTGTCGGGGTCGACGGCGGCGTGGTGCTGCCGAACTGGGTGAAGAACTGCCACACCTCGGCGGAGACCCAGGACGTCGAGGCGTTGCGGTCGGTCGGCAGCGGGACGTGGTCACCGTCGTGCGCGGCCCACTGGACCGGATATCCGGCCCGGCATCCCGCGTACGCCGTGGTGATGTGGGTGCCGCTGCCCTGCGCCGGCTCCGGTGGGTTCTGCGCCGTGCAGCCGTTGGCGCGGACGAAGGTGTCCCGGATGGACCGGCCCGCCGAGATGTTCAGGACGCTGTCGCGGATGCCGTGGATCCCGAAGTAGGCGACCGGCTGGGTGCCCGGGGAGCAGCCGCTGAGGTTCGCCCCGGCGATCGGGGCGACCGCCCGGAACACGGTGGGCCGGGCGCAGGCCAGGGCGTAGCTCATCGCGCCGCCGTAGCTGAAGCCCAGCGCGAAGCGCTGCGAGGTGTCGACGCAGAGGTCGTTCTCCACCACCCGCAGGATGTCGTCGACCAGGGTGACGTCGCGGCCGCCGGTGTTGGCCCAGCCCGCGTCGAGGCCCTGGGGCGCCACGAAGATGGCGCTGTCGGCGGCGCGCTGCTGCAGGCCGTAGAAGCCGTTGCCGACCACGTCGTTGGCGCTGCCGTTGAGCCAGTGCAGCCCGACGACGAGCCGGTAGGACCGGCTGCTGGTGTAGTTGCCGGGCAGCCGCAGGATGTAGGAGCGGGACTGCCCGCCACTCTGGATGGTGTAGGTGCCGTCGCGCAGGGTCGGTGTTTTGCCGCAGCCTGCGGTCGCGGCCAGGGCGGTGGCCGGCTCGGCCGACGCGGTGCCGCCGGTCAGGCCGACCGCTCCCGCGACGATCGTCATCGCCGCGGCGGCGACGGCCGCCGCCAGGCGCCGGCGTAGCCAGGTTTTTCTCGCCATCGAAGATCTTCTCCTTGTACGTCGGTTCAGGCTGGGACCGTGCAGGGCGTGCCGTTGAGGCTGAACGAGGCCGGCCCGGCGGCGTTGCCGGTGTGCGTGGCCTGGAAGCCGACGCTGACCGAGGCGTTGGGGGCGATGACGGCGTTGTAGCCGACGTTGCGCGCTGTCACCTGGCCTGCGGCGGGGGAGTAGGTGGCGTTCCAGCCGGAGGTGATGGTCTGGCCGCCGGCCAGCGTGAAGGTCAGCGACCAGCCGTTGACGGCGGTGGCACCGGTGTTGGTGATGGTGATGGCCGCGGTCAGGCCGGTGTTCCAGGCGTTGATCGTGGCGGCGACCCGGCACGTCCCGCCCGCGGGCGGGCTCGACGGCGGCGTCGACGGCGGGGTCGAGGGCGGGGTCGACGGTGGTGTGGTCGGCGGGGTGGACGGAGGTGCGGCGGTGAGGCCGAAGAACGCGATGGCGGAGGCCGCCATTCCGCTGCCGGGCAGGCTGTGCCCGGCGCCCTGGATGCTGTACGCCTCGACCTGGACGGTGCCCGTCGCGTCGGCGTAGCGGCGGCGGTTCCAGTTCGCCTGCGGGGTGTCGCTGGACGAGGGCGACTGGCTCAGCCCGAACACGTTGGTCCACTGCTCGATCGACTCCTGCAGCAGCGAGTACGGCACGAGCGTGTCGTTGGTGCCGTGCCACAGCTGCACCCGGGGACGAGCGCCGGTGTAGCCCGGCGAAGCCTGGCGGACCGCGTCGCCCCACTGCTGCGGCGTGCGGTTCATGCTGCCGCCGGTGCACTGGCCGCCGGGCGGGTAGTCCGCCGCGTTGGCGAAGCAGTTGAACGGCACACCCATGAAGGCGGCGCCGGCCTTGAACAGGTCGGGGTAGAGGGCGAGCATGTGCTGGGTCATCATGCCGCCGGACGAGCTGCCCGTGGCGTACACCCGGTTCTGGTCGCCGCCGTACTGGCGGCCGGCGTAGGCCACCATCGAGGCGATCGAGACCGGGTCGCTGCCGCCGTTGCGCTGCTTGGCCGCCGCCGACCAGGTGTCGAAGCACCGGCCGAAGCCGGCCTCCTGCATCGCGGACGGGTAGATCACGATGAACCCGTACCGGTCGGCCAGCGCGGCGAACTCGCTGCCCGAGTAGAAGCCGGGGCCGGAACCCCCGCAGCCGTGCATGGCCACCACGATCGGCGGAGCGGCCGGGCGCGCGTCGGGGACGTAGATGTGCATGCGCATCCCGCCCGGGTTGCTGCCGAAGTTCGTCACCTCGGTCAGCGCGGCCGCGAAGGCGGGCCGGGCCGCCGGCAGGGCGAGACCGACCAGGCTCAGCGAGACGGCCACGGCCAGCAGCAGAGTATTTCTGATCTTCATGCTTGTCACTCCTGGGGAAGGGGGAACCGGCGCGCGGGCGCGGCCCACGATGCGACGGCGGGGGATGGCGGCCCGGCTTCCCACAGGTCACCCGGCGCACCACGGCGCCGGGACGGATGCGGGGCTGCCCTTGGTCCCGCATCCGGCGTCGGTCGTATAACACTTAGCGTGCACCTGGGAATCGAAACTGTCAATCGACAAATATCGATCAAAGCGCATCGTGGCCCGCCGCTACAGTCGGCTCTGACCGCACCCCGGAGAACCCGCTGGAGCACCGCGTGACGAGCCCGTACGACATCGAGGAGATCTTCCCGGACGACGCCCCGGAAGCGGTGCGGCTGCCCCGCCGGCAGGCGGGGAACTCCCCGCAGGGCCTGGCGGTGACCCTGCTGGCCGACTACACCCTGCGCACCCGGGCCTGGCTCCCGTCGGCGGCCGTCGTCGCCCTGCTCACCGAGGCCGGGGTGAGCCCGGCCGGGGCCCGGACCGCGATCAGCCGGCTCGCCCGTCGCGGCGTGCTGGAGGGCCGCCGGCAGGGGCGGCGGAGCTCCTACCGGCTCACCCCGGCCGCCGCCGGGTTCCTCTCCCTCGGCGGCAGCGCGATCGTCTCGCCCGTCGAGGCCGAGCCGTGGGACGAGCACTGGACGGTGATCGCCTTCTCGGTGCCGCGCGACCGGGCGGCGCAGCGGCGCGGGCTCCGCGCGCAGCTGCGCTGGATGGGCTTCGCCCCGCTGTACGACGGTCTCTGGGTCTCCCCGCGCGACGTCACCGAGAAAGCCCGGGAGCAGCTCGTCCCGTTCGGCGCCACCATGACCGTCTTCCGCAGCCGGCACGTCGGCCCCGGTGCCGGCCGGTCGCCCCTGGACGCCTGGGACACCGCGGCCATCGCCCGCCGGTACGAGGCTTTCATGGTGACCTGGGGACCGGTGCCTCCCCGTGTCCACGCCGGGGAGATCACCGGTCCCGAGGCCGTCCGCGCCCGGACCGAGGTGATGGACACCTATCGGCGCCTGCCCATCCTCGACCCGGGGTTGCCCCGCCGGCTGCTGCCGGCCGGGTGGTTGCGTGAGCCCGCTCGTGACCTGTTCACCGCCATCTACGACGGGCTCGCCACGAGCGCCCAGGAGCACGTACGCGCCGTCGCGGCCGCCTGCACCGACGACCCGCCGCCCGGGATCGGGGCGCACACCGTCGCCGAGCTGGCCGCGGGCCTGCCGGTGCCGTAGCGCGGGCGCGCGGAGCCGTCCGGGGTCATCGCCGGGTCCACCGCTGGTTCGCCGCTCCGGTGCAGGTCCAGAGCAGGACGGTGGTGCCGTTGGCGGTGCCGTTGTTGTTGACGTCCAGGCACAGCCCGGAGGAACGGCTGACGACCGTGCCGCCGGCTTCGAGGGTCCACTGCTGGTTGGTGCCACCGTTGCAGTCCCAGATCTGCGCCTTCGCCCCGGCGGTGGCGTTCAGCGGGGCGTCGAGGCACTTGCCGAGCGCCTGCAGGGTCTGGCCGGAGGCGGTCCACTGCTGATTGGCGGCGCCGTTGCAGTCCCAGATCACCGGCTGGGTGCCGTTGCTGGTGCTGCTCTGCGGCACGTCCAGGCAGCGGCCGGAGGAGGCGCTGACCAGGGCGCCGCCGGTCGGCTGCGGCGGGTCGGTCGTGCCGCCGCCGCTCACCCGGAACACGGCCGTGCCGTGCGCCGGGACACTGGCCGAGATCGCGCCGGTGGTGCTGGACGTGCCGCCGGTCCACGCGTCGACGAGCGTGAAGGAGCTGCCGGTCTTGCCGATCGCGGCGGCCGTGGTGGCGATGGTGGCGGTGGTGCCGGCCTGGTTGAACAGCGCGACCGCCACGTCGCCGTTGGCCAGCCGCTTGGCCAGCACCCGCCGGCTCGCGTCCCCGGACACCTGCTGCGCCTGCAGGCCCAGGGCATCCTGGTTGATCGCGATGAGCCGCGGGTTGAGCAGGATCGTCGAGGTCGCCGACGCCATCGCGCGGAGGTCGTTGCCGGCGATCAGCGGCGAGGCCAGCACGGCCCACATCGCGAAGTGCGAGCGCATCTCGGTGTCGGTCATCCCGCCCCGGCCGACCTCCATCATGTCCGGGTCGTTGAAACCGCCGGGCCGGGCGTACGCCGCCAGCGGCACGGTCACGTCGACGATGTTCTGGATGCCCATCGGGTAGCCGTTGGCCTGCCCGGTGTTCCACGCGTTGGTGATGTCCTCCGTGGTGCGCCACATGTTGGCCACGTCGCCCCAGTTGCGGCGCGGCCCGGTCTTGTCGTGGATGCTGTTGGAGTTGATGCTGTAGACGATCGGCCGGCCGGTGGCGGCCAGCGCGTCCCGCATCCGGGCGAAGGTCGTGACCTGGTCGTTGATCGTGCCGGTCGGCGAGCACCAGTCGTACTTGAGGAAGTCGACGCCCCAGGCGGCGAACTGCCGGGCGTCCTGGGTCTCGTGGCCCTGGCTGCCGGTCGCACCCGGGTAGGAGCCGAAGTACTGCGCACACGTCCGGTCCAGGGGCGCCTGGTAGATGCCGAACTTGAGCCCGCGGCCGTGCAGGTAGTCGCCGAGGGCCTTCATGCCGCTCGGGAAGCGGCCGGGGTCACCCTGCAGGTTGCCGGCGGAGTCGCGGTTGGGGTTCATCCAGCAGTCGTCGACGACCACGTACTGGTAGCCGGCGTCGCGCATGCCGCTGCTGACCATCGCGTCGGCCATCTGCCGGATCAGCGTCTCGTTGATGCTGCACCCGAAGGTGTTCCAGCTGTTCCACCCCATCGGGGGCGTGCGGGCCACGCCGTTGTCCAGCGCGAGCGCGGCGGGCGGTTGCACCACCACCAGGGCGGTGGCGGCGAGCAGCAGGGCGGCGGCCCAGCGGCGGAGTCTCATCGGGTGCTCCTTCTTGATCATCGTTGGAACTGCCACCAGTTGAGGTTGAACAGGTATCCGCTGCCGCCGGCGACGCGCAGGTAGAGGTCCTGGGTGCCGGTCGCGCCGGTGACCGGGCAGGAGACGGTCTGCCAGTTCTGCCAGCCGCCGGTGCCCGGCACGGTGCACCCGCCCACCCGGGTGCCGGTCGGGCTGCCGAGCCGCAGCTCGACGGTGCCGCCGGCGGTGGCCGAGGCGACCCGGGCGGTGAAGGCCGTCGCGCCGGCGCCGAAGGCGACCCCCTTGACCTTGATCCAGTCGCCGTTCTCGAGATAACCGACGTTGCGGCCGCCCTCGCTCGCGGGCTCGGTCTCGACGCCGGAGGAGAAGGCGATCGTCTCGGCCTCCTGCCGCACGTACGGGTCGAGCGAGCCGATCTGCGGTGCGCCCACAGTGGACATCGACAGCGCCGGGATGGTGCCGTCGGCGCGGTAGGTGAACTTCTCCACCGCGACGGACCGGGTGTAACCGCCGCCGCCCGGCAGCGCCCCGTTGTGGTAGAAGAAGTACGAGCCGCCGTTGAAGTCGATGACGCCGGGGTGGTTGGTGAAGCTCGTGCCCTGGCGGGGCATGACCGTGCCGCGGTAGGTCCACGGGCCGGTCGGTCCCGGCGCGGTGGAGTAGCCGATGAACTCCGAACAGCACTCGGCGGCGAACACGTTGTAGTACAGCCCGTTGCGCTTGTAGACCCACGGACCCTCCTCGTAGAGGGTCGGGCGGCTCGCGTTGCCCGTACGGGTGCCGAACCCCGCGGTGGTCAGCGGAATCCGCGTGACGCCGCCGGAGTACGACGTCATGTCGGCGTTGAGCCGCACGTACGAGAGGTTGGGGTTGCCCCAGTACAGGTAGGCCTGGCCGTCGTCGTCGATGAACACGGTCGGGTCGATCTCGTTGTTGCCGACCAGCGGCCGGCCCAGCGCGTCGCGGAACGGCCCGGTGGGCGAGTCGGCGACGGCGACGCCGATGACCATCTGCCCGTTCGAGCGCTGTCGGACCGGCACGTACCAGTAGAAGCGGTTGTTGCGGGCGACCACCTGCCCGGCCCAGGCGTTCGCGTCCGCCCAGGCGAAGGTCGCGAGGCTCAGCGGGCTGCCGTGGTCGGTCCAGTTGACCATGTCGGCCGACGAGAAGACCCGCCAGTCCCGCATGGTGAAGTAGGTCGAGCCGTCCTCGTCGTGTCCGGTGTAGAGGTAGACCCGGCCGTTGTGCACCAGGGGCGCCGGGTCGGCGGTGTAGATGTGCTGCACGATCGGGTTGTCCGCCCGCGCCGCGCCGGCGCTCGGCAGCAGCAGCACGGCCAGGATGAGGGCGGCCGCCCCGGCGATCACGCGTCGCGTCCGCGCCATTCGAACCTCCGCTGTTAGCGTTAACAATGAGCTGACAGGTATGCCTTTCCATCGACCATCGGCAATGTTGCCAGATTATTTCGGAGTCCTCAATACATTCCTTTTTCGGGCCGCGCCGCGGGAAAAAGTGTTATGCGGAAAGCCATCGCGAAGTCGACCACCTTTCCTTTCCGGAGCGGAATGGGAATTGCGGTCCCGCCGATCAAGCGATGCCTCGGCGTGCTGGCCTGCCCGCCGGCCGTGGCGGCCGCGGAGCCGCCGCCGACCGTGGGCAGCTGCTCCGACATGACCGTGCCGGAGGAGAACCAGGCCTCCATCCGGCTGCGGATCGACCAGCCGGACCAGCCGCTGCCGCGGGCCCGGCAGCGCGCCTGCGGGGTCGACCTCGGGGCTTCGAGTGCCAGGAGAAGCTGCTCGACGCCATCGCCGCGACCCGCGCCTCGCTCGGCGTCCGACCCGCCCGGCGGGGTCGTCCGTCAGGTGCCGAGGAACTTCAGCACGGCGAGGACCCGGCGGTGGTCGGTGTCGGCGGGTGGCAGGTCGAGCTTGCCGAGGATGCTGCTCACGTACTTCTCGACCGCGCTGTAGCTGACCTTCAGGGCGTCGCCGATGCCGCTGTTGGAGCGGCCCTCGGCCATGAGCCGCAGCACCTCCGACTCGCGCGGGGTGAGGCGGTCCAGGGGGTCGTCGCGCCGGCGGACCAGCAGCTGGGCGACGACCTCAGGGTCGAGGGCGGTGCCACCGGCGGCCACCCGGCGCAGCGCGTCGAGGAAGTCGGTGACGTGGGCGACGCGGTCCTTGAGCAGGTAGCCGACCCCGCTGGTGTGCACGGACAGCAGATCGGTGGCGTAGCGCTCCTCGACGTACTGGGACAGCACCAGGACGGCGACCTCCGGATGCTGGTGGCGGATGACCAGCGCGGCGCGGATGCCCTCGTCGGTGTGGGTGGGCGGCATCCGCACGTCGACCAGGGCCAGGTCGGGGCGGTGCTCGGCGACCGAGCGGAGCAGCTGCTCGGCGTCGGCCACGGCCGCGACGACCTCGAAGCCGCCGTCGGCGAGCAGCTTGGTCAGGCCCGCCCGGAGCAGCACCGAGTCCTCGGCGATCACGACCCGCACGGCAGCTCCACGGTGATCGTCGTCGGCCCGCCGGCCGGGCTGTGCAGGGTGAACGTGCCGTCGACCGAGGCGGCGCGCTGGGCGAGCCCCCGCAATCCGCTGCCGGCGCCGGCCGCCGCGCCGGTGGGGGAGCCCAGGGTGGCGCCGCCGCAGCCGTCGTCGGTGACGACGACGCGGAGCCGGTCGGCGACGCGGTCGACGGTGACCTCGGCATGGCCGGCCCGGGCGTGCCGGGCCACGTTGGTGAGGGCCTCGGAGACGACGAAGTAGGCGATGGCCTCGACGACCGGCGCGCAGCGCGACGCCACGGTGACGCGGAGCCGGACCGGCAGTGGCGCGCGGGCGGTGATGCCGGACAGGGCCGCGTCCAGGCCCCGGTCGTTGAGCACGGCCGGGTGCAGCCCGCGGACGAACTCGCGCAGCTCGGCGAGGGCCTGGGTGGCCTCGTCGTGGGCGGCCTCGATGGCCTGCCGGGCGGGTGCGGGTGTGTCGGTGAGGCCGGCGCGGGCCATGCCGAGGTTCATCGCGAGCGAGACCAGCCGCTGCTGGGCGCCGTCGTGCAGGTCACGCTCGATGCGGCGGCGTTCGGCGTCGGTGGCGGCGATGATGTCGGCCCGGCTGCGGGACAGCGACTCCACTTGCGCGGACAGCCGCTCGCGGTGGCTGGGACCGAGCAGAGCACGGGCCACGGCCGTGTCGACGCGGGCCACGCCCCGGGCCACCCACGGAGCCGCCAGCAGCGCGGCCGGCGCCGCCAGGGTGACGACCGGCCGCCCTCCGGCAGCCCACATCAACCCGGGTACGGCCGACCAGCAAGCTGCCACCAGGGCGGCCCCGACCGCGCCGATGAACAACGCCAGCATGTGGTAGGCCAGCTGCCGCCCCGTGCCCGCCGGAGCGAGCCGCCGGTCGTCGTGGCTCGGCGGTGGAATCTCCACGCCGAGCAGCGCCCGGAAGCGCCGGCGTTGCAGCGCGGTGAGCCTCGGCACGGTCAGCAGCAGCGGTAACGGGACCACCACGGCGAGCGCCACCAGCGCGGTGGTCAGCACCCAGCGGTCGTGGGGTGCGTAGAGCAGGCTCCAGGCCGCGGAGTAGCCGATGCCGACCGGCAGGCCGCAGGCGAGCGCGAAGGTCAGCACGCCGATCGGCAGCCCCACGAGCGCGTGGGCTGTGGCACGCCAGCTGCGCGCCGACCACCAGGCGCCCAGCACCGTGCGGAGCATCGCTTCTGCCGATTTCACAAGATCACCGTAGCCACCGCCCGCCCGGCCGCGCCATGAGGCAGTCCCTCCCCCGGGGGTGAGGAAAACCCCACCCCGGACCGGCTGCCGTCCCTACCGACAGCGCGGCCGGCTCCCGGCACCGTGGTCACCATCGATTCACCCGCCTGCACCTCGGAGGAACGCACCATGTCCCAGCGCCATCCGGCCGCCGCGCGGCCCCGACGACCTCGCCGATTGCTGCTCACGGCCGCCCTCCTGACCGCCGGCCTCGGACTGGTCGCCGCCGCCGCGCCCTCCTCCGCCCAGTCCACCCATCCGCACGGCCGACCGGCCGCCGGGGGGATCGTCCTGCCCGCACCGACCGGCCCCGAGCGCCTCGGCACCGTCTCGCTCCATCTCGTCGACACCGGGCGCACCGATCCGTGGGTGCCGTCCCACCCGGTCCGCGAGATCATGGTCCAGATCTGGTACCCGGCGCGGCACACCGGCGGCTACCCGGCGGCGCCGTGGCTGTCGCCGGGCGCGGTGCCGCACTTCGCGGAGGCTCTCGGTTTCCCCGCCGAGATGGTGCGCGCCACGACCACGCACGGCCGGGTGGGCGCCCCGGTGGCGCGCAAGCAGGGCGGCCACCCGGTGGTGCTCTACTCGCCCGGCCTCGGTGGTGACCGCGGCACCGGCACCGCGCTCGTCGAGGAACTGGCCAGCCACGGCTCCGTCGTCGTCACCATCGACCACACCCACGACGCCTCCGAGGTCGAGTTCCCCGGCGGGCGGGTCGAGGTCGCCACCATCCCGCCCGACCTCGACGAGCAGGTCATCGCCCAGGCCGTCGCGGTCCGCGCGGCCGACACCCGGTTCGTCCTCGACCAGCTGGCCGCCCTCAACGCCGGCCGCAACCCCGATGCCGGGAGCCGCCGGCTCCCCGACGGTCTGCGCGGTGCCCTCGACCTGAGCCGGATCGGCATGGTCGGTCACTCGCTGGGTGGCAGCACCGCCGCCGCCGTGATGCACGACGACCCGCGGATCAAGGCCGGCGTGAATCTGGACGGCACGCTCGTCGGCGCGGGCGCCGTCGCGGGCTCCGACCGGCCGTTCCTGCTGCTGAGCAGCGACCACGGCGCGGACCCCGAGGACCCCAGCTGGGACGCGTTCTGGGCGAATCAGCGGGGCTGGAAACGCGAGCTGAGCCTGCGCGGCTCGACCCATGCGTCGTACAACGACAGTGTGGTGTTCTACCCGCAGGCCGCCGCGGCGCTCGGTCTCAGCCCCGAGCAGGTGGCCGAGCAGATCGGCACCCTCGACCCGCAACGGTCCCTGGCGATCCAGCGCACCTACCTGCGGGCCTTCCTCGACCAGCACCTGCGGCACCGGGACGGCCGGCTGCTCCGCGCCCCGCATCCGCGGTATCCGGAGATCACGTTCGTCCGGTAGCGGCGGCCTCGGCATGGTGCGGGCCGGGCATCCACGGGGGAAGATGCCCGGCCCGTATAGATGAAAGCACATGGCGGTGCGGTGCCGCCACGCGGCCTCCGCCGGGGCCCGCGGCGCACCGCAGGCCCCGTCGCGGCCGGGCCGCGCAAGCCGCTTTACCGGCAGGCCAGGGACGTGGAGAATCGGGCCCCGCCGCTTACGCCGACTTACGGGGACAGTCATGCCGTTCGATGGGTTCATCTCGTACAGCCATGCCGCCGACGGGCGGCTCGCACCCGCTGTCCAGCGTGGTCTGCACCGGTTGGCGAAGCCGTGGCACCGGCGCCGCGCGCTGTGGATCTTCCGGGACCAGACCGGGCTGGCCGTGACGCCCGCGCTCTGGCGGTCCATTCAGGAGGCGCTGGACGGCTCGAAGTTCTTCGTGCTGCTCGCGTCTCCCGAGGCGGCGAGCTCACAGTGGGTGAACCGGGAGATCGAGCACTGGGTGGCGACGAAGTCACCGGACCGCATCCTTCCGGTGGTGACCGACGGCGAGTGGCGGTGGGATCCCGAAGCCCAGGACTTCACCGCCGAGTCCACCGCGGTGCCGGCCGCGCTGCGCGGGGTGTTCGCCGAGGAACCGCTGTTCCTGGACCTGCGCTGGGCCCGCAAGGATCTGCACCTGAGCCTGCAGCACGCCCGGTTCCGCGACGCCGTCGCGCAGCTCGCCGCGCCGATGCACGGGGTGAGCAAGGACGAACTGGAGGGTGAGGACATCCGCCACCACCGGCGGGCCCGGCGGTTGTCGGCCGTCGCGGTGGCGACGCTGGTGCTGCTGACCCTGGTCGCCTCGCTGACCGGCGTCGTCGCCACGCGCAACGCCGCCCGGGCCAACACCGCGGCGGCGGAGGCCCGGTTGCAGCAGCGGATGGCCTCGGAGCAGCGCGGCACCGCCGAACGGGCCACCGAGGAGTCGCAGCGGCAGCAGGAGAACGCCCGGGCGCAGGAGGCCCGGGCGGAGGACGCCAAGGCCGAGACCCAGCGGCAGGCGGAGCTCGCCCGGGAACAGCAGGCGCTGGCCGAGGACGCCGCCGCGGAGGCGCGGCGGGAGCAGGCGAACGCGCAGCGCTACCAGGCCGCCGCCGACCGGCAGAAGGCCAACGCCGAACGCCAGCAGGCGGCGGCGAAGGGCGCGTCGGAGGAGGCCGCGCGGCAGAAGGCCAACGCCGAGCAGCAGCTGGCGAACGCCCGGCGGCAGCAGCAGCTGGCGAACGAGGCGACCGCGCGGGCCAAGGCGCAGGAGAAGCTCGCCAAGCAGTACAGCGAGCAGGCCCGCAAGGCCGACCAGGAGCGGCGGAAGCAGGAGCAGCTGGCCCGGGAGGCGGCCGAGGACGCCCGTCAGCAGCGCGCCGAGATGGAGCGGCAGCAGCGCATCGTGGCCGGCCGGCGGCTGATGTCCCGGGCCCGCGCGATGATCACGGACGACCCGCGGATGGCCCTCATGCTCGGCGCGGCCGCGCAGCGTCTGCACGCCGACGCGCAGGGCCGCGACCAGCTCAGCCACCTCGTCATGGCGACGACCTACGCCGGCGCGTTCGGCGACGCGATCTCGGTCGCGTCCGTCGCCGGGCAGGTGGTCGCCGCCGCCGGCGCCGACGGGACGGTGGCGCTGTGGAACACGGCGGACCCGGCGAAACCGGTCCGGCTCGCGCCGCTGCCGGTCGGCGGGACGGCGGAGAAGACGCTGGCCGCCGGCCCGGACGGGCGGACCCTGGCCGTCCTCGACGGGGGCGCGGCCGCGGTGCTGTGGGACATGACCGATCCGGCCCATCCGGTGCGGAAGGCGCTGCTGCCCGACGCCGCCGCCATCGTGGCGGTGGCGTTCAGCCGGGACGGGCACACCGTCGCCACCAGCAACCGCGACAGGAACACCATTCTCTGGGATGTGACCGGCGCGGCCCCGGTGGTGATCGCCACGCTGCCGGCATACCGCTTCACGTTCAGTCCGGACGGGCGCACCGGGGTGGGCAGCGGCGACGGGACCTACGTCTGGGACCTGACCGATCCGGCCCATCCGGTGCGGGGCGCCGTGCTCAAGCTCGGTTTCGGCGACAACAAGGTCGACGCCGCCGTCGAGTACAACCCGACGCTGCCCATGGTGGCCGTCGAGGGAGTCGACGGGTACGTCTGGCTCTGGGACCTGACCGACCCGGCCGCGCCGCTCCAGGGGTGGTCACAGCCGGTGGGGAACGGCAGGACCGACTTCAGCTCGATGACGTTCAGCCCGGACGGGCAGTCGCTGGTGCTGGGCGACTCGGACGGCACCGCGACGGTGTGGGCCGTCGAGCTCGACGGGCTGGCCTGGATGCCGACCAACCTGGCCGTCCTGACCAGCCGCGGCGGCCCCGTGCGGTCGATGGCGTTCAGCCGCGACGGGCGGACCCTGACCACCGCCGGCTACCGTCGCACGGCGACGATCTGGCACCCCCGGGGCTGGTACGCCCGGGGCCCGGTGGCCGGGCTGCCCGGGCCGTACCCCGGCCGGATCGTGGGCCTGGAGTTCACGCCGGACGGCCGTTCGCTGATCGCCGGCGGGCGGGAGGGCACGGCCGTGCCGTGGGACCTGGCCGATCCGGCCGTACCGGCCCGGCGTGACCTCCTGCCGATGCAGAGCGGCCGGACCGACTCGATCACCCTCAGCCGCGACGGCCGCACCCTGGCCGCCGCGGGCGCGGACAAGGTGGTGACGCTGCTCGACCTGACCCGCCCGGGCGCTCCCGCGCTGCTGTCCACCATCAAGGACGGCGGCGGCGCCCTCTCCTCGATCACCTTCAGCCCGGACGGGCACACCCTGGCCATCGGCCACATCGACGGCAGGCTGTCGCTGTGGAACGTGACCGATCGGCAGCAGCCCCAGCCACTCACCACGCTGCCCCTCCGGTCGCTGCTGACCACCGCCGCGTTCAGCCCGGACGGGCGCACGCTGGCCGTCGGTGAGGGCTACAACGTGTCGTTGTGGGACCTGGCGAACCTCGCCGCGCCGGAGCGCCTCACCTCGATCGTGCTGAAGGACTTCACCGGGTTCAACGTCTCCATGTTCGCGTTCAGCCCGGACGGGCGCACCCTGGCGGCCGCGACCGACAACGACGGGACGGCCCTGCTGTGGGACGTCGCCGATCCCGCCCAGCCCAGCCAACTGGCCACCCTGACCGGCCACAGCAACGAGATGATGTTCATCGGCTTCACCCCGGACGGGCACACGCTGGCCACCGTCAGCCTGGACAACGCGGTGCTGCTCTGGGACGTCGCCGATGCCACCACCCCGGTCCGGTTCGCCACCATGAAGACCCCCGAGCTGCAGAGCTATCACGGGGCGCTGAGCCCGGACGGGCGCCTGCTGGCGGCCGGCGGCAAGATCGGCGACCCGAACCAGACCCTCACGCTCTGGGACACCACCGTCCCGGCGGACCTCGCCGCCGACCCCGTCCGGCCCGCCTGCACGATCAGCGGCCGCGGCCTCAACACCGACGAATGGAGCCGCTACGTTCCCGAGCTGCCCTACCGGGCGACCTGCTGACGGCCCGGTCCCGGCCGTCCTCAGCCGCCGGGCCGGACCAGACCGCTCTCGTACGCGACCACGACCAGTTGCGCCCGGTCGTGGGCGTCCAGCTTCATCATCGTGCGGTTGATGTGGGTCTTGACCGTGTGCGGGCTCAGCGTCAGGTGCCGGGCGATGTCGTCGTTGGACAGCCCGCCCGCCACCAGCGCGAGCACCTCGCGTTCCCGTTCGGTCAGGTCGGCGAGCCCGGTCGCCGGCAGCTGGTGGCTGCGTTCCGGGCGGGCGAGATAGCGGGCGATCAGGCTGCGGGTCGCGGCCGGGGTGAGCAGGGCGTCGCCGCGGTGCACCACGCGGATCGCCTGGAGCAGTTCCGCCGGCTCCGCGCTCTTGCCCAGGAAGCCGCTCGCCCCGCTGCGCAGGGCCTCGAAGACGTACTCGTCGATCTCGAAGGTGGTCAGGATCAGCACCCGGACCCCGGCCAGGTCCTCGTCGGCGGTGATCGCCCGGGTGGCGGCCAGCCCGTCGAGGCCCGGCATCCGGATGTCCATCAGCACCACGTCGGCCCGGGACTCGCGGGCCCGGGCGACCGCCTCGACCCCGGTACGGGCGGTGCCGGCCACGCACATGCCCGCGGTGGCCCCGATGAGCGTGGCGAAGCTGGCCAGCAGCAGCGGCTGGTCGTCGGCCAGCAGCACCCGGATGGCCGGTTCGCCGGTCACGCGGCACGCCCGGCCGGCAGCATCGCGGTGATCCGGAAGCCGCCGGTGGGCCGGGGCCCGGCCAGCACGGTGCCGCCGAGCGCGGCCACCCGTTCCCGCATGCCGACGATGCCGTGCGCCTCCCGGGCCGGCGGCGCGACCGGCGGGCCGTCGTTGTCGACGGTCACGGTCAGCGACTGCGGGTCGCGGCGCAGGGTGAGCCGGACCTCCACCGGGCCGGCGTGCTTGCACACGTTCGTCAACGCCTCCTGGACGATCCGGTACGCGGTGACGTCCACCGCCCAGGGCAGCGTGGTGGTGTCGCCGTCCTGCCGGCGGACGACGCGCAGGCCGGACCGGGTGAACGAGGCCAGCAGGTCGTCCAGCGCGGCCAGGCCCACGGTCGGCTCGACGGGCGCGTCGGCGTCCTCCGGCCGGCGCAGCAGCCCGACGGTGTCCCGGAGCTCGTCGAGGGCGGCGCGGCTGCCGTGCCGGATCTGGTCGAACGTCTCGCGGACCGGGGCCGGCTGGTCGGTCAGGACGTGCCGGGCGACGCCCGCCTGCACGTTGATCAGCGCCAGGTGGTGCCCGACGCTGTCGTGCAGGTCGCGGGCGATGCGCAGCCGCTCCTCGGTGACCCGGCGCCGGGTCTCGGCCTCGCGGTCGCGTTCGGCGTCCTCGGCGCGCAGCAGCACCTCGGCCAGATAGGCGCGCCGGTGCCGGGACGCCTCGCCGGCGGCGACGGCCAGCCCGCCGAGCGCGGCCAGCGCGACGTTCTCCGGGCCGAGCCAGCGCGCCGGCGCGCCGAAGGTGTGGAACGCGCCCAGCACCAGCACCAGCAGCCCGGCGACGAGCAGCGACCGCCGGCGGTCGGTGTGCTCGGCGACCGTGTAGAGGGCGACCAGCGGCGCGGCCAGGATCAGGGTGTCGCCGGTGCCGGGCTGGCGGGCCAGGTAGAGCTCGGCGGCCACCGTGGTGACCAGCAGGACCGGGTACGGCCAGCGCCGGCGCAGCACCAGCGCCGCGCACGCGACGGTCGCCAGCACCAGCGGGGCCAGCTCGCGGAGGTGGTGCGGGCCGGTGGTGGTCAGCAGCGCCGCCACCCACACCAGCGCGGCGATCGCCGCGTCGGCGACGTGCGGGCGGCGGTGCGCCGTCCGCTGCAGGTGGGCGATGACGAGCATGTCCACACGGTACGGCCGGGCAGGTGGCCGGCGCCTCCTCCGGCCGGGGCATCCGTGGCATACCGCGCCCGCGGTACGGCGAAGATGCCGCGGCCGGGCGATGAGAACAGGGCTGCCCGGACGCGAGAGTCAGGGTCGTTGCGTTTACCGGGAAGGGACTGCGATGACCGACTTGTCCGTCCGAGGACTTACCAAACGGTTCGGCGCCGTGACCGCCGTACAGGATCTGAGCTTTGCGGTCGGTCCCGGGGTGACCGGCTTCCTCGGCCCCAACGGGGCCGGCAAGACCACCACGCTGCGCATGCTGCTCGGCCTGGTCCGGCCGACCTCCGGTACGGCGACCGTGGACGGCCGTCCCTACGCCGAGCTGGCCCATCCGCGCCGGGTCGTCGGCGCGCTGCTCGAGGCGTCCGGCTTCCATCCCGGCCGCACCGCGCGGCAGCATCTGCTGATCCAGGCGCAGCTGGCCGGCCTGCCCGCCGCCCGGGTGGACACGGTGCTGGACGAGGTGGGTCTCGGCGCGGACGCCGGGCGCCGGGTCGGCGGCTACTCGCTGGGCATGCGCCAGCGGCTCGGCCTCGCCTCGGCGCTGCTCGGTGATCCCGCCGTGCTGATCCTGGACGAGCCGGGCAACGGCCTGGACCCGGCCGGGATGGCGTGGCTGCGGTCGCTGCTGCGGGATCTCGCCGGGCAGGGCCGCACGATCGTGGTGTCCAGCCACGTGCTGGCCGAGGTCGCCCAGACCGTCGACCGGGTGGTCATCGTCAACGGCGGGGTGCTGCGGTTCGCCGGCCCGCTCGCCGAGCTCTCCGGCGCCGGGGACAGCCTGGAGGCTGCCTTCCTGCGCCTGACCGCCGAACTGGAAGGGAGCGCCCGGTGATCCTCGCCGCGGAAGTCCGCAAACTGCGCACCGTCCGCAGCGGCTGGCTGCTGCTGGCCGCCGCGCAGGCCGTCATCGTCGCCGGCGTCAGCGGCCTGATGATCAGCCGCGACGACGTCACCTCACCGGCCGCGCAGCGGGAGGCGGTGGCGCACATCGGCCTGGTCTCGCTCTTCACCCTGGTGCTGGGCATCATGGCCGTCGCGGGGGAGTACCGGCACCGCACGATCAGCGACGCCTACCTCAGCACGCCCCGCCGCTACCGGGTGGTGCTCGCCAAGCTCGGCGTCTACACCGCCGCCGGCGCCCTGTTCGGCGTGATCGCCGCCGGTACGGCCCTGGCGGCCACCGCCGTCTGGCTCAGCGCCAAGGGCTCGTCGCTCGACATCTCGTCGGGGGACCTGTGGCGCACGGTGCTCGGCGGCATCGGCTGGAACGCCGCCTTCGCCGCGATCGGGGTCGGCGTCGGGGCGCTGGTCACCAACCTGATCGCCGCGGTGGCCGCCGCGCTGGCCTGGCTCGCCCTGGTCGAGGGCATCGTCGGTCAGCTCATCGGCGACGCGGGCCGGTGGCTGCCGTTCGCGCTGGGGTCGGCTCTCGACGGGCTGCCGGGCCTGGTGGACGGCCCGCCGCAGTGGCAGGCCGGGCTGGCGCTGGCCGGCTACGCCGCGGCTTTCGCGGGCGCCGCGGTGGTGACCACGGTCCGCCGCGACATCACCTGACCACATTCCCCCTGGCGTGATACCCCTGGGGGGTATATCGTGGGCGGCGGAGGCGATGGAGATGAGCTCTGCAGACCACGACCAGCACGGAGCGCCGCGCGGCGGCGGCGGCATGCGGACGAGCGACCGGGCCCAGGCACGGGACGAGGGCGTGCCGCCGCCGCCCGCCGCTGCCGCCGCGGCTAGCGGGCATGGCCAGCACGCCGGTCATGCCGGCCCGGGTGGTCCCGACCGGCACGCCGGTCATGCGGACCCGGGCGGTCCCGCTGGCCACGCTGGCCACGTCGGTCACGTCGGTCACGACGGTGCCGCCGGTCACGTCGGTCACGACGGTGCCGCCGGACATGCCGGTCACGACGGTGCCGCCGGACATGCCGGTCACGACGGTGCCGCCGGACATGCCGGTCACGACGGTGCCGCCGGACATGCCGAACATGGCGGTCATGACAAGCACGCGGGCCATGATCCGGAGATGTTCCGGCGGAAGTTCTGGCTGAGTCTGGCGCTGACCGTGCCGATCGTGGTGACCAGCCACATGGTGATGGACTGGTTCGGCTACTCGCTCGACTTCCCCGGCCTGAGCCTGATCGGCCCGGTGCTCGGCACGATCGTCTTCGGCTACGGCGGATGGCCGTTCCTGGCCGGCGCCGTCTCGGAGATCCGCGACCGGGCGCCCGGCATGATGCTGCTGATCTCCATGGCGATCACCGTCGCCTACGCGGCCTCGCTGGCCACCAGCCTCGGGGGGTTCGACCTCGACTTCTGGTGGGAGCTGGCCGCGCTGGTGACCGTCATGCTGCTGGGGCACTGGCAGGAGATGAAGGCCATCGGCCAGGCCCAGGGCGCCCTCGCCGCGCTGGCGGCGCTGCTGCCCGATCAGGCCGACCGGGTCGCCGCCGGCGGGGACGTCGAGCGGGTCCCCGTCGCGGAGCTGCGGGTGGGTGACACGGTGCTGGTGCGCTCCGGCGGCCGCGTTCCCGCCGACGGGCGCATCGTCGACGGGGTGGCCGAGCTCGACGAGTCGATGATCACCGGGGAGTCGCGCCCGGTGGCCCGGGGCGTCGGTGACCGGGTCGTGGCCGGCACGGTCGCCACCGACTCGGCGCTGCGCGTACGGGTCGACGCGGTCGGTGACGACACGGCGCTGGCCGGCATCGGGCGGCTGGTCGCGCAGGCGCAGCAGGCCGGCGGCCGGGCGCAGGTGCTGGCGGACCGCTTCGCGGCGATGCTGTTCTATGTCGCGACCGCGGTGGCGGCAGTGACGTTCGGCGTGTGGTGGTTGCTCGGCGACCTGAGCGGCGCGGTCGTGCGTACCGTGACAGTCCTGGTCATCGCGTGCCCGCACGCGCTCGGCCTGGCCATTCCGCTGGTGATCGCGCTGTCCACCGCGGTGGCCGCCCGGGCCGGGATCCTGGTCAAGGACCGGCTGGCGCTGGAGCGGATGCGGACCGTCGATGCCGTCCTGTTCGACAAGACGGGCACCTTGACCAAGGGCGCGCACACGGTCACCGGCATCGCCGCCGTTCCGGGTGAGACCGAGGACGACGTGCTCCGCCTGGCCGCGGCGGTCGAGGCGGACAGCGAGCATCCCCTGGCCCGGGCGATCGTCGCCGTCGCCGATCGGCGCGGCCTGCGCGCCTCGGCGCGGGACTTCCGGTCGCTGACCGGCCGCGGGGTCCGGGCCGTCGTGGATGACGTTGCGTACGCCGTCGGCGGGCCGTCGCTGCTGCGCGAGCTGCACGCCGAGGTGCCGGCCGACCTGCGGCACACCGCCGGGCAGTGGTCGCGGCGCGGCGCCGCCGTCCTGCATCTCCTGCGGCTGCCCGAGGGTGGCGCGCCGCAGGTGGTGGGGGCCTTCGCGCTCGAGGACGAGGTGCGGCCCGAGGCGCGCCAGGCCATCACCCAGCTGCGCGAGCAGGGCATCCGGAAGATCGTGATGATCACCGGGGATGCTCGCCCGGTGGCCGAGGCGGTCGCCGCCGACCTGGGCTTCCGCCCCGGGGTCGACGAGGTCTTCGCCGAGGTGCTGCCGGCCGACAAGGACCGCGCCGTCGCGGAGCTGCAGGCGCGCGGGCTGCGGGTGGCGATGGTCGGCGACGGCGTCAACGACGCGCCGGCGCTGGCCCGCGCGGACGTCGGCATCGCGATCGGCGCCGGCACGGATGTGGCGATCGAGTCGGCCGGGGTGGTGCTGGCCTCGTCCGACCCGCGCGGGGTGCTCGGCGTGATCCGGCTGTCGCGGGCGTCGTACCGCAAGATGATCCAGAATCTCGGCTGGGCGGCCGGCTACAACATCGTCGCGATCCCGCTCGCCGCCGGGGTCCTGGCCTGGACCGGGTTCACGCTCAGCCCGGCGGTCGGCGCGATCCTCATGTCCGCGTCCACCATCGTCGTCGCCCTCAACGCGCAGCTGCTGCGTACCGTGCGGCTCACCGCGCAGTGACACCCGGCGGGTGCTGCCGGCCCGACCGGGTGACGGCCGGTCCGGCAGCCGTCGCCGTTGGGTAATCTGCGACCGTGGACCGCCTCCGACCGCCGACCGCCTGGCCCGGGCTGGTGCGGTGGTTGACGGTCGCGCTCGTCCTCGCCGGGCTCGGGCTGCTGCGGTGCGGCCACTGTGACGCATCGCCGGCGGCTCAGCACCCCGGGTCCACCGCCGCGGCGATCACCGCCGCGGCGGCCGATCGCGACCATGACGACCATGACGACCATGACGACCATGGTGGCGGCCCCGCGGTGTCCGACAGCTGCCACCTGCTGCCGCTGACCGGCCCCGCGGCGCCCACCGTCGCCGCGCTGCGCACAGAACCGTCGATGCGGGCCGTCGCGGTCGTCGCCGCCCAGCGCCTCGTGCTGCCGTCGGGACGATCCATGCCGCCCGTCGCCCTCGACGCGCTCGGCGTCTCGCGCACGTAGCAGAAGCCGCCCTCCGGGGCCCGCCGCCAGCCCACTGCTCGCCGTCGAGACGACGGCGACGCGGCTCCTTCTGCCCGCGCCACCCAAAGGGACATCTTCCATGGACCTGTACGCCGTACACGCCGGCCGCTCGACGGTTGCCCGGAGGCCGGCATGAGCAACAACAGCACGCACACCTTCACCGTCACCGGCATGCGTTCCGCCTCCTGTGCCCGGCGCATCGACCGTGCTCTCGAGGACCTGCCGGGGGTGCACCGGGCACAGACCTCCGTCACGGCCGGCCGCACCGTCGTCGACACGGACCCGTCCGGCGCCGACCTCGACGTGCTGGTCGCGGTCCTGGCCTCGCTCGGCTTCACGGCGAAGGTGCAGGCGTCATGAGCGCCGGCCGGCTGGCCCCGGTGCGCTCGACCCGCTGCTGGCCCGCTCCGGGAGGCATGTGGAGCTACGACACCTGGGGCGCGCACGGGCGCCCGGTGATCCTGCTCCACTCCGTGCTGTTCGACCGGGCCATGTGGTGGCCGATCGCCGCGGACCTGCGTACCGAGGCCACGATGATCGCCGTGGACCTGCCGGGACACGGCACCTCGCCGGGCCGGGGCCGCTACGACCCGGAAGCGCTGGTGGCGGACCTGGCGCACCTGCTGCACGGGCTGGGCACGACCCGGGCGCCGGTCGTGGTCGGCCACGGCGGCGCCGCCGGCCTGGCCGAGCTGTTCGCCGTCCGGTTCGCTGCCCATGCCCTGGTCACGGTTGATGCCGTGGCGTCGTCGGGGTTCGCCGCGCCGGTCGGTGTGGATCAGGTGTGGCGGTATCTGGCCGCGATGTCCGCCGATTCGCTGCCGCCGTCCTACCGCGGTCTGGTCACCGCCGCGGCGGATCCGGCGTTGCTGGCCGGATACCTCGACTGCGTCACCGCCGGGCGCCCGGGCCCGGGGGAGCCACAAGCGACGTGTCAGCGGCTGGAGATCCGCAGCCAACGGCCGGGAGCGGAGGAACTGGCCGCCGTCGCTCCGTGGCGCCGGGTCGTCTACCAGGTGCCGGGCCGGTTCGCGCACCTCGCTGACGTGCCGCGCTTCGTGGCGGACCTGCGGTCGGTGCTGCTGCCCGCGTACTCTCCTCGCAGCCGGCAGTCCTGACGCCGGCCACGGCACTCTCCCGGCGCCGGAGGACGCGCGCTAGCGTGGACGGGTGCTGCGCGACGGAAGGGGACCAACCGGGCGAATCGCCCGATTGGTCCTGCTCGCCTGCACGCTCTTCGGCCTGGCGACCATGCACACCCTGGGCCACGCCGGCATGCGTATGCCCACCGCCGACCATCACGCGGTCGAGGCGGTCGAGGCGATCACGGCGGTCACGGCGGTCACGGCCGTTTCGGCCGTTTCGGCCGCTCACGGTGACTGCGACGGAGGGTGCGCGCACGCGCCGGGATCGTCGCCGCCCGGTGGCATGGCCGGCTGGGCCGTCTGCGTCGCCGTGCTCGGCGCGGTGCTGGTGATCTTCCTGCTCGCGCTGGTGCTCGTCCGGTCACGCAGACGTGGGCCGTTCGCGTGGCGGATCAGCCGCGGGGATGCCGGGTCCCGTGGTCCCCCGGTCAGGCGGGTGGGGCTCGCCCTGGCCGCCGGGTCGGTGCTGCGCATCTAGGACACCGCTGTGTCCCGATGCCCCTTCACCGATCCCGAAAGGCCTTTGTTGTGTTGAAGCATTCCGTACTGCCGCGCCGTGTCCTGCTCGCGGGCGCGACCGCGACCGCGCTGCTGGCGTTGGCCGCCTGCGGCGACGACGTGCCGGGCTCCGGCATGGATCACGGTTCGGCCGTGAACCCGAGCGCGACCGCCTCGGCCGGCGCGGCGGCGTTCAACGACGCCGACGTCATGTTCGCCCAGATGATGGTCCCGCACCACCGCGAGGCCGTCGAGATGGCCGGGCTGGCCGCGACCCGCGCCGCCGACCCGGAGGTGAAGGCCCTGGCCGCCAAGATCGAGGCGGCCCAGCAGCCGGAGATCACCACCATGACCGGCTGGCTCGGCGCCTGGGGCCAGCCGATGCCGGGCACGTCCCTGCCGAGCATGGACCACGGCGCGATGCCGGGTGACATGGCGCCGGCCGACCTGGAGAAGCTGCGGGCGGCGCGGGGTGCCGCGTTCGACCGGCAGTTCCTCACCATGATGATCATCCATCACGAGGGCGCGATCACGATGGCCCAGGACCAGGCCCGGGACGGCGCGAGCACCGACGCCAAGGCCCTCGCCCAGAAGATCGCCGCCGACCAGCAGGCGGAGATCGCGACGATGAAGACCCTCCTCGACCGGCTGTAGGAACGTCGTGCCGGCCGGGCGCCTCCCCTCGAGGCGTCCGGCCGCCGCCGGCACGGGACCTTCGGCTCCGTCGAGGTGCCGTCCGCCGGTGCCGGCCGGGGCCGGCCGCGCGCACCGTGAAGGTGTGGGGGCAACGACCCGTGATCGGGCCGCGTCGTCCACCGCGACGGCGACCGAGGAGGTCGATCATCATGATGTACTACGGCACCGGCATGAACGGTTGGGGCTGGGTGCTGATGAGCCTCAGCGGCCTGCTGTTCTGGGGCCTGGTCGTGGCGGCCGTCATCGCCGCCGTCCGGTACACCAGTGGCGCCGGGCGGCGCGCCGAGCCGGTGGTCCCCGGTCTCACCCCGCAGCAGGTGCTCGCCGACCGGTTCGCCCGCGGCGACATCGACGAAGAGGAGTACACCCGGCGCCTGCGCGTCCTCAACGAGGCGCCACCGGCCTCCGGGCCCGGCCGGGGATCCAGCGGAACCTGACCGCCACTGCCACGTCATGAGCACGTCCGGGAGCCCGGCCTGCCCCTCGGCCGTCGAGACGAAGCCACCGGCGCCGGCGCCGGCGCTGCCGCGCGCCTCGGCCGCCGCACCGGCGCCCGGGACCATCGAGAACGCGAAGAGCTGGAGCCCGGCGATCGCGAGACCCGGCACGACGACCACGGCGACGCCCGGCCCGGCGCCGTAGCCGAGCAGGCCGGCGCGGTGCACATCGCCGTCGTGGCCTGACCGGCTGCGCTCATCGAACGGGCGGACCTGGCCACGGCCCGGCTCGACCGGCACGCACATGCCTGGGCAACCCTCGGACCCCTTTCGGGGAAGTGTCGTGCACCCGACGCCCTGCTGCACAGAAGCATGTGTACAGTCCGGTTTGACTCGCTTACGGGTAGTTACCGCTGATCCGAGGTGGCGCGATGCCCACATCGCTTGATACCAGGCGTCAGCTGCTGCCCCGGATTCTTCTGGGCGCCAGCTGCGCGGCGACCGGCGGGGGTTTACTGCTCTTCTTTCTGACCGGCATTCCACTCTGGGCCGGGCTCGGCGCGGTCGCCGGGCTTGCGGTCGGTGCGTGGGTGGTGCTCTGGCCACGCCTTGCCGTGCCGTCCCGCATCCTGATCCTGCGTCGATGCCGGATCGGTCTGATCGCCGGAGTCCCGTCGATCATCGCGTACGACGTGAGCCGTTACGTGTTGGTGCGGGCGACGGGTTCGTCCGTCAAGCCGTTCGGAGCCTGGCCGATGTTCGGCGAGCTGCTGGGTGCGGGGCCCCACACCGGCGTACCGGCCTTCGTGGTCGGTGCCGGCTATCACGTGCTGAATGGTCTGGGTTTCGCCATGGCGTTCGCGGTCGTTCTCGGCGAGCGCGGCGTACTCGCCGGGATCATCTGGGCGATGGTGCTGGAGACCGCGATGGTGACCTTTTATCCCGGGTGGCTGGGATTGGCCGCGCTGCAGGAGTTCGTCAGCATCACGATCCTCGGTCACGTGGCCTACGGCACGGTCCTCGGCTGGCTGAGCCGGCGGCTCAGCCGCCAGGATCCGCAGGCGGTGCCGCAGTGGACAGCTTGATGCAGCTCCTCTGGCTGCGCCTGCCACTTCGGCTCGCGCGGGTGTGGCCGGGTGCGGGCATAGCGCTCTCCGACGGTCACTACCTCACCCGCTGGCCACCACTGGCACTGCTGGCTGCGGTGCCGTGCCTGGCGATCGGCGTCGCCCTGGGAGCGATGCATCAGGGCCGGACCTTCACCTACAGTCTGCTGTTGTTGCTGGTCCTCGGAGTCATCGGTCAGCTCGGCGCGGCGTTCGGTCTGTGGGCGACGATCGGCTACGCCTTCGGTGACCTCGTGCTGCACGAGGCGGTCGCGTATGACACGACCATCGTGCGACATGTCCTGCCGAGTCTGTTGAGCTACGCGGTGCTCGGCCTGCTGACGGTCATGATTCCGCTGACCGCGATCGGAACCCGCGGCGTCGTACGGTCGTTGCGCGCCCTGTCCGAGGCGGTGAAGCGGATCGCTGAACCGGTGGCGGCCGGCGTGGTCGGTGTCCTCGGCGGCTACATCTGGGCACAGACCACCCCGCTGCTGATCCGTCCGGTCTTCACCTGGGCGCAGGATTCTCCTGACACCGCCGCCATCGCACCCCTGCAGAACGGCCGATGGGTGATCGCCACGACGTTGGGTGCGGCCGCGGTGGGCCGGGTGTTCCTCGACCGTTACGCCGTACGCGGCAAGACAGCGACGTTCTCGCACATCCTCTGGGCCGGGCTCGGCGCGGAGATCGGCCGAGGACCGCGGCGGGGCGCCGCCGGATGGTTGCTGACCCTGCTCGGCGCCGTCGGGGCGACCCTGCTGATGGCCGGCGTGATCGACAGCTGGGTCCAGGGCGTGCTGGTGCTGGCGTTCTTCGCGGGCCTGCTCGCGTTGCGTCACTATCTGATCCTCAGCAACCCGCGCTTCGTCGCTCTGCTCGCACGCATACCGCTGCCGGCGCGCCTGGCTGCCGGGCTGGTGCTCGCCTACCTGATCGGCAAGGTGGTGATCTCGCACTACTGGTACAGCACGCAGACCTTCCTGCCGGTCCTCGCCAGTGCCTGCGCCGCGATCGCCGTCATCACACTGCTCACTCTTCCGCCGCCGGGACGTGAGCAGGAGACCCTGCCGCTGCCACGCCGGACGGGCCGATCATGACCGCGGCCGTTCGCGGGGTGACCAGGCTGGGCGTCGTGGCCGCCACCGCGGCGCCGATGGTGCTCGTCGGTGATCCTGCGCTGGCCGACAACTGCAGCGGCCTGTCCGACTGCTTCTTCACTCTCGCCGCAGGCCTGTTGATCGCCGCGCTGCTGGCTCTGTTGCTGGCCTTCCTGATCGGATCGGGCGGCACCGGCTTGTTCGTCTTCGCCGGGGCGGGCGGGCTGCTGTCCGAGGCTGCGGTGGCCACCGCGTTGGCCAATGCGGCCGCTGCGGCCGCCGCGGCAGCGGCTGCGGCAGCCGCCGCGGGCACGGTCGTGCAGATGTCGTCCAACGGCACACCGGGCAACAACCAGGCGCAGAACAAACAGTTCAACGACGCGGTCCGGAAAGCCGAGCGCGACCTGAACCGCAAGCTGGACAAGGGCGAGGTCCGGCGGATCCACGACGAGATCACCGGCCAGAACCTGGGCTTCCATGAGATCGTCCAGGTCATCATCGACATGTTCGGTGGTGGCTGAGATGTGCGGCGAGAAGGCTGGAGCGAGATGAACCCGCAAGCGAACGACCAGGGTGCCGTCGCGGCGGCGCTCGCTTCCGCGTACGGGGAGAAGGTCTGGGGAACCACCCTCGGAGTCGGCAGCTTCCTCACCCTTGAACTCGGCGCCCAGCGTCCCGCCCGGGAGCCCACCGGACGCCCCCACGGCACCTTCCACCTGTGGGTCTACTGCTCCGCGTGGCGCATCGAGACGACACAGCAGATCATCGCGAGTTCCGAGGACGCCCGCGAGAAGCTCGAGCCGGCCGTCAAGGTCCTCGACGGGCATACGTTGCACAACGCCGAGGTGCAGTGGCCCTCGCTGTCCGCGACCTTTCACTTCGACGGCGGGCTGGTGCTGCGGACCTTCTCCATCTTCAGCGCCGAGTACGACCACTGGCTCTTCTACCTTCCCGACGAGCACGTGCTCACCGCCGGCCCCGGATCAACGGTGACCTTCTCACGCTGACCGGCTCAAGATCAGCGACCACTTCTCCGCCGGTCGGACACCCTTCCCGGGTTCGGCAGGAAGTCATACGCTTCGATCGATTGCCCGGTCGACGCTGAGGAGGGGTCATGAAGCGCTTGATGCGGTTCGCGGTTGCGGTAGTGGCGGCGGTGGGGCTCGCCGTCCCGGTGGGGTCGGCTGCCGTGGCCGGCCCGGCCTCGTCCGGGCATGCCCGTTTCAGCGCGCTGGTCTTCTCGAGGACCGCGGCGTTCCGGCACGACTCGATCCCGGCCGGGGTGGCCGCGATCCGGCAGCTCGGCGCCCGGCACCACTTCACCGTCGACGCGACCGAGGACGCCGGCGCGTTCACCGACGCGAACCTGGCCCGGTACGACGTCGTGGTGTGGCTGAGCACCACCGGTGACGTGCTGAACGACGCGCAGCAGGCCGCCTTCGAGCGCTACATCCGGGCCGGCGGCGGGTACGCGGGCATCCACGCCGCCTCCGACACCGAGTACGACTGGGCCTGGTACGGCGGGCTGGTCGGGGCGTACTTCCGGGACCACCCGGGCTCGGTCAACGCCCAGTTCCAGGTCGCCACGGTGAAGGTGCTCGGCCACGACACCGCCGCCACCCGGCCGTTGCCGCGCCGCTGGGAACGCGAGGAGGAGTGGTACAACTTCCGCACCAACCCGCGGGACACCGTACGCGTGCTCGCGGAGGTGGACGAACGCACCTACGACCCGCGCGGCTACAGCGTCCCCGGCGGCTCACCCGGGATGGGGCGGCACCACCCGGTCTCCTGGTGCCAGCCGTTCGACGGGGGCCGGGTCTTCTACACCGCGCTGGGGCACAAGGCCGAGTACTACGCCGAGCCGCTGCTGCTCGCCCACCTGCTCGGCGGCATCCGGATGGCGGCCGGCGTGACCCGCTTCAACTGCGGCCACGAGGACTGAGCCGGGCCGGCACCGCTACCATCGCTGCGGAATGCAAGCGATCGGATACTCGGAGGTCACGTGGCACCGGATGACATCTCGCGCGGCGAGGCGGACAAGCTTCGCCGCTTGGCCGAGGAGGCCCGGGTGACCCGGACGTTCGAGGTCATCGCCGACCGGGGCGCGCTGTGGGTCTGGGGCGACGAGGACGAGATCCTCTTCACCGAGGACGCGGCGCGCCGGACCCTGCTGCCGATCTGGCCGCACGCGACGGTGGCCCGGCTGGAGAACGAGGGCGAGGTCGACGGCGAACGCGCCATCAGGATCGCGGCAGACGTGTTCCTGAAGGAGTGGCTGCCGCAGCTGGAGGAGGACGACGCGGACATCGCGATCTTCCCGGTCGAGGACCAGCACGCGGCGGTCCTCACCCGCGCGGAGTTCCGCGCGAGGATGACGGCCGCGCTCCGGCTGAACTAGCATCGCCGATCACGCAACGGCCGGCCAAGGGAAACCCTGGCCGGCCGTTGTCATCTCGGCGGCGCGCCGGGAGAGTCCATTGCCGAAGGACGGATGGCTGCCGCATGCCTGGTCACCGGGCGGTCGCGACACTAATATGAGCCGCACTCACTTCCGAGGAGTTGTGCCCATGGCCGCATTGCCCAGTTTTCCGCCGAACTTCCTGTGGGGCGTCTCCACCGCGGCGTACCAGATCGAGGGCGCCGTCACGGAGGACGGGCGGGGCCGGTCGATCTGGGACACCTTCGCGCACACCCCCGGCCGGGTCCGGGACGGCGACACCGGTGACGTCGCCTGCGACCACTACCACCGGTATCCCGAGGACGTCGCGCTGCTCGCGGAGCTGGGCGTTGACGCGTACCGTTTCTCGATCGCCTGGCCCCGCATCCAGCCGCACGGTGCCGGGGCGGTCAATCCCCGGGGTCTGGATTTTTACGACCGGCTGGTTGACGAGCTCGGCGCCCGCGGCATCACCGCGGTGCCCACGCTGTTCCACTGGGATCTGCCGCAGGCGCTGGAGGATGCCGGCGGCTGGCTGAGCCGGGAGACCAGCTACCGGTTCGCCGAGTACGCCGCCGTGGTCGTGGACCGCCTCGGCGACCGGGTCAGCCGGTGGATCACGCTGAACGAGCCGATCGTGCACATGGCCGAGGGTTACGCCTTCGGCACGCACGCGCCCGGGCGGGAGCTGATGTTCGACGCCCTGCCGGTGGCGCATCACCAGTTGCTCGGGCACGGCCTGGCGGTGCGGGCGCTGCGGGCGGGCGGCGCGGCCGAGGTGATGATCACCAACAACTGCACGCCGGTGGTGCCGGCCAGCGAGTCGGCGGAGGATCTCGCCGCCGCGGCGGTCTACGACGGCTTCCACAACCGGCTCTTCCTCGATCCGGTGCTGCTGGGTGAAAATCCGCTGCTGGACGATGCTCCCTGCGTCCGGGACGGCGACCGGGAGATCATCGCGACGCCGCTGGACGCGCTGGGCATCAACTACTACAACCCGACCCGGGTCGCCGCGGCGCCGGACGGGTCGCCGCTGCCGTTCGAGATCGTCGCGATCGAGGGCGTGCCGACCACCGCGTTCGGCTGGCCGGTGGTTCCCGGCGGGCTGCGGGATCTGCTGGTCGGGCTGCGCGACCGGTACGCCGGCAACCTCCCGCCCGTCTACATCACCGAGAGCGGCTGCTCCACCGTGGACGAGGTCACCGGGGACGGGCGGATCCACGACACCGCCCGCATCGACTACCTCGACGGGCACTTGCGCGCGCTGCACGAGGCGATCGATGCGGGCGTCGACGTGCGCGGCTATTTCGTCTGGTCGCTGCTGGACAACTTCGAGTGGGCCGAGGGTTACCAGCAGCGGTTCGGGCTCGTCCGGGTCGACTACGACACGCAGCGCCGCACCCCGAAGGACTCCTACTCCTGGCTGCGCGCCGCCCTCCGAGACCAGAGATGACCACGACGGCGCAGCCGGCGCGGGTGGGTGCGCGCTGGATCGGCCTGCTGTCGCTGGCCAACCTCGGGCTGTGGATGGGGTACTTCGGTCCGCTGCAGGTGTTGCTGCCCAACCAGGCCGAGGATCTGTCCGGTGTGGACAAGACGACCGCGCTCGGCATCATCACCGGCGCGGGCGCGCTGGTCGCCGTCCTGGTCGGCCCGATCGCCGGTGCGCTGTCGGACGCGACGACGGCCCGCACCGGGCGGCGGCACACCTGGATCGCGGCCGGCGCCCTGCTCGGCTGTGCGGGGCTGGCCCTGCTCTCCGGGCAGCGCACCCTGATCGGGCTCACCCTGGGCTGGTGCGTCGCGCAGGCCGGGCTGAACACCCTGCAGGCCGGGCTCTCCGCGATCGTCCCGGACCGGACCCCGGTGCGGCAGCGGGGCCTGGTCTCCGGCTGGGTGGGCCTGACCCAGTCGATCGGGGTGGTCGTCGGGGTCCTGCTGGTCACGGTGGTGGCCGGCGGCTACTTCCTGATCGGTCTGCTGGTGGTGCTGACCGCGCTGCCGTTCGTGCTGGCCACACCCGACCCCCCGGTCCCGGCCGATGCCGCCCCGCGCTTCACCCTGGGTGGCCTGGCGGCCGTCTTCCGCTTCAGCCCGCGGGCGAACCCCGACTTCGCCTGGGCCTGGGCCACCCGCTTCCTGGTCCAGCTCGGCAACGCGATGGCCACGCTGTACCTGCTCTACTTCCTGCGCGACCGGGTGCGCCACCCCAGCCCGGAGGACGGGTTGCTGCTGCTCATCCTGATCTACACCGGCACGACGGTGCTGACCGTGGTGGTCGGCGGGGTCATCTCGGACCGGAGCGGCCGGCGCAAGCCCTCGGTGATCCTGTCCGGCTACGTGATGGCCGCGGCGGCCGGGCTGCTCGCGTTCTGGCCGACGTGGCCCGGCGCGCTGATCGCCGCCGCCGTGCTGGGGCTCGGCTTCGGCGTCTACCTGTCGGTCGACCAGGCGCTGATCACCCAGGTGCTGCCGACGGCGGAGGACCGGGCGAAGGACCTCGGCATCATCAACATCGCCAACTCGGCGCCGCAGGTGCTCGGCCCCGCCCTGGCCTTCCCGATCGTGGCCTACCTGGGCGGGTACCCGGCGCTGTACCTGGTGGTCGCGGCGGTCACCGTGCTCGGGTCGGTGCTGGTGACCCGGATCCGGTCGGTCGCCTGATCCACCGGGGGTGCACCGGCGGTCTCCCTCCGGTCCCGCGGCTCTTCGAGCTGGCGCGGAGCTGGTTCCCAGTAGGTGCTGGAGCTGGTGCGCTGCATCCGGTGGCCATCACCGGATGCAGCGCACCGGGCAGTCTCGCCGGCAACGAGGTCGTCAAGGCCGGTTGAGCGCCTGCTCCCACATCCGGGTGTAGGCCTCGGCGCCGTTCGTCAGCTGCTGCCGCAGCACGGGCCCGTCGCTGCCGGCCTGCCGGATGAGGTCGGTGGTCCAGTCCGCGTACAGGCCGTACTGGGCGACGCCGTCGGTGTTGAGGTCGAAGGTGCGCGTGCCGTACACCTGCTTGCTCACCGTGGTGCCGTTGGTCGCGGTGAACGGGTACGTCAGCGGGTCGGTGCCGCGCGGCGGCGCCTGCTGGCCCAGGCCGTTGACGTCGCTGCCGAAGCCGTAGCCGGTGATCGAGCCGCCGTGCGGCAGGGCCCGGTGGGCGCGCCACTCGGTGAGGAAGTCGCCGGCGGCGAAGGCGTAGGAGGCCACGAATCCGCCGCGGGCGAGGATCCGGTCGACCAGCGCCGGGTCCGACCACGAGTGCACGGAGGCCACGCCGGGATAGCGGGCCGCGTCGGCCAGGTCGAGCACCGCCTGCGCGGTCCGCACCCCCATGTGGTCAATGTGGATGATCATGCCGCGGCTGATCAGCTGCTGGATCAGGTACGTGCCCAGCGCGGTCAGGCCCCGGGTGTTGCAGATCTTGCCGCTGGGGTACACGGGCAGCATCGCCCCCGCGGGCAGGTTGAGCGGCCCGAGCTTCAGCAGCTCGGCGAAGTCGTCGCTGACCAGCGGCTGCTCGTTGTCGGACGGGCCGGTGCAGCTGGTGGCCGTCCACCAGTGGCCGGTCGACAGCAGGTTCGCCACGTTGATCGCCGCACCGGTGACCCCGGAGTCGAACCGGGTGCCGCCGAACGCGTTGTCGAACTTGTGCACCGGATACAGCCCGGAGACGCCGAGCGCCTGCAGCTCGTCGAGGCCCGCGTCGATGTCGGCCCGGGTGCACTGGGCGACGTCCTTGATCTCGCGGCAGCCGAACACCTCGGAGTTCTCCACGCCGACGAGGACGGCCAGCTTGCCCTGCGCCGCGATGCTGCGGACCTGGGCCGGCGTGGTGGCGATGCGGAACCAGCCCTTGCCCTTGCCGCCGTGCTGGGCGTCGATGTAGTCCTGCATGGAGTACAGATAGGTGGCCTGGACCCGGAGCTGCTCCATCTCGTCACACGACGTGTCGCGGTACGGGAAGAGCTCGCAGATCACCCGGTTCGCCACCAGCAGCGCGTTCAGCACCCGCTCGCCGGACCGCCACGTGCGCTCGATGCTGCGGTAGTACGACTGCTCGTGCAGCAGCGAGTTGGCCTGGGGCCAGTCCCCGAAGGTGGGCCATCCGTCCTCACGCGAGTCCACCACGTCGGTGCCGCCGATGATGCCCTCGAACAGCGCGCCCACGTTGAGGCTGGCGTGCGAGGAGCACCCCGCGAGTGCGTCCCGTACGCCGCCGGGGGCCCATGCCTCGCCGCAGTGCAGCCGCCCGCCGAACGCGGCGCCGGCGGTGATGTGGGCGTGCGGGTCGATGGTGCCGACGAGCTTGCCGCTGCCGTCCACCCCGGGCGAGGCGGTGCCGGATACACCGGGGTCGATGTCCGGCGGGGTGTAGCAGCCCGAGGCCGCGGTCAGCGCCACCGTGTTCGAGGTGCCGCCGGCGCCGAGTCCCCACAGGAACTGGCCCATGATCTGCCCGGTGGCGGTGTTGGTGAAGCGGTACCGGTCGCCGCTCACGGTCACAATGTAGTCGGCGCGGTCGCCGTACTTGTCGCCGGCCAGGATGAAGCCCGCGACGCTCTGGTAGGCCGGCGCACCGCCGGCGTCGAAGAGCTGGTAGCGGGAGAGCTGGGTGGCCTCCAGCCGGAACGGCGTGGCGGCCGCGGCGGAACTCGTGAAGCCGTAACCGGCCGAACTGCGTACCACGTAACCGATGGACCGGGTGCCGTCGTACGCCTGCAGTGCCGCGCACACGCCGTCGAGGGCATCGGCGGCGGCGGTGACCGGGGCGGCAGCGGCCGGTCCGGGGGAGAAGGAGACGGCCGCCGCCGGCATCAGCACGGCGAGGGCCAGCGCGAGGGAACGACTCGGCCGCCGCGTGCGACGGGGAGGACGGTGGAGCGAGGACAAAGGCATGGCGACACCCGCTTGACTCACGCTGGACTCGATCCAGCAGGCGCGAAGGTGACCAAAGACTGTGCTCGACGTCGATGTCTGTCAAGGTGAGTGCGAAAATCATTCACTTTGGTCCGATGACGCCAGGCATGCGGAAATGCGGATCCGTCCGCCGCCGGGCCCGCCGCCGGCTGTCGACTTCTGCTGTGGAAGGCAAAAGTTTCGACGAGGTTAACCAAAGTTGTGGACTTGCTGGCAGAAGACGCCTAGCGTTCCCAGACATTGATGGTCGACTCTGTGGAGCGTCCGATGAGGAACCTGCCCCGCGTCTCCCTGCTGATGGGCGCCGCCCTGCTCGCCAGCCTGTTTCCCGCCTTCCCCGCCTCGGCGGCCGTCCCGCCGCAGCAGCCCGGCGTCACGCTGCGCACCTACGACCTGCAGGTATCGCGCGACACGATCTGCACGCTCAAGCCCGGCCAGACCCCGAACGTCGACAAGCTGCTGCCGACGGTCAACTGGACCGCCGCCGCGGACTTCGGCTTCGAGGACCGCTTCCAGTCGGAGGTGACCGGCAACGTCAACGTCCCCACCGCGGGCTCGTACGCGTTCCGGCTCACCAGCGACGACGGCTCCCGGCTGCAGCTCGACGGCGCGACCGTCATCAACCACGACGGGGCGCACGGGGCGACCGCGAAGGAGGGCAGCGTCACCCTCACGACCGGCTACCACGCCCTGCGCATCGACTACTTCGAGCGCGACGGCGGCCAGCAGCTGACCCTGGAATGGCGGCCGCCGGGCGCGAGCGCGTTCGTGGTCGTGCCGAACTCGGTGCTGAGCACCGACGCCGGCGTGGTCCGGGTGACCGCGCCCGGGCGCAAGGAGTGCGAGGCGTCGGGGGACAGCCCCGGCGACGGCCTGCCGCTCACCGCGGTGCATCCCGGCTACACGCTCACCAACCTGCGGCCGACCGGCTTCCAGCCGCAGGTGAGCGCGATGGACTGGTATCCGGACGGGCGCCTGGCGATCGCCACCTGGGGCGGCAGCGACACCGTGGCCGGTGAGGTGTACGTCCTCAGTGGAGTCAGCGGCAGCACGTCGCCGAGTCAGGTCACGTACCAGCGGATCGCCACCGGGCTCCGCGAGCCGATGGGGCTGAAGATCGTCGACGGCAAGATCTACGTGTCGCAGAAGCACGAGCTGACCGAGCTCACCGACACCACCGGCGACGGCGTCATCGACCAGTACCGCCGGGTCGCCACCTGGCCGTTCGACGGCAACTTCCACGAGTTCGCCTTCGGCCTGCTCTACCGGGACGGCTTCTTCTACCTGAACCTGAGCGTCTCCATCGACCTCGGCGGCGCGACCACGGTGCCCCAGGGCTCGGCGAACCGCGGCACCACCCTGAAGATCAACCGGACCACCGGCGCGGTGGAGTACCTCGCCGGCGGGCTGCGCACCCCGGACGGCATCGGGTGGGGCCCGGACGGCGACATCTTCGTCACGGACAACCAGGGCGGCTACCTGCCCGCCTCGAAGCTGCTGCAGATCAAGCAGGACCGCTTCTTCAACCACTACACCAACCCCGACGGCCCGTTCGACGGCCGGCCGGTCACCCAGCCCGTGCTGTGGCTGCCGCAGAACGAGATCGCCAACTCGCCCAGCACCCCGTTGCTGCTCAGCTCCGGGACGTACGCGGGGCAGATGCTCTTCGGCGACGTCACGTACGGCGGCATCCAGCGTGCCTTCCTGGAGAAGATCAACGGCCAGTACCAGGGCGCGGTCTTCCGCCTGACGCAGGGGCTCGAGGCCGGCGTGCTGCGCCTGAGCCAGGGCCCGGACGGCGCCCTGTACGCCGGTGGGCTCGGCGCCGGGGGCAACTGGGGTCAGGAGGGCAAGCTCACGTACGGGCTGCAGAAGCTGACGCCCAACGGCACCAATGTCTTCGACATCAAGGCGATGCGCGCGGTCGCGGGTGGCTTCGAGCTCGAGTACACCCAGCCCGTGTCGGAGACGACCGCCGCGCAGCTGGCCGCGCGCTACCGGGCCGAGCAGTGGCGCTACGTCCCGACCCCGGCGTACGGCGGGCCGAAGGTCGACGAGGAGTCGCTGCCGGTGGCGTCGGCGACCCTGTCGGCGGACCGCCTCAAGGTGACGCTCAAGCTGACCGGGCTCAAGCCGGGCCGGGTCGTGCACGTCCGCTCGCCGCGCCCCTTCACCTCGACCTCCGGCGCCTCGCTGTGGAGCACCGAGGCGTGGTACACGCTGAACAGCCTCACCGACGGCACCACGCTGGGCACCGACCGCGTGGAGGCGGAGAACGCCGGGCTCAGCGGGAGCGCCGGGGTGGCTTCCGACCACGCCGGCTACACCGGGTCGGGCTTCGTCGCCGGCTACGGCGCGGTGGGTGCGGCGACCACGTTCAGCGTCGACGTGCCGTCGGCCGGGTCGTACCCGGTCTCGCTGCGCTTCAGCAACGGCCCGAACCCGTCGGCGGGCGCCAAGACGGTGAGCCTGTACGTCAACGGCAGCAAGGTGCGGCAGATCAGCCTGGCCGACACCGGCAACTGGGACACCTGGGCGACCAAGGCCGACACCGTGACCCTCGCGGCCGGCGGCAACACCATCGCGTACAAGGTGGACACCGGCGACGTCGGGCACGTCAACCTGGACAGCCTGACGGTCGGTGCCGGCACCGGCGCCGCCGCGGCCCCGCGGACCGGCACCATCACCGGCATCGGCGGCAAGTGCCTGGACGTGGACAACGCCGGCACCGCCGATCGCACCAAGATCCAGCTGCACACCTGCAACAACTCGTCCGCGCAGAGCTGGACCCGCGACGGCGACACGCTCCGGGCGCTCGGCAAGTGCCTGGACATCGACAACGCGGGCACCGCCGACGGCACCAAGGTCCAGCTCTACACGTGCAACAACAGCGCCGCCCAGGTGTGGCGGGCACAGGCCAACGGATCGCTGCTCAACCCGCAGTCGGGCAAGGTGCTCGACGTCGCGGGCGGGGCGACCGCCGACGGCACGCAGGTGCAGATCTGGCAGTGGGCGGACGTGGCCCAGCAGAAGTGGACCCACAACGGCACCAGCCGGGTCACCCTGTTCGACGGCGGCAACCTGCAGGCCTTCCAGAACGCCGACGGCACCGCGCCGACGTGGCCGATCTCCGGCGGCTCGGCCGAGGTGCTCGGCGGCGACCTGCGCACCAAGCAGACCTTCGGCGACTTCCGGCTGCACGCCGAGTTCTGGCTGCCGAACCTGCCGGCCGACGTGACCGGCCAGGCACGGGCCAACAGCGGCATCTATCTGCAGGACCGCTACGAGATCCAGGTCCTCGACTCGTACGGCAAGCCGACCCTGGCCGACAACGACAGCGCCGCCGTCTACCTGAAGCGGGCGCCGTCCGCGAACGCGGGCACAGCGCCGGAGACGTGGCAGACCTACGACATCACGTTCCGGGCGGCGCGCTACAGCGGCACCACGAAGACCGAGGACGCGCGCGTCACGGTGGTCTGGAACGGCACGACCGTGCACAACAACGTCGCGATCGACGGCCCCACCGGCAACGGCGCCCCCGAGGGCCCGGGGTTCCTGCCGGTGCGGCTGCAGGACCACGGCGACCCGGGCGCGAACGTGCGCTACCGCAACCTCTGGATCGAACCGGCCTGAGAGACGCCGGTTAGCCGGGATGGCGGGCGAGCGACGCGAGGATGATCCCTCGCGCCGCTCGCACCGTGTCCGCCAGGGCGGCCGGGTCGCGGCCGATCCGCTCGGCGCCCGCGCGCATGACCCCGGACAGCAGCTCCACCGCGAGCCGCACGTCGCCGACGTCGCGGAACTCCCCGCGGCTGATGCCGGCCCGGACGACGCTCTCCACCTCGACCACGATCGCGTGGAACGGGCTGTCCGGGCCCTTCGGCACCTCGGCGAACGGCAGGCCGGAGCCGGGCCGGAAGATCAGCTGCAGGACCTGGTCGGTGAACGCCGCCAGGACCACCTCGATGATCTCCCGCAGCCGGTCCGCAGCCGGGCGTGTTGCGGGCGAGCCCGGCCCGGGCGGCGAGGTGGCCCATGGTGATCGAGTCGTAGTCGCGCTCGCGCAGCAGCTGCCGCGTCGCCTCGGCCAGCTCGGCCCACACCATCTCGTGGTGCATCCTCGATGCTGGCTCCCCGGATCCGCGGCATCCGACCATCATCTCCCACCGGCCTCCTGGCCGCCCCGGGCCGGCTTCCCGGGTGGGTCACGCCGTTGCTGCCTTCGGGTGCCGGCAGCGCACGGTGCGGCGATGATCCGGTCGAGCGTACGGTCGGGCAGGATCCGGGTCAGGCCGATCTCCCCGCGCCGTTCCAGCACCGAGATCACCATGATGTGGGCGATCCCCGACGCCGCCGATCAGCAGGGGCCACGCTCCCCAGGCCGAGGAACAGCCCGGCAAACGCGCCCTTGGCCGCGATCCGGGCCACCAGCAGGTCGGAGGGCGGCGGACCTGGACGTCGTCCGCGCGAGGTGCTGGGCCCGATCTCCCGGGGCCTGTCCAACGGCGGGACAGCCGGTCGCCGCCACCTGGCGGAGGGCACCGTCAAGACCCATGTCAGCCGGGTGCCGACCAGACTGGGCCTGCGTGACCGGGTGCAGGCGGTCGTCCACGCGTACGAGTGCGGCCTGATCCGGGCCGGCGCCCCGACGGCTGACCGCGGTCTTTGCCGTTCCGCCAAGATCAGCGGCCGTGCCGTGCCATCGTGAACGTGGCGCCCGGCGCGCCGTACGACTCGCGCGTTCGGTGAGAGACGAAGGAACCACGACGTGAGATGGACCGTGAGGCGACGGCTGGCCGCGATCGGGATGCTGGCGATCGCCGTGTCGCTGGCTGTCGGCACGATCGGCTACGTGGAGGCCGATGCCGCCAGCGACCGCGCCCAGCGGGCCTTCAGCGTCGCGGATGCGCTCGCCAAGACGATCGACTCCCAGCACACCGCCTCCGTCGTGCTGGCCGACGCGGCCATCCTGACCCAGGACGTCCCGGCGGACCGGCGCGCGGAGGTCATCGACCAGATGGCCGAGCACGCCGGTGAGCTTGCCGAGCAGCAGGCGATGCTGCAGGAGTCGCAGCTGGGCGGCGAGTTCTCGGCGGCGATGACGGCCTACCTGCCGACCATCCCACCCGTGCTGGCCGACGCGGCGCGGCTCGCGCAGACCACCGGTGTGCTCGCGCAGGCCGACTTCGACGCCGTCCAGGAGAACTGGGACGCCCTCGACGAGAGCAGCGACGCCCTCAAGACGCTCCTGATCGACACCGCGGTCGCGGACGTGGCGGCGGCCGAGGCGGGTGACACCCGGACCAAGCTGGTGCTGGTCATCGTGACGGTGGTGTCCGCGCTGCTGGTCGGGCTCGCCGTCTGGTTCGTCGCGCGGCTGATCTCGGCGCCGATCGCGGCGACCAAGGCGCTGCTCGAGCGGGTGGCCGCCGGCGACTTCCGGCATCGGCTGGCCGTACGCAGCCAGGACGATCTCGGTGAGATGGGTACGGCGCTGAACCGCACCGTCGACCGGGTCGGCGAGGCCATCGTGGACATCTCCCGGAACGCCACCACCCTGGCCGACTCGGCGCAGGCGCTGACGGACGTGAGCCGGCAGGTCTCCGCCGGCGCCGAGCGCGCGTCGGTCGAGGCCGCCGGCGCCGCGGAGAGCGCCACCCAGGTCAGCGAGGACGTGCAGGCCATCGCGACCGGCACGGACGAGATGCGGGCCTCGATCTCCGAGATCGCCGGCAACGCCACCTCGGCGACCACCATCGTCGCCAACGCCGTCCTCGCCGCCGAGGGCGCCAACCAGACCGTGGTGAAGCTGTCCGGTTCCAGCGCCCAGATCGGTCAGGTCGCCAAGGTCATCGCCTCGATCGCCGAACAGACCAACCTGCTGGCGCTGAACGCCACCATCGAGGCCGCCCGGGCCGGCGAACTCGGCAAGGGGTTCGCGGTCGTGGCGGGCGAGGTCAAGGACCTGGCCAGCGAGACGGCGAAGGCCACCGAGGACATCGCCCGGCAGATCGCGGCCCTGCAGGCGGACAGCACCGACGCGGCGGCCGCCATCAACGGCATCTCCTCGACCATCAACGAGATCGCCGACATCCAGCAGGGCATCGCCGCGGCGGTGGAGCAGCAGTCGGCCTCCACCCAGGAGATCGGCCACCGGGTGAGCCGGGCCGCGGGCCGCACCGGCGACATCGCCGACCGGGTGACCGCGGTGACCCGGACCTCGCAGCAGGCCACCGAGTCCGCCTCACAGACCCAGCAGGCCGCCCAGGACCTGTCCGCGACCGCGGCCAGCCTGCGTTCGGTGATCAACCAGTTCCAGCTCACCGCGCCCGCCCGCTGAGCCCGGGTCGGGTCGGCGACGGTCAGGAGCTACGCACCGTAGGCTCACCGCACGCGGCGGCGGGACCGCGGTGCACGGCGATGCGGTGCCGGGCCGACTGCTTCGCGGCGTACATGGCGGCGTCGGCCTGGGCGATGAGCTCGTCGGCCGCGATGCCCGGGGTGGCGATGGCCACGCCGATGCTCCCGGTCGCCTCCATCGTCGTACCGGCGATCCGGATCGGCTCCGCGAGCGTCGCGGCCAGCCGGCGGGCGACGGCGAGCGCCTCCTGTGGGGTGTGCACCTGCCGGCAGATGACGAGGAACTCGTCGCCGCCCCAGCGGCCGAGCACGTCGTCCGCGCGCAGCGCGTCCCGCAACAGGGTGGTCACCGCGACCAGCAGCTGGTCCCCGGCGTGATGGCCGTGCGTGTCGTTGATCTCCTTGAACCGGTCCAGGTCGATGAACAGCACGGCGGTCTGTCCCACCTGCTCCGAGCTGAGCGCGTGCTCCAGGTCGGCTCGGAGCGAGGCCCGGTTGCGGCAGCCGGTCAGCGGGTCGCGGGTGGCCCGCACGGTCAGGTCCTCGCGCAGCCGGCTGCTGGCGGTGACGTCCGTGATCGAGACGACGGCCCCGCGGACGCCCTCGTCGTCGGTGAGCGCGGCCAGCGTGAACAGGCAGCGCCGGGTCTCGCCGGCGACCGACGCCAGGGCGACCTCGACGGCGCGGTCGGCCCGCTGGTCCAGGGTGGCCGCCACGGCCTCCGCCAGGCGGGGCCGGTCGTCGGCGTGCACGAGCCCCATGACGGTGGCGAGGTCGGGCGTGCCGTCGGCGCCGAGCACGGCCGGCAGGCCCGCGTTGGCGAAGACCGTGGTGCGGTCCTGGTTCAGGACGATCAGCCCGAGCGGGAGCGAGTCGGCCACCCGGCGCAGCAGCCGGCTCTGCTGCCGGACCGCCTCGTGCGCGGCCATCTCGTCGGAGATGTCGGTGACCAGCGTGTTCACCATGGTGGCGTCGGGGTCGTCCAGGCTGATGAACACGTTCTCCACCTCGACCCAGACCCAGCGGCCGTCCCGGTGCCGGTGCCGCACCCGGACCCGCTGCGTCGACCGGCTGCTGCGCACCTCCAGCCACTGCGCGATGGCCCGCTCGTGGTCGTCGGGGTGCATGAACTCCAGCGAACGGCGCCCGAGCATCTCGGCGGCCGGCCAGCCCAGCATCTGGGTGAACCGGTCGTCCACCTCGGTGATCACCGCATAGAGGTTCTTGCGCAGCGTGCCGGTCCGCGGGCGGCGCGGCGCCAGCATCGCCGGGGCCGGCGGGACGGCCGGCGTGTCCTCCTGCCACGGTCCCTGGTCGGCGAGCAGCCCGATCCAGACGCCGAAGAACTCCCGCGCGTCGACGAACCGCAGCCGCCTCGCCCGCCCCGGCTCGCTGAGCATCCGGACCGTGGCCTCGGCCATGCCCCTGCGCTGCGCGTGCTCCCAGGTCTCGACCACGTTCATCCGGTCGGCGGCCACCACACTGTCCACGAAGGTCGCCTCGGCGCCCGGCAGGGTGGCCACCCCCCGGAAGCACTCCGCCGCGGGCAACGGCACCCGGAGGCTGGCCCGGTCGAGCGCGATGGCCACGGCGTCGGGCGCCCGGCGCAGCCAGGTGCTGATCGCGGTCTCGCGGGTGCTCGCGTCGGTCCGGCCCTCGGTCACCCCGCCATCATCGACCAAGTTCATCCCGTCCTGACCTACCAGAACAGCTTAATCCGGATCAACTCCGCCGCCGGTGGAACGAGCCTGGCGCTACGGGGCGGTTATCCGGTCGCCGATCAGCGCCAGGCTCTGGATGGCCGCCAGGCCGTACAGCGCCGTCGTGTTGGTGGACACCCAGGTCGCGGCCTCGGTCGGGTTGAGCGTCGAGGTCACCCGTTCGCTGCGCCAGGGCAGGGCCGGGCCGTAGCCGTCGCCGGTGTAGAACTCGCGCCATGCCCGCGTGGCGAGGTCGTCGCGGTGCAGCCGGGCGGCGGCGTACGCGGTGAGCCGCGCGTGGCCCTGCCGCAGGATCAGGTTGCCGAAGGACGCGCCGCACTCGGCCGTCTGTTCCTCCCGGGTGGCGTTGAACAGGCGGCAGTACTGCAGCCAGGCGCTCTCGAACGCGGGCAGGTCGACCAGGTCGATGACCTCGGCGCAGATCTCGACGAGGCCGAACATCGCGCTGAGGTGGGACACCTCGACCTTCTTCCCGGTGACCGGCGCGAACCGGCCGGTGTCCAGGTCGTACCGGCCGCTGCCGGTGACGAAGCCGTTCGGCATGGCGGCGATGGTCTCCATCGTGCCGATCAGCTTGGCCCGCGCCAGGTCCGCCTTGGGCCCGCGCCGTTCCCATTCGCTGAGCCAGGCGGCGGCCAGACCGCTCCAGTCGGTGCCGAGGCCGATCGACAGCGCGTGCGGGTCCGGGGTGTACGGCTCGGTGCGGATCTTGCGGATCGGGTCCAGCACCAGGAAGGTACGGTCCGAGTCGACGAGTTCCGACAGCAGGTCGCCGGTCCGTTCGTCGCCGGTCAGGTAGTAGTAGATCCGCCGGTAGGCAGCCGTGCTGATGCGTTGCTGCTTGGCGCTGTCGGCCCAGTGCTGCACGCCGTGCCGGGTGCCGAGCCCGGCCCATTTGCCCAGGTGGTAGACGTCCACCTCGCCGGTGTGCCGGGTCATCGTCTCGGCGAAGCGGAAGATGTCGGCGCGGCCCGAGCGCAGGAACGCGTACCAGAGCCACAGGTCCGGCGAGAGCTCCGAGTTGTCCCAGGCGTAGCCGCCCACGTCGTACCGCCAGACGCGGCGGTCCTCGTCGAAGGTGTGCATGATGTCGCCGTGGTCCCAGAACCCGTACCAGTGCCGCTGCTCCACCTGGCGCTGGTAGAACCCGAACAGGAAGTCCAGGTGGTCCTCGATCACGGCCTTGACCGGGTGGGAGCGGTCGACGGGCGCGAACAGCCCGCCGAAGACGCGGCAGGCGACCAGGTGCGGGACCGGGTTGATCAGCTGCGGCGGCGTGCGGACCTGGTCCGCCAGCGACCCGAGCCGGGCCGCCGACGGCGTCGCCGGCAGCGCCCAGAGGGTGAGCTCGCTGGTGCGGGCGATCCCGTACGGGGTGCCGAAGCCGGGCTCGTAGTCCTCGTAGGTGATGTTGAGCCCCTCGAGCTGTTCGGGGTACGTGTCCTGGCCCATGCCGTCGTGGTAGAAGCGGGTGTCCATCGCCCCGGCCTCCGGCGCCCACAGCCAGAGCGTGACCTCGGCCTCGTCGGTGCCGGCGTGGCGGATGTCGAGCTGGGTCGGGTGCCGCTGCCAGAAGTCGCGCAGGCCCAGGGCGAGCCCGCCGCTGACCCCGCCGACGTAGGCGAGGCCGCAGGCGCGGCGCCCCTGGTCCACCGGGACCCAGCCGTAGCCCCGCTTCGTCCGCTTCTTGAGGGTGAAACCCTCGGACGACAACTGGCTGAGGGTGTAGTCGCCCCACTCGGGGAGGTATTGCAGCCGGGTGGTGACCCGCTGGTCCCAGGTCGCCGGATCGGGCAGCTTCGTGCCCGCCACCTGGGCGGCGCGGACGGCCGCACCCGGGTCCCGGCGGAGCCCCGTGATGCCCTTGACCGCTTCGCCGAGGATGCCGGCGCCCTCGCCGACGAACCGGATGTGCCGGTCGTAGGTCGCGTCCCGCATCGGCACCCGGAACCGCACCCCCAGGCCGGCGATGTAGTCCCGGGTGCCGTCGCGGTCGTGGACGAACGTGTGCGTCATCCGGATGCTCTCGGCGCCGGCGAAGAACGAGAGCCGGACGGTGAACGGCAACCAGGACCTGCCGTGCCGGTTCGTGTGCGCGCCCTCGATCCGCACGGTGGCGCGTACCGGTCCGGTCTGCTCGATCGTGACCTTGCGGATGTCGCTGGAGAACCGCTCGCGCGGGGCGGACCGCTCCTCGTCCTCCTCGATGCGTTCCTGCCGGAGATTGACCAGCACGCCGTTCCGGGCGATCTCCACGTCCCCGCGCCAGATGTGGCTGATCAGCTCCCGGCCGCTCTTGCGGATCCGGACCCGGATAACGCCGGTGCTGATGTCGATATGGCGTTGCCGGTCGGTGACCACGACCGGATTCGCCGGCACGGCGGGAGCGCCGGCCGTGAGCGTGTACGAGTCCGCGGGCTCCTCCGCGGCGACGGCGTGTCCGCTCCACTTGAGAGTCCCGTCGGGCCAGTACGCCAGCGGCCGGCTCTGCACCGGCACCGCGCTGCCGTCCGCCGCGGTGAGCTGGAACGACTGATCGCCCGGTACGGCGCCCTGCGGCCACGGCGTGCCCAACGTCGACGTGGCCGCCGCGCCGGGCCGGCCCTCCAGCCAGGTCAGCCGCACCTCGGGAACCGCGGCACGGCGCCCGGCGGCCGCGGCGGCCGGGGAGACCAGGTTCGGGACGAGCGAGGACAGCGGGGCGGCGGCGAGGCCGGCCAGCACCCGGCGTCGGGCTATCGGTTCCACGGTCGGTGACCTCCAAGGAGTCGGCAGACGGTCATTCCTTCACCGATCCGATCAGCACGCCCTTCGCGAAGTGTTTCTGCAGGAAGGGGTAGACCAGCAGGATCGGCAACGTCGCGAGCACGATGACCGCGAACTTCAGGCCCTGCTCGGGGAAGAACACCGTGGACTGCTGGCCGAGCATGTTCGCCGAGTCGGCGTTCGGCGCGGTGAGCTGGCGGACCAGCACCTGCAGCGTCCACTTGCGTTCGTCGTTGATGTAGAGCAGCGGCGACATGTAGTCGTTCCAGATGCCGACCGCGTAGAACAGCGAGAACGTCGCGATGACCGGCTTCGACAGCGGCAGCACGATCCGCCGGAACACGCCCAGCTCGTTGCAGCCGTCGATCCGGGCCGCCTCCTCCAGCGCCTCCGGCAGCTCCTGGAAGAAGCTCTTGACGATGAGCAGGTAGAACGGGTTGACGGCCAGCGGCAGGATCAGCGCCCAGTAGCTGTCCAGCAGGCCGAGGCTGCGCACCACCAGGTACGTCGGGATCATGCCGCCGCTGAACACCAGCGTGAAGATGATCAGGTTGAGGATCAGCACCCGGCCGGGCAGCTGCCGCTTCGCCAGCGGGTACGCCATGGTGAGGGTGAGCCCCACCTGGACCAGCGTGCCGACCAGGGTCACGCCCACGGTGGTGAGCAGCGCGCGGACGAAGGTGTCGGTCGCGAACATGAACTCGTACGCGTCGGTGGCGACCTGCTCCGGCCAGAGGAAGAACGGCCGGGTGTCGATCTCGGACTCGGTGGCGAACGACCCCGCCAGGATGTAGAGCAGCGGCAGGATGGTCACGGCCGCGAGCGCCAGCAACAGCACGACGTTCAGCACGTCGAAGACCCGGCTGCCGAACGAGTCGTAGTGCCGCACCGCGCGGGTCCTCAGGAGTGCCATCCCCGTCCCCTCAGTACAGGCCGCGCTGGCCGAGGCGCTTGGCCAGCCAGTTCGAGCCGACGATCAGCACCACCCCGATCACGCCCTTGAACAGGCCGAGCGCGGTGGAGTAGCTGAAGGCACCCTGGGTGATGCCGATGTAGTACACGTACGTGTCGAAGACCTCCGCCACCGGGCGGTTGAGCGAGGTCGTCATCAGCCAGATCTGCTCGAACCCGGAATCCAGCAGGTTGCCCGAGGTCAGGATGGCCATCACCACGATGGCCGGCCGGATTGCCGGCAGCGTGATGTGCCAGAGCTGGCGCGCCCGCCCGGCGCCGTCGACCCGGGCCGCCTCGTACAGCTGGGTGTCCACGCTGGCCAGTGCGGCCAGGTAGATGATCGTGCCCCAGCCGGTCTGCTTCCACAGCAGCTGCAGAATGATGATCGGCCGGAACCACTGCTCCTGCGCCACGTAGTCCGCGCGCTGCCCGCCGACGATGGCGTGCAGGGCGTTGGCGAGCACGCCGAAGTCCGCCGAGAACAGCAGGTAGGTCAGCGACGCCACGATCGTCCAGGACAGGAAGTGCGGGATGTAGATCAGCGACTGGATCGAGCGCCGGAGCACCCGGACGCGCAGCTCGTTGAGCAGCAACGCCACCACGATCGGCGCCGGGAAGACGAACACCACGGTGAGCAGCGCCAGGATCAGCGTGTTCGCCAGCAGCCGGCCGAGGTCGGGGCCGGTGACCAGCGCCTCGAAGTGCTTGAGCCCGACCCACGGGCTGCCGGAGTAGCCGAGGAACGGCACGTAGTCCTGGAAGGCGATGCTCAGGCCGTACATCGGCCAGTAGCGGAAGACCAGGAAGTAGACCAGGCCCGGCAGCAGCATCAGGTACAGCCAGCGGTGCCGCAGCAGCAGTGCGAGGCGGCGGGCCGGACGCCCCCGGGCGGGGCGGGGCGCCGGGGGCGGGGTGGGCTTCGGAGTGTCCGGTGCCACGCCGGGCGCCAGCTCGGTCGCCACCGTTACTTGCCGACCTTGGCGACCAGGTCGTTGACCTCCTGGGCCACCTGGGTGCCGCCGCTGTCGTACCAGCGTTTGACCTCGGCGCGCAGCTGCTGCTCGGTGAGCTGGCCGGACAGGAACTTGATCCGCGCGTCCGGGATGATCAGGTCGAGCGTCTGGCCCTTCTCCACGGCGGTCGGCGCGATCACCGGCAGCGCCGGGTTGAACACCGCGGTCTTGAGGTCCTCCTGCATCAGCGGCTCCCGCTGGTCGAACAGCTTCTGCTGCACCGGGTCCGGGAACTTCGTCGGGTACTGGCCCAGGCCGATGCTGGCCCGGGTGCCGAGCTGGATGAACGCCTTGTCCACGTCGTTCTGCAGCACCTTGACCGCCGGGTCGTCCTGGTTGATCAGGACGGCGAACCCGTTCTCCAGCCGGTAGTTGCGGCCCGCGACGCCGTTGGTCAGCAGCGCCGAGCCCTCCGGCGACTGGAGCTTGTCCAGGGTCCGCAGGACGTCGGCCAGTTGCTCCTCGGTGCGGATGCGCTGCTTGGAGATGGCCAGCACGTTGTTGTATCCGGTGAACGGCAGGGAGAACTTCCGGCCGTCGGAGCGCTTGAGGTTGCCGACCATGGCCACCTTGTCGAAGTCCTTCGGATCGGCCTGCTTGAACCGGCCGGCCAGCTCGGTGCCGCGGACGTTGACGTCGATGATGATGCCGCCCTTGCCCTGGACGAAGGGGTCGTTCCAGTTGGCGCTGTCCAGCGTGGTGAAGTCCCGGTTCACCAGGCCCTGGTCGACCCACTGCCGGAGCCACCGGTTGGCCTGGTAGAACTCCTCGGTGGCGAAGCCGGGCACGAGCTTGCCGTCGCGGTCACCCCAGCCGTTGGGCGCGCCGAACCACGTCTCGACCGCGTCGTACGGGCTGGAGCTGGCGTAGTTGCCGGGCCATTTCGGGATGACCAGGCCGTACGTGTCCTTCTTGCCGTTGCCGTCGGGGTCCTGATCGGCGAACGCCTTGCCGATCCGGTACAGGTCGTCGACCGATTCCGGCAGGGGCAGGCCGACCTTTGCCAGCCAGTCCTTGCGGATCAGCACGGCCGACCGCAGCGTCGGCCGGATCCGGTAGATGCCGTACGTCTTGCCGTTGACCGACGAGTTGCGGGCGGTCCGCTCGTCGAGCGGCTTGAGGTTCGGGTACTGGTCCAGCTTGCCGGTCAGGTCCCAGAAGGCGCCGGCCTCGGCGGCCCGGACGAACGACGGGCTCTTCTCGTCCACCACCATGACGTCCGGGATGGTGTTCGACGCGAGCGTGACGTTGAGCTTGTCGTTGTAGTCCGCGTTCGGCACCCAGCTGATGTCGAGCTTCTTGCCGATCAGCTTCTCGATGGCCTGCTGCAGTTCGCCGTTGGCGTCCGGCGCGGTGCCGAACAGGCGCGACATCACCCTGATCTTGTCGAGGGCGCCCTCCTCCGCGTCGTCACCGCAGGCGGAGACGGTCACGGCGGTGGTCAGAGCGAGTACGGCGGCCAGCAACCGGCGGCGCCGGGTCGGTGTCCTCATCGGAGTCCTTTCGCTCGGAGACGCGCCTCGTTCTCGGCGAACAGGCGCAGACAGAGCCACGTGTTGAGCTGGATCCACCCGCCGACGGCAGCCACCGCCAGGAAGGGGTAGGCCGCGACGGTGAACGCGGTCGCGGCCAGGACGAACAGCAGCAGGACGGACGGAGCCGGGCGGGTCAGCGCGAACAGCGAGGCCTTCGGAAGGTAGGCACGGTTCCGCAGGTCGTAGTGCACCGCCATGGGCAGCAGATAGATCGCGATCAGGGCCAGCGCGGCCAGGGCGGCGAGGGTGGTCAACCGGGGGACCGTGCCCGCCGATCCCATGGCGGCGAAGAAGAAGTAGTTGGTGACCAGCAGGACTGCCGCCCCGGTGAGCGGGAGGACGAGCACGGAGCCGCGGCCGAACTCCCGCCGGTAGGCGGCCAGGAACGCGGGCCAGACCCGGAACGCCTCACCGGAGGCGTGCCGCCGGGCGACGGTGTACGCCGCGAGGGTGGCCGGGCCGATCCCGGCGAGCACACCGCCCGCCAGGGTGAACACCGTCCAGAGCAGAGTGAGCTCGGCCGCCCGGAACACCTCGTCGGCCGCCTCGTACACCCTGCTCGACCAGGCCGGTGCGGTCATCGCCGGCCCGGGTGCGGCGGGGCGGTGGCGCGCGGATCAACGGGTCGTTGCACCGGAGTACCTGCCCCATGACGATGCGGTTAAGACATTGACGAAGCTAACTTTGAATCGTCTCAAAGTCAATGACAGGAAAAGGCTTTCCCGCTGGTCGGCGAGAAGTGCCGGCGCCGCGGGGATCCATCCGCCGGGTCCGGCGGAGTAAGGGCTTTCGCCCCTTGCCCAGCACCTCGTGACGGCAGCACGATGCGGGCATCGGGGCCGCGACGGATGCGCGAGCCGGTCGGCTGCCGTCGTCGTGCGGCCCGGGCGAGGCGCCGAAGGAGCTGGTCATGATCACCTCGCGGGAGACGTTCTTCGCATCCGGTGGGGTGCGCTGTGCCGCCGACCTCTACCTGCCCGCCGGGCGGACCGGGCCGGCGCCGTGCGTGGTGATGGGTCACGGCGGCAGCGGCACGAAGCGGCTGGGCCTGCCGCGATACGCCGAGAAGTTCGCCGCGGGTGGGATCGCCGCACTGGTCTTCGACTACCGCGGTTTCGGCGGCAGCGAAGGCGAGCCCCGGCAGGTCATCGACGTGGCGGCGCAACGCGACGACTACCACGCCGCGATCCGCCACGTCCGCGGCCTCGCGGAGATGGACCCGCGACGAGTCGCCCTGTGGGGCACGTCGTTGAGCGGCGGCCACGTGCTGGCGGTCGGTGCGGCCGACCCGGCGATCGCCGCGGTGGTGTCCCAGGTGCCCCTGGTCGACGGGATGCACCGCGGGCGGACGCTGCGCCAACGGCTGAACCGCGAGGTCACCGCACGAACGCTGCAGTTCACTGCGGCGGCGCTGCGCGACGTCCGGCGGGCCCGGCGTGGCGAGGCGCCGTATCTGGTCCCGGTCGTCGGCCCGCCCGGGCGGGTGGCCGTCTTCACCGAGCCGGACGCGCTGGCGACGTTCGAGGCGCTCGGTGGTGAGGCGACCGGCTGGCGCAACGCGCTCGCGCCGCGGTTCGTCTTCGCCCTGCCCAGGTACGTCCCGGGCACCGCCGAGCGGCTGACGATGCCGTTGCTGATGTGCCTGGCCGACCGCGACCTGCAGGCGTCCAGTGTCTTCGCTGCCCGGGTGGCGGCCCGGGCGCCGTCGGCTGACATCCGGCACTACCCGCTCGGCCATTTCGACGTCTACCTGCCGCCGGCCTTCGACCGGATCAGCGACGAGCAGCTGGCCTTCCTGCGCGCTCACCTGCTGACCGCCACGCCGGCGACAGTGACCACATAGGACCGGCTGGGGGATGCCGACGATGAACGCGATGCCGAAGCAGTCCGGGCCTGTCGTGGACGCGCGTGCCGGTGCCGAGGGAAGACGGATCGACCTCGATGACGTGTGCCGGCACTTCTCCGTGGGCGGCGGCGTGGTGCGGGCGCTCGATGAGGTGAACCTGCACGTCGACGAGGCGGCGTTCCTGGTCGTGCTCGGGCCGTCCGGGTCGGGCAAGACCACGCTGCTGAACCTCGTCGGCGCGCTGGACGCTCCGACGTCGGGAACGATCCGCCTGGCCGGGACCGACCTCACGGCGTCCACACGCGCGGAGCGGGCCCGGATCCGCCGCCGTACGGTCAGCTTCGTGTTCCAGAGCTTCAACCTGTTCCCCGGGTTGACCGCCCTGGAGAACGTCCAGTTCGGCGCGGACGTGGCCGGGCGCGCACGGCCCGAGCGGGTGGCGGCGGAGGTGCTGGAGCAGGTCGGCCTCGGCGGACGAGCCCGGCATTTCCCGCACCAGCTGTCCGGTGGGGAGCAGCAGCGGGTGGCGATCGCCCGGGCGCTGGCCACCGGCAATCCCATCCTGCTGGCCGACGAGCCGACCGGCGAGCTGGACTTCCGCACCGGCGTGCAGATTCTCGAGTTGCTGCGGGCCCAGGCCGAAGCCGGCCGGACCGTCGTGGTGGTGACGCACAACCGGGAGATCTCCCGGGTCGCCGACCGGGTGATCGAGCTGTCCAGCGGGCACATCGTCGCGGACGGGCCGCCGGTGGGCGGCCGGGCCGCCCTGGCCGAGCTGCACTGGTAGGTGGGGTGCCGTGGGCCGGTTCAGGTTTTGGATGCGGTGGTCCTGGCGGGACCTGCGCCGCCGCTGGCCGCTGGTCGCCGCGATCGCGCTCGTCATCGCGCTGGGCACCGGCACGTACGGCGGGCTCCTGGGCACCTCGGCGTGGCGCACCCAGTCCAACGACGCCAGCTTCGCCGTGCTGCACACTCACGACCTGCGCGTGGCCCTGCCGCAGGGCAGCCGGACCGGGCAGGGCCGGCTCGCCGCGCTGGTGCGTGGCCTCGACCAGGCCGGCGACGTCGCGGCGGTGCGGGAACGTCTCATGGTCCCCACCCAGATCGCCGGCCCGGCCGGCCTGCTGGTGACCGGTGAGCTCGTCGGCACGGACCTCCGGCCGGGGCCTGAGGTGGACGGCGTGTGGATCACCGCGGGTCGCGCCCTCGGCCCGGCCGACGACGGCGAGCCGCAGGTCGTGGCCGAGACGGCCTTCGCCCGCAAGAACCGCCTTCCGCTCCCGACCGAGGTGACCGTCTCCGGCGGCGCCCGGCTGACCGTGGTGGGGCAGGGGCAGTCCCCGGAGTACTTCCTGATCACCGGGGCCCAGGGCGGCGGCACCCCCTTCCTGAGCCAGAAGTCGTACGGCGTGCTGTTCGCCTCCCTGCCCACCGTCCAGCGGGCGACCGGCGCGCCGGGCCAGGTCAACGACATGGTGCTGACGCTGCGACCCGGCGCCGACCGCGACGCCCTCGCCGCCGAGCTGCGTCAGGCCCTGGACTCGGCGCGGCCCCCGCTCGCTGCCACCGTCACCACCCGCGAGGACATCGACTCCTATCGCATCCTCTACGAGGACATCAACGGCGACGCCAAGCTGTGGCGGGTGATCGCCCTGCTCGTCCTGCTCGGTGCCGCGCTGGCCGCGCTGAACCTCACCACCCGGATCGTGGAGGCCCAGCGGCGGGAGATCGGCATCGGCATGGCCCTCGGCGTGCCGTCGCGGCTGCTGGCGGTCCGGCCGCTGCTGTTCGGCGCCCAGGTGGCGCTGCTGGGCGCGGGGCTGGGCGTGCTCGTCGGCTGGGCGATCGGCATCCCGCTGCGGTCGCTGTTCACCGACATGATCCCGCTGCCGATCTGGCGGACCCCGCTGCAGCTGGACGTGTTCGCCCAGGCGGCGGCGCTCGGCTTCGCCCTGCCCTTCGTGGCGGTGACCTGGCCGATCTGGCGGGCCCTGCGGGTCCAGCCCGTGGCGGCGATCCGGGTCGGCCATCTCGCCGCTCGCGGTGGCGGCCCGGTGCCGCTGCTGCGCCGGGTGCGGTTGCCGGGGCCGGGCTACCACCAGATCCCGCTGCGCAACGTGCTGCGGACCCCGCGCCGCAGCATGCTGACCGCGTTCGGGATCGCCGCGGCGATCACCACGCTGGTCACCGTGTTCGGCTTCCTCGACACCTTCCGCGGCACCCTCGACCGGGCCGAACGGGAACTCGGGCACGCCGCGCCGGACCGGGTCGCGGTCACCCTGGACACCTTCCAGCCGCTCGACGGCGACGTCCTGCGCCGGGTCGCGAGCCTGCCGCAGGTGGCGTCCGTCGACCCGGGACTCCTCACCACCGGCGCGGCCCGCGCCGGTCAGCGCCACGTCGACCTCCTGGTCGAGGTCCTCGCCGGCCGGGCCCGCTGGACGCCCACGCTCACCGACGGCACGGGCGCCGGCGGGATCATGCTGGCCGACAAGGCCGCGCGGGACCTCGGCGTCACGGTCGGTGACACCATCACCGTCGAGCACCCCGTGGCGGCCGGCACCGGCCTGCGTACCGTCCGGACCCCGATGCGGGTCGCCGGCATCCACGCCAATCCGCTGCGGATGCTCGCGTACCTCGACCAGGACACCGCGGCCGGCATCGGCCTCGCCGGCACGACCAACCTGCTGACCGTCACGCCCGCGGCCGGGACCGACCCGACCACGGTACGGCGGGCGCTGCTGGCCGTGCCGCACGTCGCCTCCGCCCAGACGGCCCGGGCCGCCACCGAGGGCATGCAGGCCAGCCTCGACGAGTTCGTCGGCATCCTCCAGGTCGCCGCCGCGGTCACCCTGCTGCTGGCCCTGCTGATCGCCTTCAACACGGCCACGATCAGCGTGGACGAACGGGCCCGCGAGCACGCGACCATGCTCGCGTTCGGGCTGCCGCCGCGCACCGTGCTCGGCATGACAACCGTCGAGACCGTGCTGGTCGGCGGGGTCGGCACCGCGATCGGCGTGCTCGGCGGATACCTGATCCTGCGCTGGATGACCGCCACCACCATCCCGTCGGTGCTGCCGGAGATCGGCGTCAGCGCGACGTTGTCCGCGCGGACCGTGCTGGAAGCGCTCGCCCTCGGTGTCCTCACTGTCACCATCGCGCCCCTGTTCACCCTGCGCCGCACCCGTCGGATGGACATCCCCTCCACCCTGCGGGTCGTGGAGTGATGGCGACCTTCGATCTGTCGGTGTCGATTCGGCGCCCACCGGCGGCGGTGTTCGCGGTGCTCGCCGACATCCAGGACAGCGAGCCGATTCCGCGGAACGCCACGGTTCGGATGGTCAAGGAGCCGCTCGGGCCGACGGCGGTCGGCACGCGCTGGCACGAGTGGGTCGCGGTCGCGCCGCATTGCCGGCTGTACGTCGAGAGCGTCGTGTCCGAGGTGAACGAGCCGTACCGGCTCGGGATGGACTTCCGCAGCCGGTGGTTCACCGGGCACCTGACGTATGACATCGAGGCGGCGGCGGACGGCAGCGTCCTGCACCACCGCGAGACCGTGCGGCCACGCTTGTTCGCGCGGTGGCTGAGCCCTGTCCTCGCTCGGGGAATGCGACCGCGGCTGGTCCGGCGCCTCGCCGACCTGAAGATGATCCTGGAGGAATAGCGGCGGCGGGCTGCGCGGTGACACCGGGCCGGTGGCCCGCAACGGCCAGGGCTTCGGACCCTGGCCCGCCGCGCCGTGGATGGGCAGCGTTGACGGTGGGAGGTGTCTGTCATGTCAACGCCATCCATCACCGGTCAGAACCCGCCCACGGACCCGGCGTCGCCGGACCACCCGGTGCGACGGCTGCGCCGCAGCCGCGGCGACCGCGTGCTCGGTGGCGTCTGCGGCGGGCTGGGCCGGTACTTCGACGTCGACCCGGTGCTGCTGCGGATCGCCGCGATCGCACTCGTGCTGGCGAGCGGGGCCGGCGTGCTGGCGTACGTGATCGCCTGGATCGTGATCCCGGACGGCACCGGCGAGCCGGAGCCGGCGCCGCCCCGGTCCGCGACGGATCCGCTGTCCTGGTACCTCGGTCTGCTGCTGATCGCGCTCGGCGGCGTGCTGTTGCTGCGCCTGCTGGTGCCGTGGTTCGACGCGACCCTGATCTGGCCGCTGGTCATCATCCTGGCCGGGGTCCTGGTGCTGGTTCCCGCCACCCGTGACCGGCGGCGGTGATCACCGTTCCCGCGCCGGACGCCGTCCCGGGTCAGCAGAGGAGGCACCGAGATGACAACAATCGCGGTACGGGACGTTGAGCTGTTCGTCGAGGTCGTCGGGGACGGTTATCCGCTCCTGCTGATGCACGGCGGCCCCGGGGCGGATCACTGGACCCTGCTGCCGTTCCGCCAGTTGTCCGACAGCTTCACCGTGGTCTTCTACGACCATCGCTGCAACGGCCGGTCGGCGGACGTTCCGGTGACCTCGATGACCTGGGACAACCTGACGGCCGACGCCGAAGCGCTGCGGACCCGGCTCGGGTTCTCCCGGTGGGCGGTGCTCGGCCACTCGTTCGGGGGCAAGGTGGCGCTGGAGTACGCGCTGCGCTACCCGGACAGCGTCTCCCACCTCATCCTGCTCGACACCGGCGGCGACAGTTGGTGGGAGCGGGAGAACGCGCCGCGGCTGCTGGCCCGGCGCGGGTTCCCGGCCGGCAAGGTCGAGCTGGCCCGGCGCTGGTTCAGCGGGCGCACCGCACCGTGGGAGTTCTTCCCGACCCTGATCCGGCTCGGCAGCGCCTACGACCCGCACACGAACGGGTTCGCGGCCCTGCGCACGGCGTTCGCGGAGCGCCGGTTCAAGGCCCGCCCGCAGGCGCACATCTTCGGCTTCCGGCGGCTCACCAAGGACTGGACCGTGATGGACCGGCTCAAGGAGATCACGGTGCCGACCCTGGTCATGGCCGGGCGCGACGACTTCGTGTTCCCGCCCGAGCACCAGGCCCAGCTCGCGAGCGGCATCCCCGGCGCCCGGCTCGAGATCATCGAGCACGCGGGACACAACCCGCACGACGAACAGACCGCCGCGGTGATGACGGCGGTGCGGGACTTCATCGAGCCGGGGCGAGAAGTCCCGCAACGCCGGGACGCGGTGCGGCGCTTCAACAAGAGGTTTCTCAACCCGGTGATGCTGCTGGTGGCCGGGCGCCGGTACTGGTACGCCGCCGCCCTGCACCACGTCGGGCGCCGCTCCGGCCGCCCGTACACGACACCGGTGGTCGCGGAGCCGGTCGGCGGCGGCTTCGTGATCCCGCTGCCGTACGGCGACGACGTGGACTGGCTGCGCAACATCCGCGCGGCCGGCCGGGCGTCGATCGAGGTCCACGGCCGGCGGTACACACTCGACGACCCACGGGTGGTCGACGCCGGGTACGCGCTGCCGCTGGTGCGCCGCAGCCGCCGCCGGGTGTGGCAGCGCCTGGGCATCAGGCACTACCTCCAGGTCCACGCGGTGGCCACGCCTCAGAGGTAGCTGACGCCGGTCAGTTCCTGGGCCGCCGACCACAGCCGCCGCCCCACCGCCGGGTCGGTGGCCTCCCGGCTCAGCCGGGCCTCGGTCACCGGGCCCCGGGTCTCCCAGAGCCCGGCCGGGCCGAAGAACTGGCCGCCCCGCACCCCGGGGTCGGTCGCGGCGCGCAACTGCGGCAGCGTGCCCTGCTCCACCGGCTGGGTGGCCAGCAGGCCCAGCCGGGCGATCAGCCGCCCGGCCCGGCCCCGGTGCTCCCAGGCCCGCGGGGTCAGGTTGGTGCGGGTGAGGCCGGGGTGGGCCAGCGTGCTGACGACCGGCGACCCGGCGGCGCGCAGGCGGCGGTCCAGCTCGACGCCGAAGACCGTGGTGGCGAGTTTGGACCGGCCGTACGCGGCGGGCGCCCGGTAGTCACGTTCGAACATCAGGTCGTCGAAGTCCAGGTGCGCGTTCTTGTGGGTGATCGAGCTGAGGCTGACCACCCGGGCCGCGGGCGCCGCGGCGAGGGCGCCGAGCAGCAGCCCGGTCAGCGCGAAGTGGCCCAGCAGGTTCGTGGCGAGCTGCAGCTCGTGACCGTCGGCGGAGGTGCGGCGCGGGCCGAGCAGCACCACCCCGGCGTTGTTGACCAGCAGGTCGAGCGCCGGGTGGTCGGCGGCCAGCTTCGCCGCGAAGGCCCGCACGGAGCCGAGCGAGGCCAGGTCGAGCTCGCGCACCTCGACGTCGCCGCCGATCCGGTGGGCGGCCTCCGCGCCCGCGGCGGGGTTGCGGACGGCGAGCACGACGTGGGCGCCGTGGCGGGCCAGCTCGGTGGCGGTGACCAGGCCGAGGCCCGAGTTCGCGCCGGTCACGACGGCCACCCGGCCACGCTGGTCGGGGATGCGGTCGGCGGTCCATCCGGTCATCTGCTGCTCCTGAGGTGTCGGTGCGTGGACCGCTGACGCTAGGCGCGATCCGGGCCGGCTCGGTCGTTCCCGGTTGCCTAGGTCCGGCAGACCTACCCGGGGTGGTCCGGGCCGCGGCACACTTGCGCCATGAGCAGCCCTCATCCGTACGCCCGTGAGCTCGGCGATTTCCTGCGCGCCCGGCGCAACCGGCTGCGTCCGCACGACGTGGGCCTGGAACCGGGTGGCCGCCGCAAGGTCACCGGGCTGCGCCGCGAGGAGCTGGCCCTGCTGGCCGGGCTGAGCACCGACTACTACCAGCGCATGGAGCAGGGCCGCGAGGTGCGCCCGTCCGACGACGTCCTGGACGCGCTCGCCGGCGCCCTCGGCCTCGACGACGAGGAACGCCGCCACCTGTTCACGCTGGCCCACGCCGCCCGCCGGCCGATGCCCGCCCGGGTGCACCGCGACCCGGAACGGACGCCGGACAGCACCCGGCGGCTGCTGCGGGTGATGGACACCCCGGCGGTCGTCCTGGGCCGCCACCTCGACCTGCTCGACTGGAACCCGATGGCGGAGGCGCTGCTCGGCGACCCGGGCGCCCACCCGCCCGACCGGCTCAACATGCTCCTGCTGATGTTCGACGACACCCTGACCGGCGAACGCAGCTGCCCCGACTGGGAGCGGCAGGCCCTGGACTACATCGGCATGATGCGCGCCGCGGTTGCCACCGACCCCACCCACCCCCGCGCCACCGCGATCGTCGGCGAACTGACCATCCGCAGCGCCGAGTTCCGCCGGCTGTGGGCCCGCCACGACGTCCGCGAATCGGTCAGCGGCACCAAGACCTTCCGCATCCCCGAGGTCGGCGACATCGTCCTGGACTGGGACACGTACCCGCTGCCGGGCAACCCGGGCCCGGTGCTGCTGGTCTTCACGGCCGAACCGGGAACCACCGACGCGGACCGGCTGCAACTCCTGGCATCCCTGCACGCCACCCGCACGAAGCCCACCGGGTAGCTCGCCGCCGACAGAGCGAAAAGGCGCCGACAAAGAAGGGCAAGGAGTCAGCTCCCTGCCACTCTTAACGTATAACGCACCGGGGGGCTTGCGGCAAGACCCGGTGGGTGGCGCAGAATCGTCGGCCGAGGCCATAACCTGCGGATATGGGGGCACGACGTGCGGGCAGAGCGCCGGATCAGGGCCGGCTCGGGGATGACGCGGTGAGCGGCCGGGAGGTGGTGGATCTTCGGCAGGTCGATGGGACGCAGGGTGCGCTCGTCGGTGGTAAGGGTGCGCAGCTGGGTGCGCTCATGCGGATCGACGGCGTGCGGGTGCCGGCCGGCTTCTGTGTGACGACCGATGCCTTCCGGCGGGTGCTGGCGGCGGTGCCGTCGCTCGACGATCAGCTTGATCAGCTGGCTCGTCAGGGGTTGGACGACCGGGAGGGGATCCGCACGCTCAGCGCGGCGGTTCGCCGTACCGTGGAGGGGGTCGCCGTGCCGGACGATCTCGCGGCCTCGATCACCCGGGCGGTCGCGATGCTCGGCGCGGGCAGTGCCTGCGCCGTGCGGTCCAGCGCGACGGCCGAGGATCTGCCGACGGCTTCCTTCGCCGGCCAGCAGGACAGCTATCTGAACGTGGTGGGGCCGGCGGCGATCATCGAGCACGTCAGCCGGTGCTGGGCCTCGCTGTTCACCGAGCGGGCGGTGATCTACCGGCGGCGTAACGGCATCGATCACCGTACGGTGCGGATGGCCGTCGTGGTGCAGCGGATGGTCCTGCCGCGGGCGGCCGGCGTGCTGTTCACCGCCGACCCGGTCACGGGCAACCGGACGGTGGCCACAGTGGACGCGGGGTTCGGCCTCGGCGAGGCCCTGGTCTCCGGGCTGGTGAACCCGGACGTCTTCCGGGTGCGGCACGGCGAGATCGTCGGCAGGACGATCGCCGTCAAGCGGCGGGCCGTGCAGGCCCGCCCGGACGGCGGCACGCGGGAAGCGGCGGTCGAACCGCGGCGGCAGGGGCAGCCGGCCCTCACGGATCCGGAGGTGCTGCGGCTCGTGGAGCTCGGGCGGCGGATCGAGGCGCACTTCGGCCGGCCGCAGGACATCGAGTGGTGCCTGGACGAGGACGGCTTCCAGATCGTGCAGAGCCGGCCGATCACCACGCTGTTCCCGGTCCCGGAGAGCGGCGACCGGGAGAACCACGTTTACCTCTCGGTCGGCCATCAGCAGATGATGACCGACGCCATGAAGCCGCTGGGGATCTCCGTCTGGCAGCTGACGGCCATGGCGCCGATGCACCCGGCCGGCGGCAGGCTGTTCGTCGACGCGATCCGGGCTCTGGCCGCGCCCGCGAGCCGGGCCGGCTTCCTGGAGATGGTGGGCCGCGGCGATCCGCTGTTCAGGGACGCGCTGCAGACCGTGCTCGACCGCGGCGATTTTGTCCCGTCGCTGCCGGACCCGGGCCCGGCCGGTCCGCCGGCGGGTGGGCCGCCCGCGCCGATCGAGACCGATCCGGCCATCGTCGCCGGGCTGATCGAGCGCAGCCGGGCGTCCCTCGCCGCCCTGGAGCGCGACATCCGGACCCGGACCGGACCGGCGCTGTTCGACTTCCTGCTGGCGGCCTTCGAGGAGCACAAGCGAGTCCTGCGGGACCCGGCGAACCTGCCGGTGATCATGGCGGGGATGGAGGCCACCTGGTGGCTCAACGACAAGCTGGGGGAGTGGCTGGGCGAGAAGAACGCGGCCGACACGCTCACGCTCTCCGCCCCCGGCAACGTGACGTCGGAGATGGGGCTGGCGCTGCTCGACGTCGCCGACGTGATCCGTCCGCATCCGGAGGTGGTGGCGTTCCTGCGCGGCGTCCAGGACGAGACCTTCCTGGACGACCTGCCGAAGCTCCCGGGCGGGGCCGAGGCGCGCGAGGCGATCGAGACCTACCTCGACCGGTACGGCATGCGCTGCGTCGGCGAGATCGACATCACGAGGCCCCGCTGGCGTGAGCGCCCCACCACGCTCGTACCCGTGATCCTCGACAACGTCCGCAACTTCGCGCCGGGCGCCGCCGCGCAGCGCTTCGAGCAGGGGCGGCAGCGGGCGCTGAGCAAGGAACAGGAGGTGCTGTCCCGCCTGCGTGCGCTGCCGGACGGGCAGCCGAAGGCCGACGAGGCCAAGCGGATGATCAACCGGGTCCGCACCTTCATCGGGTACCGGGAGTACCCGAAGTACAACATCGTCAGCCGCTACTTCGTCTACAAGCAGGCCATGCTGGCTGAGGCCGAGCGCCTGGTGCGGGCCGGTGTGCTCGCCGAACGGGAGGACATCTTCTACCTCACCTTCCCGGAGCTCCACGAGGTCGTGCGCACGCACCGGGCGGACGAGCGGCTCATCCGGCGGCGCAAGGACGAGTTCAGGTCGTACCAGGCGCTCACCCCGCCCCGGGTGCTCACCTCGGACGGCGAGGCTGTCAACGGGGCGTACCGGCGCGACGACGTGCCGGCCGGCGCGCTGGTCGGGCTGCCGGTCTCCGCCGGGACCGTCGAGGGGCGGGCCCGGGTGATCCTGGACCTGGCGGGGGCCGACCTGGCGGCGGGCGACATCCTGGTCACGGCGTTCACCGATCCGAGCTGGTCGCCGCTGTTCGTGGCAATCGCCGGCCTGGTGACCGAGGTGGGCGGCCTGATGACCCACGGCGCGGTGATCGCCCGGGAGTACGGGTTGCCCGCGGTGGTGGGCGTGGAGCAGGCGACCCGGCTGATCCGGGACGGGCAGCGCATCCGGGTGCACGGCACCGACGGGTACGTCGAGATCCTGCCCTGACCCCTGGCGGCCGGCCCCTCGCCCGAGCGAGGGACCGGCCGGCCGGTAGGGGTCACACGCTCAGCAGCGCCAGGATGGCGTTCAGCAGCAGGACGATCTGCGCGAGCGGCGCGTTCAGGCCGCCGCGTCGGTCAGCACGCTGTGCAGCGTGCCGATGGCGACGATCGCGCCGTTCCGGGCGGCGAACCGCTTCGGGGTGAAGGTGCCGGTCGCCTTGCCGCCGTTGCCGAACGTGCCGTCGACGGCCGACGTCATGGCACGCCTACCCGGGATCCGCGCCTTTTCTGTCTGCCGGTGCGAGCCGGATGGCTCCTCGGCGTGGCGGTGCCGGTGCACCGGCTGTTCCACCGTCGTCGGCTGTCGGCCGTGGCCTGAGCGAACCCGGTACGAGGCGATGTACCGTCAGGTGGGCGGAGTTGCCACCTGGGCCCGTGTGGTTGGCTTTCTCAACGAGCACACCACCCCGCTATTCCGCGGCTCATACAGCGACCAGGTAGGCCGCAGCCTCTTCCGCGCCACTGGTGGACTCGCGGCGGTGGCAGGCATCTGCGCCTACGACTCCGACGCGCAAGGCTTGGCGCAGAGGTATTTTCACCAGGCACTCCGAATGGCGAAGGCATCCGGGGATCACGGCTTTGGTGGTTACGTCATTGCGCTGTTGGTGAATCAGGCCATATTCCTAGACCATCACCGCCAAGCAATAGCGTTCGCTGAAGCGGGTCTGCGAACGGCCGGACCGCATATTTCTCCTGCGCTGAGGGCCGATCTGTTCGTAATGCGGGCCAACGCCTACGCCGGGATGGCGGCAACCTCGGACGCTCGCCGGTGCATCGTGCTGGCCGAACAAGCTGCGAGTGACATTCGTCGCGAAAATGAACCACCAGAAACTGGCTACATGCAGCCAGGCCTTGTTCAAGCGCAACTTGCGGAAGCCCTCAACAGCCTGGGTGAACTCGCGCCGGCCAGGGAGTATGCGGCGGAGGCCGTGCGGACGCCTGCCCACGCCCGCGGCAGAATCCATCGGATGGCGACACTGACAACTGTAGATCTCAATCGGGGAGAGGCCGAACAGGCGGCGACGACGGCCATGCGTATGGTCGACCTCGCCACCGGCATGGAATCGCATCGTCTTCGTGACCGATTTGAGAACCTACGGAATCGTCTGTTGCGCACCGGCAACGCGGTCGCGATTGAAGCGGCAGTCCGGATCGACCAGATGTTGTCCATCCCGCTGTAGCCTGTCCACGACCGAACCGGCAGATCCAGGTGGTTGAACAGCACATGCGGTGGAAGAACCTTACAGAGCACACCGTCTACGAGAACAGATGGTTGACGGTGAACCTTGCCGACGTGGAGCTGCCCAACGGCAAGCATCTCGACCACTTCCTCATACGTCAGCGGCCTGTCGCGCTGTGTGCCGCCGTGAACCCGCACAACGAAGTCTTGCTGCTGTGGCGGCACCGGTTCATCACCGACACCTGGGGTTGGGAGCTGCCAGCTGGCGTCGTTGAAGCCGACGAGACGGTTGCACAGGCTGCCGCCCGTGAGATGGTTGAGGAGACCGGTTGGCGCCCCAACCAGCTGGAACACCTCATTACCGTGGAGCCGACCAACGGACTTTCCGATGCGCAACACCATGTTTACTGGTCGCGAGGCGCCCAGTGGGTGGGCGAGCCCGAGGACTACTTCGAATCAGAGAAACGCGAGTGGATTCCGCTTGCTCGGATTCCCGACATGGTGACGGCTGGCGAAATCAGGTCGGCGAACGCAGTCGCGGCCCTCCTGGTTCTCCACAACCGGCTCGTACGCTGACACAGAGGGCCCCGCTGCCGCTGATGGCGCCCCCGCCATTGGGATTTGCGCTGCTGGCGGTGGCCGCGGATGCGGCCCGTCTTTGTCGATGATCGGCGTCATGAGAGCGGTTCTTACGGCGCGATCCGGGGGATTCGCGCGGCCCGGAACTCGGCGACCAGTTCCCGCTCCACCAGCAGCGGCACGAACTCCCTGACCTTCGCCCGGGCGTATCGCTGGTAGACGTGGTGCGCCCGTTCGGTGATCGCCTCGTCGGGAACGCCGGGGCACCGTGCCCGCACCGACCGCGTCAGCTGTGCCAGCGCCCTGGCGTCGTCGGGAGTGGCCGCGGTCCTGCCGTGATCGCTCATACCGCCAGGCTCGCCCCGATCACCGCGCCGCGCATCGAGCAAGGTGCTCGTCCGTCCCGGACCAAAGACCCGGCCGGCGCGGGCGCAGGTCGGTGAACCCCACGGTGAACCGCCGGCCCGGATCATCCGGGCCGGCGGTTCCGGTACGGGCGTCAGCTCAGCCGACGCGGCAGCCGGTGGTGGCGGTGGGGCCGGTCCCGGTGCCCTGGAAGCCGAACTCGGTGCTGGCCCCGGCGGCGATCTGGCCGTTGTAGCCGACGTTGCGGAAGCTGACCGCGCCGGTGGTGCCGGTGTTGGTCGCACTCCAGGCGCCGGTGATGGCGCTGCCGGACGGCAGTGTCACGCTGACGGTCCAGCCGTTGACCGCGGACGATCCGGCCGTGACCTTCACCGTGGCGACGTAGCCGCCGGTCCAGCTGTTCAGCGAGACGGCGGCGGTGCAGCCGGAGCCGGTCGGCGGCGGGGTCGACGAGCTGGCCGGCGGGGTCACCGGCGGTGTGGTGGGCGGGTTGGTGGTGCCGCCGGCGTTGAGGGCGTTGAGCACCGAGGTGTAGGCGGCTTTCTTGTTGCCGGAGCCGTCGAACAGCAGGGGGTTGGCGCCGGTGCGCCAGGAGTCGGTGTCGCGGATGCCCCAGACGGTGATGCCGGTGCAGCGGGACACGGCCATGCAGGCCTTGGTGACGGTGCTGTAGATGTTCGCCTGGTTGCCGCCCTGTTCGATGTCGAGCTCGGTGATCTGGACATCGACGCCGAGGTCGGCGAAGCGCTGGATGTTGGCCTGGTAGGTGGAGTCGATGGTGGTGCCCAGGTGTGATTGCAGGCCGACGCAGTCGATCGGCACCCCGCGGGACTTGAAGTCGCGGACCATGTTGTAGATGCCGGTTGATTTCGCGTTGATGCCGTCGGTGTTGTAGTCGTTGTAGCAGAGTTTCGCGGCCGGGTCGGCGGCGCGGGCGGCGCGGAACGCGGCCTCGATCCAGTCGTTGCCGGTGCGTTGCAGGTTGGAGTCACGCCGGCCGCCGGAGCCGCCGTCGGCGAAGGCCTCGTTGACCACGTCCCAGGCGTAGATCTTGCCTTTGTAGTGGGTGGCGACCTGGGTGACGTGGTTGATGGCGGCGTTGCGCAGGGCGGTGCCGGACAGCGCCTGGGCCCAGCCGGGTTGCTGGGCGTGCCAGAGCAGGGCGTGGCCGCGGACCTTGGCGCCCATGGAGCTGCCCTGGTTGAGGATGCGGTCGCCGTTGGTGTAGGTGAACCGGCCCTGGGAGGGCTCGGTGGCGTCCCACTTCATCTCGTTCTCGGGGGTCACGGAGTTGAACTCGGTGGTCAGGATCCTGGTGTAGGTCGCGTCGCCGAGCTTGCCGGCCGCGATCGCCGCACCGAAGTAGCGGCCGGTCTGCGCCGCGGAGGCGCCCAGGGCGCTGGCGGCCTCGGCGGTGCCGACAACGGCGACGCTGGCGGCGAGCACAACACCGGCGGCCGCGGCCGAGAGCAGCAGCGTGCGGCGCTGCCGAGGGAGGGATCGGGGAATCATGAGGGGTGTGCCTTTCTGTGCCGGCGGGTCAGCAGGTGGAGTTGGTCTGGGTGAGCAGGCCGAGCTTGTACGGCAGCCGGCCGTAGTCACCGCCGGCGCCGGGGGCCAGGCCCTGGTAGAGGAACCGCAGGTTGCAGGGGCTGAGTTCGAGGTTCTGGTCGTAGCCGGTGCGGATGAGCTCGCCGTGGCTGACGCCCTGGCTCCACTTCGCCGAGCTGGGGAAGGTGACGTTGCTGTTGCCGGCGAAGGAGTTGCTCTCCGAGGCGGCCAGCGGGGTCCAGGATCCGTTGAGGCTGGTGGCGGTCCAGGACCGGAAGTAGCGGCCGCTGCCGCCGATGGCCTCGACGATGAGCAGGTACTGGCTCCGCCCGGCGATCTTGTAGACCTGCGGGGCCTCGAACAGCGCGTACGGATTGGCGTCCGACAGCATGATCACGGTGTTGCCCATGCCGTTCGGGAAGTTCGCCATGCTGGTCTGTGAGCGGTAGATGTGGCCGTTGTCGTCGGCGGAGTACAGGTAACAGTTCGCCGCGTCGCAGGCCATGGTGAAATCGAGCCAGGAGCCGTTGCCCTTGTTCGCCTCGACGATCGGCGGCACGGCGGAGAAGAAGTTCCGCGGTGCGCTCCACCCGGCCGGGTTGGCGATGTCGGGATTGGTGGAATACGCGGCGTTGCCGTTCTGGAAGATCAGATACCAGAGCCGCTGCGGCGCGAAGTAGAAGACCATCGGCGCGGCGCGGTAACCGCCGCCGATCGGGGTCCGGTCGAGGAAGTACGGGGTCGCCGCGGCGGCCTGGGACCAGTCCGTGAACGAGCGGTACTCCAGTCCCCAGCCGGTGCCGGTCGCCTGGGTGGCGAACACGTGGTATCTGCCGCCGTAGTAGACGACGGACGGGTCCTTGATGGCCACCTCGGGGTGGCTGCCGTCCGGCTTGGGCTGCATCAGGATGTCGCTCGAGCTCCACCGGAAGCTGCTCGGCAGGCTGCCGGTCGGCGGGCTGGTGGGCGGGCTGGTGGGCGGTGTCGTCGGGCCGGTGGTCGGCGTCGTGCCGCCGGTGCAGGCGACACCGTTGAGCGCGAAACCGGTCGGCGCCGGGTTGGTGGCGCCCGAGGAGCCGTTGAAGCCGAACGACACGGTGCCGTTGGTGGCGACCGAGCCGTTGTAGCTGACGTTGCGGGCGGTGACCTGGGCGCCGTTCTGCGTGACGGTCGCGTTCCAGGCCTGGGTGATCTGCTGACCCGCGGTGTACGACCAGGTCAGCGTCCAGCCGGTGACCGGGTCGCCGAGGTTGGTGACGGTGACGGCGGCGCCGAAGCCGCCCTGCCACTGTGACGACACGGCGTAGTTCACCGCGCAACCGGATGCGGCTGCCTGGGCGGGCAGGGTCACCGCCGCCACCGTCAAGAGCAGCCCGGCTGCGACCGCGAGCGCCGCGGCCCTGGTTCCTCCGGTTCTTTCCATGGGGAAACTTCCGTTTCTGAGCGCTGACATTCACTATTGATGGGAGCGCTCCCATCGAGGATCCGTAATATATCCAGAATGTTTCGGGGTATTCAAGGGCGTGGTTCCGTCACCCCGGTCCGGGAAAGTGCGACTCCGACACTCCCGTCGTCATAACGCTTTTTCAGTAACTCTTTGAAAATGGGTGCGGGTCTCGCCGGGCTGGACTTTCCGAAAGGGATTCGGCTTACTATGCGCAGAACCTCGACGACAGTGACGGGGAGATGCGAACCACACGGACGAATGACGCCGCCGTTGTCGCCGCGGCGCAGGCCGGCAACCGCCGCGCCCTGGAGGAACTCGCCGAGTCCTACCTGCCGCTGGTCTACTCGATCGTGCGTCGCGGGCTCGGCGCGCACCCGGACGTCGACGACGTCGTGCAGGACGTGATGCTCCGGGCGCTGCGCAAGCTGCCGAGGCTGCGCACGCCGGCCACCTTCCGCCCCTGGCTCGCGGCCATCGCGGTCCGGCAGGTCGGCACGCACCTGCGCCGCCGGGACCGCGCCGCCGGGCGGACCACGGAGATCGAGGAGGCCGCCGGCCTGCCCGACGTCGGGGGCCCGACCGAGGATCTCACCGCGCTGCGGGTCGACCTGTCCCGCCAGCGCCGGCAGGTGGACCGGGCGAGCCGCTGGCTCGACCCCGACGACCGGGCGCTGCTGTCGCTGTGGTGGCTGGAGGTCGCCGAGCATCTGTCCCGGGCCGACCTCGCCGCCGCGGCTGGGCTGAGCACCGCCCATGCGGGGGTCCGCCTGCAACGGATGCGTACCCAGCTCGAGGCGAGCCGGGCGCTGGTGGCGGCCCTGGACCAGCGGCCCCGGTGCCCCGGGCTGGCGGCGGTGGCCGGGTCCTGGGACGGCACGCCGAGCCCGCTGTGGCGCAAGCGCCTGACCCGGCACGTCCGGTCGTGCCCGCACTGCGGCCGGGCTTCCGGCGACCTGGTGGCCGCAGAGCGGCTGTTCCCGACCTTCGCGCTGCTGCCGGTGCCGATGGGGCTGGGATTGGCGCTGCTGGGCAAGCTCACGCTCGACGGCGCGGCAGCCGGCGCCGCGGTGCCGGCCGCCCTGCTGGGCTCCGCCGGAACGGGCGCCGCGTCCACGGCCGGCGCGGGGGCCAAGGCGGGGCTGCTCGGCCAGCTCGTCCAGGCCGCGGCGCTGCACCCGGTGCTGTCCACGGTAGCGACCGGGGCGCTGGTGGCCGGCGCCGGCGTCACGACCGTACAGCTGGCGACCCCGCCGCCGCCCCCGGCGCGAGTGATCGCGGCACCGACCCGCACCACCGCCGTGCCGGGCGCGCGTCCCACCACCCCGAGCGCCGCCGCGCCCGCGCCGGCCGCGCCGGCATCGGCGACGCCGCGGGCCACCGGGACCGGCACCGGGACCGGGACCGGCACCGGCGCGGTCGCCCTCGGCCCGCTGTCGCTGGAGTCGCAGAACGCGGCCGGCCGGTACGTCGCGAGCGCGAACGGCCTCGGCGTGCTGGTCCCGGCCGCCGCGGGAGCCGATGCCGCCACCCGGGGCCGGGCGACGTTCACCGCGGTCGAAGGGCTGGCCGACAGCCGCTGCTACTCGTTCCGCTATGCCGACGGCCGGTTCCTGCGCCACTCCTCGTGGCGGCTGCGGCTGAGCCCCAACGAGGGCACCGCGCTGTTCCGTGGCGACGCGACGTTCTGTGCGCGTACCGGGGTGGCGGCCGGGTCGGTGGCGCTGGAGTCGTCGAACTACCCTGGCTGGTTCCTGCGGCACCGCGGCGACGAGCTGTGGGTCGACCAGTCCGACGGCGGCGCGGCGTTCCTGGCCGACGGGTCCTTCCGGGTGCGGCCGCCGCTGAGCCGCTGATCGCCCGGCACAACGGTCGGGAACTGACCGCAATGGTGGGGAGGATGGGGCATGACAGCTTCGTGGAAGATCGAACTCGTACCGGTGCCGGTGACGGACGTCGACCGGGCCAAGGCGTTCTACCAGCAGCTCGGCTTCACCGCCGACCATGACCACCGGGTGCCGGGCGGCCCGCGGTTCGTGCAGCTCACCCCGCCCGGCTCGGCGTGCTCCATCATGGTCGGTGACGGCATCACCGCCATGGCGCCCGGCACCCAGGAGATCCAGGTGGTGGTCGCGGACGCCAAGGCCGCCCGGGAGCAGCTGCTGACCGCCGGCGTCGAGGCCGGCGAGGTCGACGAGCAGCCGTGGGGCACCTTCGTCCACTTCCAGGACCCGGACGGCAACAAGTGGGCGCTGCAAGCCATCGACCGCCGGCCCAACGGCTGACCGGCGAGCGTGGCGGTGGGGACGACGGGCCAGCTGCTGCTCGCGGCGGCGGCCACGTTCCTGCTGGCGGTGGTGTCCGCGGTCGCCGGCTTCGGCGGTGGGGTGCTGCTGCTGCCGGTGTTCACCGCGCTGTTCGGGCTGCGCTTCGCCGTGCCGATGCTGACCCTCACCCAGCTGGCGAGCAACGGCAGCCGGACGTGGCTCAACCGCGGCGAAGTGCGCTGGCCGCTGGTGGGCTGGTTCGCGGCCGGCGCCGTCCCGCTGGCTGTCGCCGGTGGACTGCTGGTGGCGCACGCCCCGCTGAGCCCGCTCAAACGCGTCCTCGGCGGGTTCCTGATCGGGGTGGTGGTGTGGCGCCGGCTGCGCCCCCGGGTCGGCCGGCCCCGCGACCGGGCCTTCGCCGGCGTCGGCGCGGCCTCGGGCTTCGGGTCCGCGCTGCTGGGCTCGGTCGGCCCGCTGACCGCTCCCTTCTTCCTCGCGTACGGCCTGACGCGCGCCGCCTACATCGGCACCGAGGCGGCTGCCGCGCTCACCATGCACCTGACCAAGGTCGCGGCCTACGGCGCCGGTGATCTGCTCAGCAGGCGCGTGCTGCTCTACGGCGCCGCCCTGACCCCGGCGGCGCTGGCCGGCGCCTGGGTGGGCAAGAAGATCGTCGGCCGGGTCGGCGACCGCCTCTTCGTCATCCTGGTCGAAGCCGGCCTGGTCGCCGCCGGCGTGCTCTTCCTCGCCGGCCTCGCCTGAGCCGCCGGGGCTCAGTGCGGATAGGCCTGCGGGATGCGGGTGGAGATCTCATCGCGGAACGCGGCGATGCGGCCGATCACCTGCCGCCGGCCCCAGGTGTTCTCGATCCGGTCGAGGTACAGGCAGCGGGCGGCGAGCTTGTCGAGGTCGACGGTGAAGTACATCGCCATCAGCGGGTTGACGAACAGCGTGCTGCCGCTGGTGCGCCGGGTGAACTGGACGTCGCCGAACGCGCCGCTGGTGGCGGCGGCGATCTGGCCGTGCACGATGCTCGGCCGCTCCGGTGTGGCCGCTGCCGCGGCGGCGACGGCGTCGCGGTACAGCCGCGCCTCACGGCTGGCGCCGGGTATGGACAGCGCGCCGAGGTAGCCGCCCTCGCGGTCGAGCGCGGCCAGGTTCTCCAGCACCTGCACGTGGTTGACGCCGTCGTGGGCGTCGATGCCGAAGCCGAGGCAGGTCACCAGCTTGACCGCCACGTCCAGCCCGGCCACGGCGGCGAGGCTGGTGATGTCCTCGACCGGCGTGCCGAGGTTGCTCTCGTCGCCGCGCAGCAGGATGTCGGTGCCGCCGTCGACCAGCACCACCGCGTCGATGTCCAGGCGGTCCAGCAGGTGCCGGTACGCGGCCCGCAGCCGCTCGACACCGAGCGGCGGGAAGGCGTACACGGTGGACGGCAGGTCCTGCGCCGCCAGCCACCGGGCGAGCGTGCGCTCGGGGAAGTACCAGTCCGTGCTGGTCGAGTCGGGGGTCACCGCCGCGACGTTCTCCGCCACCCAGCTCTGCTGGTCCAGCAGCACCAGCTCGGAGAAGGACAGGTTGGCCAGGTGCACCTGGACGCCGCCGCGCCACAGCGCCAGGGCCAGCGGCAGGCCGGCGTACACGTCGAACCCGCCGCCCGCGCCGGCGATCAGGACGTTGCGGGCCGGCGCGAGAGCGGCGAACAGCGGTGGGGTGGTCAGGCCGGGCTCGGCGGGTGTGTCGGCAGGGCTGGGCACCGCTCAATGATCAGCTATCGCCGGGGGAGTCCCGAACCGAGGTGCCTTGCCCCGGGCGGACCAGGGCCCAGACGACCTTGCCGGTCTCCGTGGGCAGGGCGCCCCAGATGGTGGCGGTGTCGTGGACGCGGCGCAGCCCCCGGCGGTGGTCCGGCGGGTCCGTCGGCACGGGCAGCCGCGGGTCGCCGTCGGTGACGGTCAGGTGGATGCCCGTGCCGCGGCGCGAGACGGTCACCACGATCTCGGTGTTGGCGTGCTTGACCGCGTTGCCGACCAGCTCCGCGATGATCAGACCGGCGGGGTGCAGCAGCCGGGGCAGGCGCCAGGCCTGACAGGCGCCGGCGATCAGCTCGCAGGCCAGCTTCGGCGCGCCCGGGTGCGGCGACAGGGTCAGCTGGATGCGCTCGGTCAGGGGTGGCCGGTTCATCGCCGCCGCCCGGGCCTCGGGCGTCGTCGCGTACACCGGCAGGTAGCGCTTGGCGCCCAGCCGGTTGAGACGGGCGGCCAGCGGGGTGGCGGGGGGCAGGGACACCACCACCACGATGGGCGGGCTCATCCGTGCCCCGGTCATGCCCATCGTCCACCAGGCGGGGGCGCTGGCGGCCAGCGGGTCGGCCAGGTCGTGCAGGTCGACGAGGACCGTCTCGGGATACTCGGCGAAGCACTTCGTCACGGCGGCCCAGGCCTGCATGCGCAGCCCGGGACTCCAGCGGCCGTGGACCGCGACCTCGATGATCCCGGCGCTCACGTCGGCGGTGACCACGACGGAGCTGCCGGCCCCGGCGGGGACGCGGTCGATGAGGTACGGCGGCTTGATTTCTCCGTGCACAACTACTCCCGGCGGTGCAGCCCAAAGAAAGGTGCGCCACCCGACTGTTTGAGCAGCAGGGGTCATCAAGAACCCGGGCCTCACGTTAGCCCGGGTCGCCACGCCCGGCTATCACCCGTCTGTGGTTGTCCGTGTGGCTGGTGAGCGAAAGCCGGGCGGCGGCCTAAACTCGGCGTGCGGTTCGTCAAGGGCTGCTGCCCCGGACCCCGGCGTGGATCGAACCATGTCGAGGAAAAGACGATGTACTCGCGTTCCATCTGGGCGTCCACCGTGTTCCGTGCTGATCTGACGATCCGGGCATGTGCCGGTGCGGGCTGTCCACCACGCGCCCGGCTGCGACTGGTCGGGGAGATCGACTACGCCGCCCGGCCGCCGCTGGCCGAGATCATCACCCGGGTGGCCGCGTCGGCCCCGGCCCGGGTCGTGATCGATCTCGAAGGTCTCGGGTTCGCCACGTCGGAGCTGGCCGACTTCGTCGTCCGGCTCCGCGGGCGGCTGCCCCGGGACGCGGACGTGGTCCTGGGCCGGGCCGCGCCGCCGATCGACGCGGTGCTGCGGCTGACGGATCTCCGAAAGGTCGCCACGGTACGCGGTGATTCCCCGGCAACGGGCGCCGTGGTCTGCGCGGCGACGGTGTGAGCGGGGCCTGCCACCACCTCAACGCCTGGGAGTCAACGATGCCGACCGTTTCCGCCGGACGCCTCGCCACGATGTTCGTCGAGGTGGCCGACACGTTGGTCGCCGAGTTCGATCTCATCGAGTTCATGCAGATGCTGGCCGATCGGGTCGCGGGCCTGGTCGCCGGGAGACCCGGACCTGCGGACGGCGGGCGCGCGCTGGCCGCGGTTCGCACCCCGGGCGACCACCGCCGGGTTCGCCTCCGTGCACGCCTTCCCGCTGCGGCTGCGCGACCAGGTGATCGGCGCGCTGGGCGTGCTCGGCACCACGATCGGTGATCTGGAGACCTCGGACGTGCAGATCGTGCAGGCGCTGGGCGACGTCGCCGCCATCGCCCTGCTGCAGGAACGGATGATCCGGCACGGCGACACCGTGACCGCGCAGCTGCAGTGCGCGTTGACCAGCCGCGTGATCATCGAGCAGGCCAAGGGTGCGCTCGCGCAGGTCCGCGGCGTCGGCGTCGACGAAGCCTTCGGGCTGATGCGCGCCTACGCCCGGCAGACCAACCGCCGGCTCGGCGACGTGGCCGCGCTCGTGGTGACCAAGCCGTCCGAGCTACCCGGACTCACGGCCTGACGCGCCGGGTCCCCCGCATATATACAAAACGGACCAAATGCCGTAAAATCGGGCCGGTTCTCGCGTTGCCCAGACCTCGCGCGCGTGGCGGTTCCGTAGGTGCTCGCGTGGTGTATGGGGGCTGGGGAAGATGCGGGAGACCAGAGTTGGCAGTGCCCGGGAGTGGCACGCGGAACGGAGCCGGTCATGCTGACGCTCGACCTGGAGACGCTCGGCTCGGAGATCCGGCTGCGGGCGGTGGACCAGGCCCGGAAAGTGCTGCCGGTGACGCCGCTGCGGCTGGACGCGATCGCCCGGATGGCGGCCAAGCTGCTCGGCACGCCGATGGCGGCCGTGACGCTGGTCGGCTGGGACGAGGACCAGTTCCTCGGCATGTACGGGATGCCCGAGCCCTTCGCCACGATGCGGAGCGTGCCGCTGGAGTACTCGCTGTGCGCGTACGTGGTCAGCGCCGACGAGCCGGTGGCGGTCGGTGACATGCTCGCCGACGACGACCTGTGGAACCACCCGGCCGCAGTGGAGTACGGCATCCGCGCGTTCGCCGGCGTGCCGCTGCGCGACGCCGCGAACCAGCTCGTCGCCGCGGTGACGGTCTTCGACGTCGAGCCGCGGTCCTGGACCCCGGCGGCCCACGCGGCGCTGGGCCACATCGCCGAGATGCTCGACCGGATACCGGTGGAGGAGGACGCGCGGGAAGCGGTCGTGGCCGCGCTGGCCCCCGGACGCGACGGCAGCACCGCCGCCGCGCTCACGGTCGCCGGCGGCGGGCCGGTCGTCCCGATCAGCCCGGCCGCGGAGGCGGAGGTGCGGCGGGGCTTCATCACCGCCCTGCTGGACAGCCTCCAGGTCGGCGTGGTCGCGTTCGACAACGACCGGCGGCTGGTGCTGTTCAACCGGACGCTGCGCCGGCTGTACGGGTTGCCGGACGACACCCCCATCGCCCAGGCCTTCGCCGACGCCTGCCGCCAGCTGCACCACGTCGACGGCACCCCGGTGCGCCCCGACGAGCTGGTGGTGGCGCGGGCGCTGCGCGGCGAGACCGTCCGCGACGCCGAGGGTGTGCTGTACGACCCCAGGCTGCCGAACCGCTGGCTGCTCACCAACGGCCAGCCGATCCGCGGCGCCGACGGCGGCCAGCTGGGTGCGGTCTCCACCGTCCTGGACGTCACCGAACGGCGCCGCGCCGAGCAGTTCCGCGACTGCGAGCTCGCCGTGGCACGCCGGCTCAACGCCTGCACCACCATCGACCAGGCCGCACCCGACGTGGTCCAGCGGGTGGGGGAGACCCTGGGCTGGATCCAGGTGACGCTGTGGCTGCACGACGACGTGGCCGACCTGCTGCGTCCGACCGCGACCTGGAACGCCGCCGGCGCGCCGGCCGCCGACCGGTTCCGCCGGCCGATCGGCGACGACGACCACAACCCGGTCACCCGGGCCTGGCAGGGCGGCGAGCCCGTGTGGCAGCTCGGCACCTCGACGGGGTACGGCGAGGTTCCGGTGCGCGGGTTGCTCGCCGTACCGGTGCACACCGCCGATGCGGTGCGCGGCGTCCTGGTCTGCCTGTCCGCCGACGGCGCACCGGACCTGGCGCCGGTGCTGGGGCTGCTGACCGGCGTCACCGGGCAGCTCGGGCACTTCCTGGACCGGCTCAGCACCGTCGAGCTCGGGCTCCAGCTGGACCGGGCCAAGGACGACTTCCTCGGCCTGGTCGGCCACGAGATGCGCACGCCGCTGACCTCGATCGTCAGCTACGGCACCCTGCTGGCCGAGGAGCCGCTCACCGACGACGTACGCCAGATGGTCACCGCCATCAACCGCAACGCCGAGACCATGCAACTGATCATCGGGGACCTGCTGGAGCTGGCCGGCCTGGAGTCGGGTCATCTGCCCGTCGACCGGCGCCCCGTCGACCTGTGCGAGGTCGCCACCGCGGCCGTCGCCGCCGCCCGGAGCCGGGCCGCCGTCCCGGTCCGCACCGAGCTGCCGGCCAGGGTGATGGTCGACGCCGATCCGCTGCGGCTCCGCCAGATCTTCGACGAGCTGATCTCCAACGCGATCAAGTACAGCGCGGACCGCGCCGAGGTGGACCTGGGCGTGCGGATCCCCGAGGAGGGCGTCGTCGAGATCGTGGTCGCCGACCGCGGCATCGGCGTGCCGGTCGCCGAACGGCCCGCGCTGTTCACCCGCTTCTTCCGGGCCAGCAACGCCCGGCACTCCACAGTGGCCGGCACCGGGCTGGGCCTGGTCCTGGTCCAGACGCTGGTGCACGCCCTCGGCGGCACCGTGGCCCTGGACCCGGAGCACCAACCCGGCACCCGGATCGTCGTGCGCCTGCCCTGCTGCCATACCCCCGACGACCCGCACTCCGGTCCGGTGGCGATCGGCTGAGCCGGGCTGCTCAGGCGTCGGTGAAGGCGTCGTACTTGATCCGGGTGGACGGGATCTGCATCTCGGTGAGCCGGCGCAGGGTGGCGTTGACCATGCTCGCGGACCCGGCGACGTAGAAGTCGTGGTCGCGCCACGGCCCGTGCCGGGAGACCACGTCCGGGATGGCGCCGCACTGGCCGCCGTAGCCCTGCTCGTCGCTGACCGAGCGGACGATGGTGAGCCACGGGAACTTCTCGGCGATCTCGTCGAGGTGGTGGCGGTCGTAGAAGTCGTCGCGTTGCCGCTCGCCGCGGAACAGGTGGATCCACCGGGTGCGGTTGTAGCGGGTGAGCTCGTCCAGCAGCGCCTTGATCGGGGCGAGGCCGGTGCCGCCGGTGACGAAGACGATGTCGCGGCGCGACTGCGGGTCCAGCGTCATCGAGCCCATCGGGGCGGCGATGCGCAGCATGTCACCCACCCGGAGCCGGCGCACCAGCGCGCTGGACACCCAGCCACCGCCGGCGGCGCGGACGTGGAACTCCAGGGTGCCGTCCGCGCGGGGAGCGTTGGCGATGGAGTACGTGCGCCACAACCGGGGCTGGTAGCCGCACTCGATGCTGACGTACTGGCCGGCGCGGAACGTCAGCGGCTGCAGCGGCCGGCAGGTGAACACCGCGATGTCGGCGCCGCGCCGCTCGTGGTTGACGACCTCGGCGTGCCAGTACGGCGGGTTCGTGTCCGCGGCGGCGCCGGCGATCATCTTCGCGGCGATGTGGTCGTAGACGTCGTTCCAGGCCTGCTCGTACAGCGCGTTCCAGTGCTCGCCGGCGTAGGTCCGGATCGCGTCCAGCAGCGCGGCCTTGACCTGGGTGTAGTGCTCCGGCGTGACGTGGAACTTGCGGTGGTCCCGGCCGAGGGCGCGCAGATAGCTGTCGCTCTCCTCGGGGCTGTCGAAGGTCTGGATGGCCGAGACGATGGCGCCGAGCAGCCGGCCGCGCTGGACGTCCATCTGGACCGGGAACAGGTCGCGCAGCTGCGGATCCGACAGGAACATCCGGGCGTAGAAGTGCGAGGCGACCCGGTCCTGACGCTCCTCGACCAGGGCCCAGCTCTCCTTGAGGATGCTCGACAGGCTGGTCATCGTGCTCCTCCGACTCGTGCTCCTCCGACGGTAGGACCAGCGTCGCCGAGCTCACCGGCGGCCGTCGCACTCCCGGTGCGACGTGGGCGCGGCGGTGGGCAAGGTTTTGGCAACCTTCTGCCAAGGGGTGGCGGACATGCTTCCGGCACCCCTACCCCAATGAGGTGACATGATCGGCACCGTTTCCCGCGGCATCGTGGCAGGAGCGCTACTCGCGTCGGCCGGAGTGCTCGGCGTCGCCGGCCCCGCCGCGGCCGCTGAGTCCTGCGGCGCCCACAAGAACGCCCGGGTCAGCATCTACTACTGGGCGTGCGCCACCGGCTCGGCCCAGGACGCCATGGACGTGACCTATCACTTCCAGAACAACCACGGCAGCCGGGTCTCGATCACCTACCAGGTCGGACCGTCGATCGCCGGTGGCTCGGTCGACTGGGGTTCCGCCCGGACCGTGCCCATCAACACCGGCAACGCCAGCTACGAGAACTGGGCGTTCGGCTGCACCAAGGGCAAGGGCGTCCGGGCGGCGATCCGCGTCAAGGAGAACAACGGCAGCTGGGGCGCGATCGCGTACTCCGGCAGCATCACCTGCAAGTAGGAGCGACGCATGACATCCAGAAACCTCCCCGGCTCGCGGGCCCGGCGGGTGCTCGTCGCGCTCGGCCTGAGCCTGGCGATGACGGTCACCTCCGGTGCCGTCTTCACGAACCCGGCCAGCGCGGTGGTCGACACCGGCATGGGCGCCGCGGTCGGCAAGCTCGCGTACGAGCAGGGCGTCACCTCGGACAGTGCGAGCGTGGTCGCCCGGCGGGTGGCCCGGTCCGGGCTGTGCAACTACTACACCGGTTTCTGGTTCGACAGCACCAACGACTGGCGGAGCACCGCCGGCGGCTACAACACCTCGGCGAGCGCCTGTGACCACGCGACGTCGGGATACGTGATGCACAACTCGGCGCAGGTCTGGACCTCGATCGACTGGGTGGGCCGCAACTGGTGCGCCGACTTCGCGAAGTTCGCCTTCCACTGGGGCGGCGCGAACACCGAGCACCTGAACGGCCTGGCGGCCAGCTTCAAGACCTACGGCACGGCGATGGGCACCTGGCACCGCGCGGGCTCCTACATCCCGCGCCGGGGCGACGCGGTGATGTACGACTGGGACCTCGACGGCGACATCGACCACGTCGGGATCATCACGTCCTGGTACGCGGACAACACCGACGGCACGTACGGCTCGGTCGAGGGCAACCGGGGCGGCGGAAACGGCAAGCTCGTCCACCTGACCAACCAGGACAACAACGGCGCGTACGTCTACGGCTTCACCACTCCGGTGGCCTGACCCGCCCGGCGAACGGCACGGCGGGTCACCCGGGAACGGGTGGCCCGCCGCGCGCGGTCAGTCTTTCACCGAGCCGGCGGTGAGCCCGCCGACGATGTAGCGCTGCAGGTACTGGAACAGCAGCACCACCGGCAGGGCCGTCATCAGGGCCCCCGCCGCGAACACGCCCAGATTGTTGGACCGGTCCGACTCGATGATGCCGTAGAGGCCGACGGCGAGGGTCTTGACCTGGGTGTCGGTGAGGAAGATGGAGGCCATCAGAAACTCGCCGATCACGCTGACGAACGCCAGCAGTCCGGTGACCGCGAGGATCGGCCGGGCCAGCGGCAGCACGATCCGGAAGTAGATGGTCGCGTGGCCCGCGCCGTCCATCATCGCCGCCTCGTCGAGCTGCCGGGGGATGGTGTCGAAGAAGCCCTTGATCAGCCACACCTGGCCCAGCGCCCCGCCCATCAGCACCAGGCTGTAGCCCAGCAGCGTGTTCAGCCCGAGCGCCGGCGCCACCTCGCCGATCTCGGTGAACATGGTGAACAGCGCCACGACCGCGAGGAACTGCGGGAACATCTGGATCAGCAGCAGGCTCAGCAGCCCGCCGCGGCGGCCGCGGAACTTCAAGCGGGAGAACGCGTACGCGGCGAGCGCGCTGCAGAACACCTGCCCGGCGGTCACCACGACGCACACCACCGTGGTGTTGAGCAGCCACCGGGGGAACGGCCGCGACGGCTCGCCGAACAGCGACTGGAAGTGCACGAGGCTGAAGCTGGTGGGGATCACGCCGGTCGAGACCACCGTGCCCAGCGGGTTGACCGACGCCGACACGACGTAGAGCACCGGGATCACGGCGAAGGCGACCGCCACCACGCCACCGGCGTGGCGCCAGCCGACCTCCCGCCACCAGCGGCGCACCTCAGCCCACCTCCTCGAGGCGGCGGGTGGTGCGGAACTGCGCGGCCGCCAGCACGCCGGTGATGACGAACAGCAGGGTGGCGATCGCGGACGCGAAGCCGAACTGCGCCCCGCCGGCGCCGAAGGCGAGCCGGACGGTGTAGCTGATCAGGATGTCCGTCGCCCCGGCGTCCGGGTTGTCCGGGGTGAACGGCCCGCCGTGGGTGAGCAGCTCGATGACGTTGTAGTTGTTGAAGTTGAAGGCGAACGTCGCCACCAGGATCGGCGCCACGGCGACCAGCAGCAGCGGGAAGGTGATCCGGCGGAAGCCGGTGAACCCGCCGGCCCCGTCGATGGTCGCGGCCTCCTTCAGCTCGGCCGGCACGGCCTGCAGCGCCCCGGTGGCGACCAGGAACATGTACGGGAACCCGAGCCACAGGTTCGTCAGCAGCAGCGCCACCTTGGCCCACAGTGGATCGCCGAGCCAGTTGACGGTCAGCCCGGTGGAGGCGTTGATCAGGCCGTACTCCTGGTTGTAGAAGCCGGACCAGACCAGGATGCTGATGAATCCCGGCACGGCGTACGGCACCAGCAGCAGCGAGCGGTACAGCTTCTGCCCGCGCACGCGTGGGTCGTTCAGCATCACCGCCAGGCCGAGCCCGAGGGCGAAGGTCAGCACGACCGAGCCGGTGGCGAAGGCCAGGGTCCAGGCGAAGATGCGCAGGAAGCCGCCCAGGATCCGGGTGTCGGTGAAGGCGCGCCGATAGTTGTCCAGGCCGACGCCGGCGCGCCAGGACTGGTCCGCCAGCCGGTTGCCGGCCGGGTCCACGAAGTACTCCCGGTCGCCCTGCCGCTGGGGGGTGAACCGTACCCCGGTGCGGGTGTCGGTGATCGTGTCGCCGACGTCGTCGTACCGGAGGAAGGCCCGGCCCTCGAAGGCCTCGCGCACCCCCTGCTGGCGGATCGCGCCGCCGGCGGTGGGCACGGTGAACTCGCGCAGCAGCGGCGTCGCGTCGTTGACCTGCCGGGGGGTGAGGAAGGTGTATCCCGGCGCCGCGGTGACGAAGCCGTCGGTGCGCGTCACCGCGCCGGGCTCCAGCGGTCGCAGGCCGTCCTCGGTGCCGGCGTACGCCGCGCCGCTCGCCTGGTCCACCAGGAAGAACGTGAACGGCCCGGTCGCCGGCGGGCCGGTGCTGGCCACCGACAGGTTGAACCGCGGCGAGCTCTCGGTCCGCACGACCGCGTTGCCGAGGATCCGGGCGATGGTCTGCTCCTTGCTGGTCCGGGTGCCGTCGCCGTAGTTGGTCGTGGACAGCTGCAGGGTGGCCAGGACCGGGGTGACGATGAACAGCACCAGCAGCAGCGTGCCCGGCACGAGGTACTTGGCCGGCACCGCGCGGCGGGTGGCGTAGGTCGCCAGCAGCACCGCGATGGCGGCCCAGGCGACACCCAGGAACACGTAGCGCCGCTCGGCGACCAGGGCCGGGGTCAGCGCCGCGGCGGTGCCGGTCAGGGTGCCCAGGCAGAGCACCCTGACCACGACGGCAGCGGTCATCGGGCCGCTACGACGCTCTGGATGGTCCTGCCGGTCTTGCGCATCGTCGCCGCGGGGTCGGCGCCGCCGACGATCGTCGCGTACGCCTGGCCGAGCGGCGGCCAGACGCCGGCCATGAACGGGAAGTCCGGCAGCAGGGTCGCGTTCTTCGCGCCGGCGGCGAGCTTGGCCATGTCGGCGTCCTTGGCCGACACCGCCGTCAGCACGTCCGCCCGCACCGGCGGCCGCGGGTCCTGCTCGTACATGGAGGTCATCGCCGCCGGGGTGTTCATGGTCCTGCTGACGAACTCCTCCGCGAAACCCTGGTTCTTGGCGTTCGACATGATCCAGAACGCCTGGACGCCCAGGAACGGCGCCGCCGGCCGGCCGCCCTTGAAGGGCGGGATCGGGGTGATGTCGTACGGCACGCCGGACTTGCGGATGTCCGCCAGCGCCCACGGCCCGGAGACCAGGTACGCGGCGTTGCCCGCGGTGAACTGGGCGATCGCGTTGGTCCCGTCGACCGACTGGGACAGCACGCCGGATCCCGCCTTGCCCAGCGCCGCGATCTTCCGGGCGGCCGCGATCGACTCGGGGGTGCCGATGCCGACCTTGCCGGTGTCGTACTGGCCCTGCGCGTCGGTGGCGAACAGCCAGCCGCCGGCGGAGGTGAAGAACGGGTGCATGTGGTAGGCGTCGCCCTCCTGCCCGACCGGCAGGGCGAGCGCCCGATCGACGGTGCCCTTCTTGACCGCCGCCTGCCCGGTCGAGACCAGCTCCTCCACGGTGGCCGGCGCGGCCGGGGCGGCGTCGGTGTTGCGGTAGAGGACCAGGTTCTCCATCGCGTACGGCAGCGCCCAGACCTGCCCGTTCCGGCTGACCGAGGCCACGGCGGATTTCTCGTACGCGGACAGGTCGCCGGCGGTGAGCGACAACGGCTTGATCGCCCCGTTCTGCAGCGCACCGCCGAGGAAGTCGTTGGGCAGCGTCAGGATGTCCGGTCCGTTGCCGGCGGCGTTGGCGGTGATCGCGGTGGCGGCCGTGTCGGCGGCGATCACCTGGACCGCGACCTTGATCCCGTTCCGCCGGCCGAATTCCTGGGCGATCGGCGTCACGGCCCGGCCGGCCACGTCCGAGGTCCAGATGACCAGGTCGGCATCGCCGCGGGCCGGCGCGCCGCTCGCCGCGGCCGCCGTCGAGGCGGCGCCCCCGGGCGCCGGGGACGGTGAGTCCCCGGAGCACCCTCCGGCGCAGACCAGGGCGGCGGCCGCCACCACGGCGAGGATCCGGTACGGGGTGAGTGCTCTGCGCGTCGGCTTCATGGTGACTCCCGTCCGTAAGCGTTTACGAAGTCACAGTGATACAGCCCACCATTACTGTCAATGTTTTACTGACCTCGTCCTATATTTGCTGTTCAACGCGAGTTGCTCTTTCCCGTAACCGCTTACGCATATACGGTGGCACCGTGCCCAAGCGAGCGGTGACCTTGAACATGGCTGACCTCGCCGAGCGCGCCGGCGTCTCCATCGCGACCGTCTCCCGGGCACTGAGCGGCGCCCCCGGCGTCTCCGAGGAGACCCGGCGGCGGATCAAGGAGCTGGCCGCCGACCTGTCCTACGCGGTGTCCCCGGACGCGGCCCGGCTGGCGCGTGGGGCCACCGGGCGGGTCGCGGTGGTCACGCCCGACGTGGCGCACTGGTTCTACGCCGCCATGCTCGACGGCATCGTGACCGGCCTGCACGGCACCGACCTCGACGTGCTGCTCTACGAGGTCAAGGAGGAGCGGGAGCGCCGGCGCTTCTTCGCGGAGCTGCCCGCCCGCCGGCAGGTGGACGCGCTGGTCCTGGTCGCCCTGCCGATCAGCGACGACGAGCGGCGGCGCCTGGACCTGATGGGCGTCACCGTGGTCATGGCCGGCGGCACGCTCGGCGACCACCCGCACGTCCGCATCGACGACGTGGCGGCCGGGCGGCAGGCCACCGCCCAGCTGATCCGGGCCGGCCACGAGCGGATCGCGATGATCAACTCCACGGGCACCTGGAGCCTGGAGTACGCCGCGCCCGGCGCGCGGCTGCGCGGGTTCACCGGCGCGCTGGAGGACGCCGGCATCGAGGTGCGCCCCGACCTGGTCGTGCACCGCCGCTGGGGCAGCCACGGCGGCGTCGAGGGCATGAACGAGCTGCTCAGCCTCCCCGAGCCGCCGACCGCGGTGGTGGCGTTCTCCGACGAGGTCGCCTTCGGCGCGCTGCGCACGCTGCGCCGCGCCGGGGTGCCGGTGCCGTACGCGATCTCCGTGGTGGGCATCGACGACCACCATCTGGCCGACATGTTCGACCTGACCACGGTGCACCAGCCCGTGACGCGGCAGGGGCTGGTGGCCGGTCAGCTGGTCGACCGCATCCTGCACCAGGGCGACCTCACGTCACCGCACGTCACGCTGCCGACCCACGTCGTCGCCCGCGGCACCACCGGACCGCCGCCGGAGCCGTCCGTCCGGCGCCCCGGACGCTGACGCGGTCAGCGGGCCGCCAGGTGGTCCCGGGCCGTGGCCCGCAGCCGGCCGGTGAGGGAGAAGCGCTGCGCGTCTCCGCCCCCCACGCTGCGCCGCCGCCGGTAACTAGTGACCTATGTCACTGCCGGTGGCGAACCGTGGGCGGCCGGGCCGTCGTCTTGGTGGTTGTGAGACGAAGCCTGCAGGCGGCCGACGAGGACGAGCTCGTACGCCGCACCGCGACCGGTGACCGGCGCGCCTTTGATGAGCTGTACCGGCGGACGTCGCCGTGGCTGCTCGCCCGGTTGCGCCGGCGGTGTGCCGACGACGACGTGGTCGCCGACGTGATGCAGGAGACCTACCTGGCCGTCTGGCGGGCCGCGGGCAGCTTCGCCGGGCCGGCCACGTCGGGCAGCGCGGTCGGCTGGTTGTGGACCATCGCCGCGCACCGCCTCGTCGACGCGTTCCGGCGGCGGGCCCGGCACAGCCAGGTGCCGGCGGTGGCCTTCGCCGAGACGCTCGCGCCCGCCGCCGAGGACGAGGTCATGGCCGGGCGGGTCGGGCACGAACTGGAACAGGCCCTGCTCGACCTGCCGCCGGAGGCGCGGCAGGTGCTGCGCGCGATGGTGCTCGACGGGCTCTCGGTGCGGGAGACGTCGCTGCTGCTCGGTGTGCCGGAAAGCACGGTCAAGTCCCGGGCCCGGCGGGCCCGGATCGCTCTTCGGGAGGCGCTGTCATGACCCCGCATCCGAGTCCCGCGGTGATCGCCCGCTACGCCGACCGGGAGGCGGTGCTCGACGAGGCCACGATGTGGTCGGTCGAGGTGCATCTGGAGGCCTGCGCGGACTGCCGGGCGCTGGTGGCCGGCGGCGCGCCGGACGACGTCCGGGACCTGCTCGACCGGGTCGCCGCCGACGTGGCCCACGGCATCGCCGGCGGCCCGGCGCCGGTCCGCCGCCGGCGCTGGTCGGCGCCGCTGCACCGCTGGGCCGTCTGGCACCTGGTGCCGTGGCTCGTCATGACGGTGGCGGTGCTGGGCTGCGCGGTCCTGCTGCAGGCGCTGACGCCCGGGATGCCGTCGCTGGTGGCGCTGCTGGCTCCGGTGGCGCCGCTGCCCGGGGTGGCGATCGCCTGGAGCCGGCGCCACGATCCGGCCTGGGAACTCATCGCCGGCACGCCGGCGGCCGGGCTGGCGATGCTGGTGCGGCGCACGGCCGCGGTGCTGGCCGTGATCGTCCCGGCGCTGGCGCTGGCGAGTGCCCGTACCGGGGGGTCGCTGGCCCTGACGCTGCTGCCGTGCCTGGCCTTCACGGTCGCCACCATCGCGCTGGGCGCCTTCGTCGGCGTCCGCCGGGCCGCCCTCGGGCTCGGCGCCGCCTGGTCGCTGGCCGTGGTCGTGCCGGGCGTCGTCTCCGCCGACCTGCCCGCGGTGCTGCAACCGGGCAGTTTCCCCGGATGGGTGCTGCTCACCCTGGCCCTGTCCGGACTCGCCGCTTCCCGGGCCGCCAGCTTCCGCCGGCTGTCCAGCCACAACTGAGAGGAACCACGATGCGAACGGTGAGCGCGGCCGAGACGGCCCCCACCACCTATCCCTGGGCGGTCCACGCCGAGGGGCTGCGGGTGCGCGCCGGCCGACACCTGGCCGTCGACGGGCTCGACCTCGCCCTCGGCACCGGCGTGCACGGCCTGCTGGGCCCGAACGGCGCCGGCAAGACCACGCTGATGCGCGGGCTGGCCACGGTCGTGCAGCCGGCCGACGGCCGGCTGACCCTGCTGGGGGAGCCCGTCGACGGCCGCGCCGACCTGCGCCGGGTCCGCCGGGGACTGGGCTACCTGCCGCAGCAGTTCGGTTTCTACCCGCGGTTCACGGTCCGGGAGTTCGTCGAGTACATGGCGTGGCTCAAGGAGATGCCGAAGACGATGGTGCCGGCCGCGGTGCAGCGCGCCGTCGACCGGGTCGGGCTCACGGCCAAGGCCGACGCCCGGATGAAGACGCTGTCCGGCGGCATGCTGCGCCGGGCCGGGATCGCCCAGGCGATCGTCAACGACCCGGCGGTGCTGCTGCTCGACGAGCCCACCGTCGGGCTCGACCCCGAGCAGCGCCTCGACTTCCGCGAGCTGCTGCGCGACCTCGGCGTGGACAGTTGCGTGCTGGTCTCCACCCACCTGGTCGAGGACGTGGTGGCCGCGTGCACCGACGTGGTCATCATGAACGAGGGCCGGCTGGTCTACCAGGGCACCCCGGACGACCTGGTCACCCAGGGCGGGCCGGGCGACGCCGGCGACAGCCCGGCCGAGCGGGGCTACTCCGCGCTGCTGCGCCGGCACCGGGCGGAGGCCGCCCGATGAGCCGCGTGTTCGGCATCGAGCTGCGCCGTTCCGCGGCGCTCGGGACCGCCCTGCTGCTGCTGGTGATCGGCGTGGTGGTGCTCTACTTCGCCGAGGGCATCGAGTTCGCCGACGGATGGATGCAGCTGGCCATGGCGCAGCGGCTCTACCTGGCCGTGCTGTGGCCGCTGGCGCTGGCCGCCGGCGCCTGGCAGGCCCGCCGCGAGCACCGGTCGAACGTGTCGGAGCTGTTCGCCAGCACGCCCCGCCCGAGGGCGCAACGGGCGGCGCCGACGCTCGCGGCGATGGCTCTCGCGGTGGTGTCCGGATACCTGGCGATGGGCCTGGCGGGCGGGGCGTGGATCGTCGACACCGCCGAGTACCTGCCGGTGCCGGTCCTCGCCGTCACGGCCGTCGGCCTGCTGGCGCTGATCGCGGGGGCCTGGCTCGGCCTGGCGATCGGCCGGCTGGTGCCGTCGCGGCTGACCGCCCCGGCGTTGGGGGTGGCGGGCCTCGGGCTGCTGCTGGTCCTGCCCGGTGCGACGCGTCCCCGCGGCTGGCTGGCGCTGGTGTTCTCGCCGATCTACGAGATGAACATGCCGGGCGCCTACGCGACCGTGCCCGGCCGGGCCAGCGCCGCCCAGGCGATCTGGCTGGCCGCCCTGGCCGGCACCGCCGTGCTGCTGGCCGTTTCCGGCGGCTGGCGGCTGCGGGTCGCGTCGCTGCTGCCGGTGGTGGCGGGCGCCGCGCTGGCGATCGCGGTCATGCCCCATCAGCAGCGGTACGTCACCGATGCGGTCGACCCCGTGGCGCAGCAGCTGGTGTGCACCGACGACCTGCCCCGGGTGTGCGTCAGCCGGGTCCACTCCGGACTGCTCGGCGAGGTGACCCCGCGGGCCCGGGAGGGCCTGGCGGTCCTGGCGAAGCTGCCGGGCGCGCCGGCGGAGGTGCACGAGGACACCACCACCTACTTCCCCGACCGCTATCCCGCGTGGCGCGAGGACGTCGTGCTGCTGCGGGTCGAGGCCGGCCAGGACGGCCACCTCGAGGAGAAGTCCGCCGTGCTGACCGAGGTGGTGTCCGGGGCGTTCGCCAGCCCGCCCGGCTGCGAGAGGTCCGTCGGCGTGGTGGAGAGCCTCGCGGCCGCGTCCTGGCTGACCGGCCGGGCGCCGGCACCCGGCCGGATCTACGACCCGGAGCTGGTCACCTCGGCGGAGCAGGTGTGGCAGAGCCTGCGGCAGCTGCCCGGCGACGAGGCCCAGGCCCGCGTGGTGGCGCTGCGCCGGGCAGCCGCGGACTGCGCGGTCGGCGACGCCCCGTTGTCGCGGAGCACGCCGTGAGGTGGCTGACGCTCTACCTGCGCTCCCGGCGTGCCCCGACGGCGCTGCTGGCGGCCGGCAGCTGTGCGACGCTGATGTGGTCCCTGTGGTCGGTGTTCTCCGACACCCGCGCGGTGGGCATGCAGATGGTCGTGCTGACGGTCCTGCTGCTGGTCGCCTCCCTGACGGCCACCCTCGGCGGCCCCGACGACGCCCTGGAGGGCACGGCCGGGCTGCGCTGGCCGCGACGCCGGGTCGCGCACCTGCTGGCGGCGTTCCTGGTCGTCGTGGTGCTGCTGCTGGTCACGCTGGCGACCGGGGCCCGCTTCGGCCCGGCCTGGATGGTGGTGCGCGACGCGGGCGGGCTGCTGGGGCTGACCGCCCTGAGCGCGGCGACGATCGGCACCCCCCGGGCCTGGTTCCTGCCGCTGGGCTGGACGCTGGGCGCGATCCTGTTCCCGCGCTCGGAACCGGTCGCCGGGCAGATCCTGACCTGGCAGGCGCAACCGCCGTCCAGCACCGCCGCGACGGTGACGGCCGGGTTGCTCGCGCTGGGCGGGCTCCTCGCGTACGCGATGGCGGGTCCGGCCCGGCGCGCACCCGCCGAGGCCGCCCAGCAGTGACCCGGGCGGGGTGGTCAGGCCGGCGTGGCCTCGATCACGCCGGACGGCGGCGGCAGCGGGGTCAGGCCGGCGAAGCGCCAGCCGGTCCCGGCCGGCCAGCCGGCCACCTCGTCCACCTGGTACAGGTCGCCGCCGCTGATGATGAGGAACGCGCCGGCGCCGAACCGCGCCGACGGGTGCGGCGCCCGGTCGGCAACGGCGCCTCGAACACGTCGGCGCCGACCGCGGTGAGCCGGGGGACGGCCTGCCCGGCCACCGTCGCGGCCGCCTCGGGCAGGTCGATCAGGGTGGCGGTCAGCTGCTCGTACGCGGCCAGGATCGGCCGGGCGAAGGTGCCGTAGCCGCCGCCCACGTCCAGCAGCCGCCGGTGCCGGCCGAAGTCGTAGGTGCGGGCCAGGTCGGCCGCGGTCTCGGCGGTGACGAGCGCGACCGTCGACTCGTACGCCTCGGTCTGCGCCCTTGTCGAGCACCGGCCGGACGCCGCGCCGGGTGCGGAACGCCTCGACGGCGTTGCCCCAGGCCGGATAGCTCACCGTGGCCCAGTACCGGGCCAGCGGCCGCAGATCGGCCGGCCCCCGCCCGTTCAGGAACGCCTCGGCGTCCGGCGCGGTGCGGAAGGCGGCCCCCTCGCGTTCCAGCAGGCCGGCGTCGGCCAGCAGGTCGGCCATCGCCCGCGCGCTGCGTCCGGGATGCCGCACCGCCCGGCCAGCTCGGCCGGGGTGGCCGGCTCCCTACCCTCCACAGTGTCCTCCGCGGCCCGCGGAAAGGGGAGACCGCGCTCTGCCATATCGTCGTGCTGATGAGGCGATCCGCTGCTCGGCCGGTGATCATCGACTGCGATCCCGGGCACGACGACGCGCTGGCGCTGGTGCTGGCCGCCGGTGACCCCGGGGTGCGGCTGCTCGGGGTCAGCACCGTCGCCGGCAATCAGACGCTGGACAAGACGACCAGGAACGCGCTGCGGATCCTCGCGCTGGCCGGCGTCACCGACGTCCCGGTGGCGGCCGGTTGCGACCGGCCGCTGGTCGGGGAGTTGACCGTGGCCGCGGACATCCACGGCGCGTCCGGGCTCGACGGGCCCGACCTCGACGTGCCGGTCGCCGAGGTCGCGGACGTGCACGGGGTCGAGCTGATGCGGCGGCTGATCGTGGGCGCGGCCGAGCCGGTCACGCTGATCGCCACCGGGCCGCTGACCAACGTCGGACTGCTCCTGCGCCGTCATCCCGAGGTGGTGCCGGGCGTGCGCCGCGTCGTCTTCATGGGTGGCTCGACCGATCGGGGCAACACGACGCCGTACGGCGAGTTCAACATCGTCACCGATCCGGAGGCGGCCGACATCGTGCTGCGGTCGGGGCTGCCGACCACGATGATCGGGCTGAACGTCACGCACCGGGCCCTGGCCACCACGGAGATCATCGCGGAGTTCCGCGGGCTGGGCACCCCGCTGGGCGCCGTCTGCGCGGAGCTGATGACGTACTTCGCGGGCACCTATCGGCGGGTGTTCGGCTTCGCACATCCGCCGGTGCACGATCCGATCGCGGTCGCCGCGGTCATCGACCCGGCCCTGGTCCGCACCGTCGCGGCCCCGGTCGCCGTCGAGCTGGCCGGGACGTACACCCGTGGGGCGACCGTGGTGGACCTGCACGGCCGCACCGGGCGGGAGGCGGCCGTGGACGTCGCGGTGGGGCTGGAGGTGGACGCCTTCTGGCGGCTGCTCATGGCCGCGGTCCGCACGGCGGGCGGCGCGGCCCGCTGACCGGTGGAACTCCGGCCCGGGACCGCACTGTCCCGGGCCGGAGCGGCGCCGTGGGCGCCGGTCGTGCCGATCAGGCGAAGGTCACGTCGCTGCACCACATGTAGGCCTGGTCGAGGTGCGAGGCCTGCCAGATGACGAAGACGATGTGGTGCCCGGTGTAGCCGGAGGTCGAGACGTTGAACGTGATGTTCTGCGCCGGGGCGTACCGGCCGGTCTGCGTGATGAAGTCGAGGTTGCCCCAGCCCAGGCGCTGGGTCGCGGGGTTGTACCCGTTCTTGCTGACGTAGACCCGCAGGAAGTCGGCGCCGTGGCTGGCCTGGTCGTAGAGGTGGACGGAGAAGTTGTTGCCGACGGTGGTGGTCTTCCACGCGCCGGGCTGGTTCAGGCTGTTGTTCCTGGCGAGGCCGTTGCTGCACAGCTGCCCGTCGGGCGTCGCCGCCTGGTAGTTGCCGCCGAGGCCGTCGCGCAGCGCGCTCATCCAGTTCCACATGGTGTCGGCGTTGGCCTGGAAGGCCTGCCAGCACATCGGGTCCTGCTGCTGCATGGCCGGGTTGGTGTGGTTGTTGCCCCAGGCCTGCCAGCAGTGGTAGGCGCGGGACGCGGGGCCGACGATGGTGCCGTGGGCCTGGGCCGCGCCGGCGCCGGGCAGCAGCCCGATCACCAGGGCGAGCACCAGGACGAGCGCGCGAAGGGGCCGGTGGAAGGCTGACCGGGACGGGGGGCCGGACTGGTCGGAACGCATGGAGCATCCTCCGTTCTGCGGCGTCGTAGATCGGTATGGGAGCGCTTCCACGAGTAAAGCATCGACCAACATAAATATCAACAATAGTCTGATTTGGTCCTGGTTATTGCTGAGTTGCCGCAGTTCACCGGGGTTTCAGCGGTCGTACCCGAAGATCTTCGCGGCCAGGTCGGTCATCACCTCGCTGGCGCCGCCGCCGATGCCGAGGATCCGGGTGTCGCGGTAGTGCCGCTCCACCTCGGTCTCGCGCATGTAGCCCATCCCGCCGTGCAGCTGGACCGCCTCGTCGACCACGTGCTTGCAGGCCTCCACCGCGGCGTTCTTGGCCAGGCAGGCCTCGCCGGCGACCAGCTCGCCGGCCGCGTGCCGGGCCGCCACCCGCCGGGTGTAGGTGCGGGCCAGCTCGATGCGCTGCCGCATCTGGACCAGCTTGTGCCGCACCACCTGCCGGGCGACCAGCGGCTTGCCGAACGTCTCGCGGGCGCGGGCGTGCGCCAGGGTGAGGTCCAGGCAGCGCTGCGCCACCGAGTAGGCGTGCACCGCCGCGATGATCCGTTCCGGCACGAACACCTGGGCGATCAGCATGAAGCCGCCGTTCTCGGCGCCGATCAGGTTGCCGACCGGCACCCGGCAGCCGGCGAACGACAGCTCCGCGGTGTCCGAGCAGAGCCAGCCCATCTTGTCGAGCCTGCGGGAGACCGTGAAGCCGGGCGTGCCCTTCTCGATGACCAGCAGGCTGATCCCGGACGCGCCGGGGCCGCCGGTGCGTACCGCGGTGGTGACGAAGTCCGCGCGGGTGCCCGAGGTGATGAACATCTTGGCGCCGTTGACCACGTAGTCGTCGCCGTCGCGGACCGCGGTGGTGCGCAGCGCGCCGACGTCCGACCCGGCCTCCGGCTCGGTGACGCCCAGCGCGCACACCAGCTCGCCGGCCAGGGCGGGCCGGACGAACCGGTCGATCAGCGCGGGGTCACCGGTGGCGATCATGTGCGGCAGGGCGATGCCGTGGGTGAACAGCGCGGCGTGGCAGCCGGACGAGCCACCCGCCTCCAGGAACGCCTCGGTGCTGACCACCATGTCGACCGCGTCGCCGCCGTCGCCGCCGTGCTCCTCGGCGAAGCCGATGCCGTACAGGCCGGCCTTGGCGGCGCGGCGGTGCAGGTCGCGGGGGATCTCGCCGGCCCGTTCCCAGTCGGCGAGGTGCGGGGTGATCTCGCGCGCGACGAACCGGGCGGTCGCCTCGCGCAGCGCCGCCCGCTCGGTGGTCTCGAAGGGGTCGTGGTCCATGTCAGATCTCCTTTGCGCCGCGTTCGACCAGGGTCTCCGGGTCGCGCCGGCCGAGCAGGATGGCGGCGGCGCGCTTCCAGCGCCGGATGAGCACCTCGCGGTGGGCCAGGTCGCCGCTGACGATGCCGGTCATCGCCAGGCCGGTCAGCACCTCGAAGCTGAACTGCACCACGGTGGCCAGCCGCGGGTCGCCGGGCGTGGACTCCTCGAGCAGGTGCCGGGCGCGCTCGTGCAGCACCCCGAACACCTCCTGCTCCACCGGCATCAGCGCCGCGCGCAGCTCGGCGTCGGTGCGGGCGGCGGTCCACAGCTCCAGCGCGGCCCAGAACAGCGGCGAGGAGAAGTGCCGCCACATGATGTCGATCAGCGCGTCGATGTCGCCCGCGCCCTCGGGTGCGGTGGCCCGCACGGTGGTGATCTCGGCGGAGAGCACGTCGAGCCGGCGCCGGGCGAGGTGCTGCACCGCCGCGACGAGCAGGTCGACCTTGGTGGGGAAGTGGTGCAGCAGGGTGCCGCGGGGCACGTCGGCCAGGGCCAGCACCTCGGCGGTGGTGGTCTCCGCATAGCCGCGTTCGACCAGGGACTGCACGGTGGCGTCCAGGATCTTCGACCGGGTGGTCCCGCTGCGCTGCGCCTGGGTCCGCCGGGTGGGTTCCGCTGTCACGGCACTTACCGTACGCCTTGACGGTTAGTTTTGTCCCCGACGGCATCTGTCCGGGGTTGCCGTGAGCCAGGTCACTCACATACCGTCACGCCAGACTGTTAGGGAGTGGTCGATGCCAGCTTCGCGCCGGTTCGCGCGGTTCCGTGCCGGCCTCGCCGTGGGCCGGGCGGTGGCCGCCACCACGCTGGCCCGGCTGGTCCGGCGGGCGGCGGGGCCCGACGTGCCGCCCCCGGTGGCTCCGCCGCGCGTCTTCGCGTACCCCTGTGTCGCCACGGCCGAGCTCGCCGCCGACCCGGACCGGGTCTTCGCGGTCCTCGCCGACCCCGCCCGGATGGGCGACTGGCTGGTGCTGCACGCCGGCTGGCCGGCGCCGCCGCCGGCGGAACTGCTCCCCGGCACCCGGCTGACGCAGCGCGTCAAGCTGATGGGCATGCCCAGCGAGGTGCGCTGGACGGTCACCGGCCGGGAGCCGGCGCAGACGCTCTGGCTGGACGGCACCGCCCCGATGGGCATCGCCGTGGGCTTCTACCTGTCCCTCACGCCCACCGCGGGCGGCACGGTGGTGCGCTGCGACGGCGGCGTCGAGGGCGGCACGGCCGACGGGCCGCTCGGCGCGATGCTGGCCCGCAACCTCGCCGACGCCCTGCGGAAGTCCCTGGCGAAGCTGGCCGCCACGGTCGCCGGGCAGCCGCCGCCGGCGCAGCGCCCCGCCGCCCGGCCTGCCGCCGCGCCGCGACCGCCACGCACCAAACCCGCCCCGATCCGCCACGAGCGCACCGGCCGGGACCTCGACCCGTGGACCCCGGTCGTCGTCGGCGCCGGCCAGGTGTCCGAACGCTGCACCGAACCACGCGACGGCGACCCGGTGTCGCTGGCCGTGCGCGCGCTGCGCCTGGCCGCCGCGGACGCCGGCGCGGGGGAGGACCTGCTCACCACCGCCGACTCGGTCGGCTACGTGGCCAGCGTCTCCTGGCAGTACCCGGACGGCGCCGCGCTGATCGCCGAGGCGGTCGGCGCCCGGCCGGCGGAGACCGTGCAGACCGGCATCTTCGGCGGCGACGGCTCGCTGCGGCTGCTCAACGACGCGGCCGCCGCGATCGCCGCCGGGCACGTCTCGGTCGCCCTGCTCGGCGGCGCCGAGGCCGCCGCCACCGCGGCCGCCGCCGAACGCGCGGGCCGCGAGCCGGCCTGGCCCGGCCAACCGGACGGTACGGCGCCGGCCCGCACCGTCGGCGTCGACACCGCGCCGAACAGCGACGCCGAGACCGCCGCCGGGCTGGTCGCGCCCGTCCACCTGTACGCGCTCATCGAGTCCGCGATCCGCGGCCGCCTCGGGCTGTCGCCGGATCAGCACCGCGCCCGGATCACCGCGCTCTGGTCCCGGTTCTCCGAGGTGGCCGCGGCCAATCCGTACGCCTGGCTGCCCGGCCGGCGCACCGCGGCCGAACTGGCCACACCGGACCACAGCAACCGGCCGATCGCGGCGCCGTACCCGAAGCTGCTCACCGCCCACCTCCAGGTCAACCAGGCCACCGGCATCATCGTGTGCAGCGCCGAGGCCGCGCGGCGGGCCGGCATCGCCCAGGACCGGTGGGTGTTCGCGCACGCCGGAGCGCACGCCACCGACGAGTGGTACGTCACCGAACGCGCCGACCTGGCCGCCTCGCCCGCGATCCACGCCGCCGGCCGGGCCGTGCTCGACCACACCGGACTGTCCATCACCGACATCCGCCACGTGGACCTGTACGCCTGCTTCCCGTCGGCGGTGCAGATCGCCGCCGCCGAGCTCGGGCTGCCAATCGACGACCCGGCCCGTCCGCTCACCGTCACCGGGGGACTCACCTTCGCCGGCGGGCCCGGCAACAACTACGCCGGCCACGCCGTGGCGAACCTCGTACCCCTGTTGCGCGCCGACCCGGACGCCTACGGCCTGGCCACCGCCGTCGGGTGGTACCTCACCAAGCACGCGATCGGCGTGTTCTCCGCCCGTCCGCCGGGGCGCGGGTACCGCGACATCAACGCTGACCTGCTGCTGTCGCGCCCGGACGCCCGCAAGGTCAGCGCGGCCCGCACCGGCACTGCCGTCCTCGAGGCCTGCACCGTCACGTACGGCCGCGACGGCGAGCCCGAGGCCGGCATCGTCACCGCCCTGACCCCGGAGGGCGAGCGGGTGATCCGCCGTACCCGCGATCGCGCGTTGATCGACCGGCTGCTCACCGAGGACCCGCTCGGCCGGCCCGTCACCGTCACGGCGGACGGTTTCACCGTCGCCGGCCCGCCCTCCGAACGAAGGTCCCGATCATGATCAGGAGCACGCTCGAACACCTGCAGGCCGTCCGCCGGATGCACCAGATCGGCATCGTCAACCTGCTGCGCCCCGCCCCGCTGCTGCGCGCCGCCGTCCACAACGCCCGGCTCGGCCCCCAGGCTGCCCTGATCATGAAGGCCGCCGCCGAGCACCCCGACGCCCCCGCGGTCACCGACGAACGCGGCACCCTGACCTACCGGCAGCTCGACGAGCAGTCCAACGCCCTCGCCCACGCCCTGCACGGGCTCGGCCTGCCGGACCGCTCGGTGGTCGGGGTGCTGGCCCGCGACCACCGCGGCCTGCTGCTCGCGATCAGCGCCACCGCCCGGGCCCGGCTGCGGCTGGCGCTGATGAACACCGGGCTCGCCAAGCAGCAGCTGATCGAGGTGGCCGCCCGGGAGCAGGTCCGGGTGGTGCTGCACGACAGCGAGTTCGCCGATGTCGTCGACGGGCTGCCGGCCGCCGTCACCCGCTACCTGACCTGGGGTTCCCCCGGCACGTCGATCGACGAGCTGATCGCCGGGCGGCCCACCACGCCGCTGCCCCTGCCCAAGCAGCCGGGCGGGTTCATCATCCTCACCAGCGGCACCACGGGACTGCCCAAGGGTGCGCCGCGGACCAAGGTGTCGCCGCTGGCCAGCGCGCTGATCGCGGACCGGATCCCGTTCCCCCGCCAGGGCGCCGTGGTGATCGCCTCGCCGCTGTTCCACAGCACCGGGTTCGGCGCCTGGACCGTCGGGCTGTCGCTGGCCAACCACGCCGTGCTGATGCGCCGTTTCGACGCCGAGAGCGTGCTGGCGGCCATCGCCGGGCACCGCGCCGAGATGCTGGTCGCGGTGCCCACCATGCTCACCCGCATCCTGTCGCTGGGCCCGGACGTGATCGCCAGGTACGACACCACCTCGCTGCGGACCGTCTTCGTCGCCGGATCGCCGCTGGCGCCCGAGCTGACCACCCGGTTCCAGGACATCTTCGGCGACGTCGTGCACAACGTGTACGGCTCCACCGAGGTCGCCGTCGCCACGGTGGCCCAGCCGGCCGAGTCGCGGCGCGCGCCCGGCACCGTCGGGCGGCCCCCGGTCACCGTCCATGTCGCGCTCTTCGACACCGCCGGCCGGCGCGTCACCGCACCGGGCGAGATCGGGCGGGTGTTCGTGCGCACCGGCATCCCGTTCGAGGGCTACACCGACGGCCAGCGCAAGCAGGTCATCGACGGGTTCATGGCCACCGGCGACCGCGGCCACTTCGACGCCGAGGGCCTGCTCTTCATCGACGGCCGGGACGACGACATGATCATCTCGGGCGGCGAGAACGTCTACCCGCTCGAGGTGGAGCACCTGCTCGCGAAGCGCGACGACGTGGTCGAGGCCGCGGTCATCGGCGTCGACGACGCGGAGTACGGCACCCGGCTGCGCGCGTTCGTGGTGCTCACCGACGGGGCGGCCCGGGACCCGCGGGAGATCCGGGACTTCGTCCGCGCGAACCTGGCCCGCTACAAGGTGCCCCGCGACGTGGTGTTCGTCGACGAACTGCCGCGCAACGCCACCGGCAAGCTGGTCCGCCGGCTGCTGCCCGCCGGCCCGCTGCCCGACGGCACGTGAGCGCGGCCCACCGGAGGCCGGGCATGGCTGAGGAAGCGCAGCTGCAGATCCACGAGTTCACGCATCTGTCGTACGGGTCGCTGACCTGCACGGTGCGATGCCTGGGCGGCGTGATCCGGGTCGGTGCGCCGGTGCGGTTGCTCTCGCCGGCCGCGGACGAGCCGATCGCGGCAGGGCTGGTCATCTCCGGCATCTGGCGCCACGGGGACCTGTCGTTCATCGACCTCGGCATGACGGCGCGCGTCACCGTCACCGGTGCTGTCGACGTGGCGGCGATCCGCGCCGCGGCGGCCGGGGTGCCCGCCGACGAGTTCCACCGGCTGGACCTGCGCCTGGTCGCCGGGTAGACGGGCGTCCTTGTTGACAGGTAATAAATCGATGAACAACAATGCATGGGCGTTCGTTGGGAGCGCTCCCAACTGCTGAGGAGATGCCTGTGCGGCGGCGCCCGAGAGCCTTCATCGTCGTCGCCACCGCGCTGCTGCTCGGGCTCACGGGCTGGCTGCTCGCGCCCACCGCCGGGGCCGCGACCGGCGACGGGTCCCCGAGTGACCCCAACATCGCCTTCTACGGCCGGTGGGACAACGCCGACCCCGCGGCGCTCGTGCCCCGGTTCGCCGGCGCGTACTTCGTCACCGGCTTCACCGGCACCCGGGTGGCGCTCAAGCAGCGGTCCACCATCGACCTCTTCTACAGCATCGACGGCGGCGCCGACGCCTACCTGCAGAACGTGAGCGGCACGGTCAGCCTCACGCCGACCGCGTTGCGTGCCGGCAACCACACCCTGCGGGTGTCCTACCGGGTGGTCGCCGGTTCGTACCACGGCGACGCCGTCTTCCGGGGGCTCACCCTCGACGCCGGCGCCACCACGTTCGCCGCGGCCCGGCCGGCCCGGCTGCTCGAGTTCATCGGCGACTCGATCACCGTCGGCACCACCTCCAGCAAGAACGCGCTGACCGCGTACGGGTGGCTCACCGGCGAACGGCTCGGCGCCGCGCACACCCAAATCGCCGAGGGCGGGGCCTGCCTGGTCAGCGCCGCCGACGGCTGCACCGGGATGGCGGACCGGTTCCTGCGCACCAGCACCGCCGCGGGCTCGCCGCTGTGGGACTTCTCCCGCTACCAGGCCGACGCCGTGGTCATCAACCTCGGCACCAACGACGTCGGGCACGGGGTCAGCAGCACCACGTTCCAGACCGTCTACACCCAGCTCCTGCGCGACATCCGCAGCAAGTATCCGCGGGCCGCGATCCTGGCGCTGCAGACCTTCACCAGGCGGTACGCCGCGCAGACCCAGGCCGCGGTGCAGACCGTCACCGCCGCCGGCGACCGCAACACGTTCTTCGTCGCCACCGACGGCTGGCTGCCCGCCGACGGGCTGAGCGACAGCGTGCACCCCAACGACACCGGGCACGCGGCGATCGCCACCCGGCTCGCCCCGATCATCACCGAGAAGCTCGGCCCGGCCGGCACCACCCCGCCGACCACCCCGCCGGCCTCGCCCGCGCCGTCGGTGACGTCCCCGGCGCCCGGCGGCTCCGGGTGCGCGGTCACGTACACCCGGACCAGCGAGTGGGGCACCGGCGCGCAGTTCGACGTCACGGTCCGCAACACCTCGGCGGCGGCCGTCAACGGCTGGGCGCTGACCTGGACCCTGCCCGGCACCCAGCGGATCACCCAGTCCTGGAACGCGACCGCCAGCCAGTCCGGCGCCCAGGCCAGGGCGGTCAACGTCGGCTGGAACGCCGGCCTCCCCGCGGGCGGCTCCGTCGGCTTCGGGTTCATCACCGACAGCACCCTGACCGGGGCGACCGGGTTCGCCCTCAACGGCGCCGCCTGCAGCGGAGGAGCGGCCGCATGAAGACCTCCCGACGGCGCCTCGCGCTGCTGGCCGGCCCGGCCCTGGTCGTGCTGGCCGGCGGGTTCGGCATCGCCACCGCCGAGGCGGCGACCGCGCCCGCGTGCCGCGTCACCTACACGGTCACCAGCCAGTGGAACACCGGCTTCGGCGCCGACGTCACCGTCACCAACCTCGGCGACCCGGTGAACGGCTGGACCCTGGGCTGGACCCTGGCCGCCGGCCAGGGCATCACCCAGGCCTGGAACGCCACCGTCACCGTGGCCGGCTCGGCCGTGACCGCCACCGCGGCGAGCTACAACAGCTCGGTGCCCGCCGGCGGCAGCGTCAGCTTCGGCTTCACCGGCAGCCACACCGGCGCCAACCCGGTGCCGGCGACGTTCGTGTTCAACGGCACCACCTGCACCGGCCCGGCCGCCACCACGAGCCCGCCGGCCCCGTCGCCGACGCCCTGCACCGGCCCGAGCACGCCGCCGGTCACCCCGTCGCCGACGGCCGCGCCGCCGAAGGTCAAGGTGTGGATGGCCGGCGACTCCACGATGATGAACGCCGCCGCCTGCCCGATCGGCTGGGGCAGCCAGTTCGCCGGCTACCTCACCACCGACGTCACCGTGCAGAACAGCGCCGTCGGCGGCCGCAGCGTGCAGACCTGGCTGTACGAGGGCAACGTCACCGGCACCAGGAACTCGGCCGGCGAGTGTGTCGTCAGCCCGGCCACGTACCACGCGCGGTGGACCGCCATGCTGGACGCCACCACCGGGATGAGGGCCGGCGACTACCTGGTCATCCAGTTCGGCATCAACGACGGCGACTCGGCCTGCCCCCGGCACGTCGGCGCGGCCCGCTACCAGGAGCTGCTCGGCGTCATGGCGCAGGCCGCCAAGGCCCGCGGCGCCAAGCCGATCCTGGTGACCCCGGTCGCCGCCGTCACCTGCAGCGGCAGCACCGCCGTCGGCAACCGCGGCTTCCTCACCGAGACCAGGAACGCCGCCACCGCCAACGGCGTGCCGGTGATCGACCTGCACCAGCGCAGCCTGGCGCTGTACAACTCGCTGAAGCTGTGCCCGAACAACGGCGACTACACCGCGGGCGCGGTCGGCGCGTTCTTCTGCAACGACCACACCCACTTCGAGGCCGCCGGCGCGCGCCAGATCGCCGGGCTGGTCGCCACCGCGCTGCGCGAACAGGGCATCGGGCTGGCCGCGTATCTGCGCTGAGGGCCGGGGGTCAGGCGCTCGTGCAGAGGTGGTCGTTGACCCGGAACTCGGCGGGCCGGGGCCCCTTGACGTCGCCGGTGGCGTGGAAGCCCACCGACACCGACTCCTTCGGGTCGACCTCGCCGTTGTACCTGAGGCTGTACGCCGTCACGTCCTGGCCGTCCACCTTGAAGTCCGCCTCCCAGCCGGTGCGGAGCAACTGCCCGGCCGGCAGCGAGAACTTCAGCGTCCAGCCGTAGAGGGTGGCCGTCCCGGTGTTGGTGATGGTGATCTGGCCGTTGAACGACCAGGCGTCGCCGTAGGTCCGATAGTCGACATGACAGATCGCCGGGTCGGCGGCCGCGGCCGGCACAGCGGGTGTGAGCAGGGCCGTCGCCAGGCCGGCGACAATCGCTGAGTATCGATGCATCGCTGGAGTGCTCCCGTGCTTGTGATATCGGATCGGGTCGATTTATGGTTCCGGAAGCAGGGTGCGTCGCCGCACTGGATCCTGACTGGACGGTGACTGGACGGCGCCGCTCGGCCGCCCGCCGCGCGCCGTCCGGCGGACCAGGCGCCGGCAGCAGCACGGCCCGGGGGTGAGAGCGTGCGGATTCAGGTGCTCGGACCCGTCCGCGCCTGGCTCGGCGACGAACCGGTGGAACTGACCTCGGCCGGCCGGCGCGCCGTGCTCGGCCTGCTCGCCCTCGCCGGCGGGCAGCCGCTGAGCCAGGCCGAGCTGGTCGACGCGCTCTGGGGCGAGCGGCCGCCGCCGAGCGCGGCCAACGTCATCCAGACCCACGTCAAGCATCTGCGCCGGCTGCTGGAGCCCGGACGCCCGGCCCGCTCGCTCAGCGCCCGCCTGCCCCGGGTCGGCGCCGGATACGCCCTGCGGGTCTCACCCGGCAACCTGGACCTCCTGCGGTTCCGGCGGCTGCTCGCCGAGGCGGCCACGGCCCAGCAGGGCGGGGACCCGCGGGGCGCGGCCGAGCTGTACGCCGCGGCGCTCGCGCTGTGGCAGGGCGAGCCGCTGATGGACGTGCCGCTGCTGGCCGGGCATCCCAAGGTCGTCGCCGTGGCCGAGGAGCGGCACGCCGCCCTGGGCCGCTACGGCGAACTCATGATCACGCTCGGGGAGGTGTCCGAGGCGCTGCCGGCCCTGGAGGAGGCCGCGGCGGCCCAGCCGCTGGACGAGGCCGGGCAGGCCCGGCTGATCCGCGCCTACGCCGTTGCCGGCCGCCGGGCGAAGGCGTTCGCGACGTTCCACGACGCCCGCCGCCGGCTCGCCGACGAGCTGGGCGTGGATCCCGGCCCGGCGCTGTCCGCCGCGCACGAGGCCGTGCTGCGCGACCCCGGCGAGCCCGTCGCGGCCCCGGCGCCGCCGCCACCGGCCCCGGTACGCCCGCCGCCCGCGCAGCTCCCGGCTGACGTGCCGGGCTTCACCGGCCGCGAGGAGGAGCTGGCCGCCCTCGACCTGCTCGTCACCGACCATGACGACCAGCTCACCGCCGTGGTCATCTCGGCCGTGTCGGGCATGGCGGGGGTCGGCAAGACGGCGCTGGCGGTGCGCTGGGCGCATCGGGCCCGCGCCCGGTTCCCCGACGGCCAGCTCTACGTGAACCTGCGCGGCTACGACACCGAACAGCCGATGACCCCCGAGGACGCGCTCGCCGGCTTCCTCCGGGCGCTGGGGATGGCCGGCGGTGACATCCCGGCCGCCCGGGACGAACGGGCCGCCGCATACCGGAGCCTGCTGGACGGCCGCCGGCTGCTGATCGTGCTGGACAACGCCGCGTCGGTCGAGCAGATCCGGCCGCTGCTGCCCGGCACGGCGACCTGCGCGGTGGTCGTCACCAGCCGGGACACCCTGGCCGGCCTGGTCGCCCGGCACGGCGCGGGCCGGCTCGTGGTCCCGCTGCTGTCCCGGGAGGAGGCGCTGGTCCTGATCACCCGGCTGATCGGCGAGCGGGTGCGTGCCGAGCCCGCGGCCGCCGCCGACCTGATCACCCGCTGCGCCCGGCTGCCGCTGGCCCTGCGGGTCGCCGCCGAGCTGGCCGCCGGCCGACCCGAGGCGCCGTTGCGGGAGCTGGTGGCCGAGCTGGCCGACGAGGGCCGCCGGCTGGAGCTGCTCGACGCCGGCGGCGACCCGCAGACCGGGGTCCGCGCCGTGTTCTCCTGGTCCTACCGGCAGCTCCCGCCGGCGGCGGCGCGCGCCTTCCGGCTGCTCGGCCTGACCCCCGGTCCGGACGTGTCGGGGTACGCGGCCGCGGCGCTGCTGGGCACCGGCGTCACCGAGGCCGGCGAGCTGCTGGCGGTGCTGGCCCGCGCCCACCTGATCCAGCAGCCGGGCGCCGGCCGGTGCACGCTGCACGACCTGCTGCGGGCGTACGCGATCAGGCTGGCCGCGGAGATCGGCGACGGCGAGGGAACCGCCGCCCTGGACCGGCTCTTCGACGCGACGCTGTACACCGCGACCGCGGCGATGGACACCCTCTACCCGGCGGAGCAGCACCGCCGGCCCCGGGTGGAGCGGCCGGCGTCGCCGGTGCCACCGGTCGGTGACGGCGCGGCGGCCCAGGCCTGGCTGGACCGCGAACGCGCCAACCTGGTGGCCCTGGTGGGGCACGCGGCCACCCACGGCCGGCCCGCGCACGCCGTCCGGCTCACCCTGACGCTGCTGCGCTACCTGGAGAGCGGCGGCCACTACCCGGAGGCCGTCGCCATGCACGAGCACGCGATCCGCGCCGCCCGGCACGCCCGCGACGCCTCCGCCGAGGCGCAGCTGCTGACCAATGTGGCCGTCATGGACGTCCAGCAAGGACACTACGAGCAGGCCGACGGGCTGCTGCGGCGGGCGGTCGAGCTGGCCCGCGGGTGCGGCGACCACGCGGCGGAGGCGCGGGCGCTGGGCAACCTCGGCCACGTCGACCAGTGGCAGGGCCGCTACGACGAGGCCGCCGAACGGCTCCAGGAGGCCCTGGCGCTGTGCCGGCTCACCGGCGACCGGGCGGCGGAGGCGCGGGCGCTCGGCAACCTCGGCCAGGTGTACCGGCGTCAGGGCCGCGACGGGCAGGCGGCGGCCTACCTGAGCGAGGCGGTCCGGATCTGCCGCCGCATCGGCGATCCGGTCGGCGAGGGGTACGCCCTGGTCAGCCTCGGCGACGTGGCGGCACGGCAGCGCGACACCCGGCGCGCGGCCCGCTGCCACCGCGAGGCGCTGGAGATCTTCCGGCGCACCAACGAACGGGCCGGCACCGCGCTGGCGCTCGACGGCCTCGGCGCGGTCACCCACGACACCGTGTTCCTGCGTGAGGCCCTGGAGATCTTCCAGCAGCTGGGCGAGCGGGCCGGCGAGACCCGGGCCACCAACAGCCTCGGCGAGGTCCTCACCACGACCGGGCGGCCCGGGCACGGCCGCGAGGAGCATCTGGCGGCGCTCACCCTGGCGATCGAGATCGGCGACCGATACGAGGGCGGCCGGGCGCACGCCGGCCTGGCCCGGGTGGCCGAGATGCTCGGCGACCCGGACTCGGCCGGCCGGCACTGGGCGCAGGCGCTGAGCCGGTACGCCGAGATCGGCGCGCCGGAGGCCGAGGACATCCGCTTGATCATCGACCGGCGGCAGGCGTCCGGCACGCCACGCCGCTGACGTCGTTACCGGCGGTACGTCTCGGCCAGCACGGTCGAGACGAGCAGGTCGTTGTAGCGGCCCGGCTCCTCGGCGTCGGGGTTGTGCCCGGAGTCCGCGAACTCGTACACCCGCTTGACCGGCGCCCGCAGCTGCGCGATCCACTCGTCGGCCAGAGCGCTGCGGGCGGTCAGCTCGTGCCGGCCCTGCATGAAGTAGACCGGCACGTCGAGCCGCGGCACGTCCCGGCGGAAGTCGACGCCCTGGATCCGCGGGTAGAGCAGCCCGCCCATGTCCGCGAAGCCGCGCAGCTCGTTCCAGGTGTCGAGCACGCTGTACTCGTCCGGGAAGAAGCCGCTCAGGCCCCGCGCCGCGGCGAACGCCGGGACCGGCTCGTAGGGCTCGACGGCGTCGTAGTACTCCATCACCAGCGCGTACCCCAGCACGTCGCGGTACGGCGGCGCGCCGAGCGCCGCCAGCCGCTGCCGCAGCCCCCGGTCCCCGGTGCGGTCCGCGTACGCGGTCAGCTGCCGGTACAGCCGCAGGTCCGTCTCCCGCTGGCTGACCATCTGGCCGGTGCCGACGAAGGCGTGGAAGAGATCCGGCCGGCGCTGCGCCATCAGCACCCCGAGCGTGCTGCCCCAGGAGTTGCCGGTCAGGTAGATCTTCGGCTCGGCGAAGCGGCGGGACAGCCACGCGGTCAGCTCCAGGCCGTCGGACACCAGCCGATCGAGGGTCAGCGCGGCGGTCGGATCCACCGCCGGGTACGACTTGCCGGCGCCGCGCTGCTCCCAGACGACCACGGTGAAGTGCTCCTCGAGCGGCTGGTTGAAGGTGCGCACCCAGCCGACGTCGGAGCTGCCGGGGCCACCGGACAGGTGCAGCAGCACCGGATTGCCGGCGCTGTCCCCGCGGATCGACACCCACTGGTCGGCGCCGCCCAGCCGGACCTTGGTCATCGTGGCGACACCGCCCGGCGCGGGCTCGGCTGTGCCCGGCCGGACCAGCAGCAGCCCGAGAGTTCCCACCACGAGCAGCACGACGGCCGACCAGATGCCGGCCCGGCGCGCCGGACGGCGCCGCCAGACCCGGCCGCCGACCACCCCGAGCAGCATGGGCAGGCACGCCACCACGACGTACATCACGTGGACGGCGAGGAACACCAGGACGCCCAGCGTCACGTCGAAGCGCGGCCGGCCGAACGTGGGACCGTCCAGACCGAACACCGTGGCGCGGGCGAGCTCCCACCCCGCCAGGTGCAGCACCGGCGCCGCGACGACCATCCAGCGGGTGCGGACGCCCCACCCGGCCAGCCCGCCGACAAGCGTGGCCACGATCAGCAGCACGACCACCTGGGTGCCGGTCACCGGACCCCGCGGGATCAGCGCGGCCGACACCACACCGGACAACACGACCAGCGAGGCCACCGCGGCCGGGACCCACCGGGACCGTCCGCCGGCGGGTGACGGGGGCGTATCCGGGAACGCGGCGGGCAGGACCGGCGTGGTGGCCATGAGTGATCACCCTTTTCCAGCGTCTCGCCTCAGCGTCCGCCCGCGGCCCGGACGCCCGGCAGAGGACAACGACCCGGCGCGGGCGCCGTGCCGGGTCGTGCGGCTCCGGGCCGTTCGCCTCTGGCGCGGGGGAGCCCGGTGTGCGGTGCTGGGGCCATGGCGGTGCCCGAAGCTCCGGCGCCCGGCGGTGGTGTGCCCGCCGTACGGCCGGGGTCGGCGCGGCTGGTCGCCCTCGACGTGATCCGGGTTGCCGTGGTGGTCATGGTGATCGTGCATCACGCGGCGCAGCCGTACGGGCCGACCGGTGGCGAGTGGCCGGTGACCGACACCGCGCGCAGCGACTGGTTCCGGCCGTTCTACTCGGTGAACGCCGCGGTCGGGCTCGGGTTGTTGTTCCTGCTCGCCGGGTATCTCTGCGGGCCGTCGCACGATCGCAAGGGGTCGCGGCGGTTCCTCCGGGAGCGGTGGAGCCGGCTGGGCGTACCCCTGGTGGTGTTTGCTCTTGTCGCGAACCTGCCGCTGGTGCTGGCCGGCGAGCAGCCGCGGTCGGCCGGGGAGTTCGTGGGCTTCCTGTACCGCGAGGCGTGGTCACCGCTCTATCTGCATCTGTGGTTCGTGGGTCACCTGCTGCTGTACTCGCTCCTCTACGTGGCATGGCGGCGGCTCGCCGGCCGGCCGCCGCGCTCCTGGCCGGCGCCGGGGCACCGGACCATCCTGGCGTTCGCCGTCGGGCTGATCGTGGTCACCTGGGTGATCCGCTGGTGGTACTCCGTGGACGAATGGGTGCCGCTGCTGTGGATCGTCCCCGTCGAGCCGGCCCGCCTCCCGCAGTACCTGGGCCTGTTCGCCGTCGGGGCGGTGGCCTACCGGGGCGACTGGCTGCGCACGCTGCCGAGCGGCACCGGCCGATGGTGGCTGGGTGTGGGCCTGGCCGCCGCGGCGGGCATGGTCGCGGTGCAGACGCTCGCGCCCGCCGGCTGGCGGTACAACGAGCTGGCGGACGGTGGCGCCGGCTGGCAGTCATCGGTGCGCAGCACGCTGGAGGGGTTCATCGGCGTCGGGCTGGCGGTCGGCGTGCCGGTGGTCGTCCGGGATCTGGTGCGCCGGCCGCTGCGGCTGGTCTCCGCCCTGGCGGTCACCAGCTACGCGGCCTACATCCTGCACGTCTACCTCGTGGTGCCGATCCAGTACGCGCTCACCGGCCCGGCTCTCTCGCCGTTCGTGAAGTTCGGCATCGTCGCCGTGCTGGGGGTCGCGCTCTCGTTCGGCGCCGCCCACCTCTCGCGCCGGGTACCGGGCGTCCGCCGCCTGCTCGGCACCGCCGTCACCGGGCGCGGAGCCTCGGGACAAACCTCGGCGTGCGTCGCGCGTACGCCGGATAGTCCGGGAACCGGGCCCGCAGCTGCCGCTCCTCCCAGCCTGCCTTGACGACCAGCAGGGCGCAGAGCGCGGCGGCCGCGGCCGGCCGGACCCGGCCGCCGGCCGTCAGTCCGCGCACGGCCGAGGCGGCCATCGCGCCGGTGTAGACGGGGTGCCGCACCACCGCGTACGCGCCGCCGGTGCGCAACCGGCTGCCCTCCCGGGGCAGCGGCATCGGGGTGAGGTCGGCGCCGAGCTCGCGGGCGCCGGCGACGGCCACCACGGCGCCGGTGCCGATGGCCAGCCCGGCCGTCGCCCGGAGGGCCACCGACCGGCGGGCCGGCGGCTGCACCCCCGGCCGCCGCCGGCGCGGCGCGAAGATCACCACGAACAACGCCGACTGGGCGGCCACGAAGGCGTACCCCAGCAGTCGCTCACTCCGGTTCCGCATGCCCCGATCATACGAAGCGGCCGGCGGCGCCACCCGGTCCGGCGTGCATCCCGCGACGGGCCTTCCGTCCCTGTCGATCGTGGGCGGCACGGGGAAGACTGAAGGGACGACTTCCTGCCGCAGCGGCGAAGAAGGTGGTCCGGATGCGTCGCGTGATCGCCCTTCTGGGTCTGGTGCTGGTGCTGAGTGCCTCGGGATGCGCGGGCGGGCAGCCCGCCGCGCCGGTCACGCCGGCGCCGACGAGCAGCGCCGCGACCCTGCTGACCGTGCCGGACGTCGTCGGTGACAACGCCGCGGTGGCGCTCGACCGCCTCGACAAGATCGGCTTCACCGATGTCGACCTGGGCACGGTCGACGGGCGGCGGGCCGTCGTGCTGCCGCAGAACTGGACCGTGCGGACGCAGTCGGCGAAGCCCGGCTCGCGGCTGGAGCCGGACGCGAAGATCGTGCTCGGCTGCGCCCGGATCGGCGGGACCCGCTGGCCGTGGCAGGACGAGTCCGCCCTCGGCCCGGCGGGCGGGTCGCGATGAGGACCAACGGCCGCAGCGATGCGGCGGGGAGGAGCGGGACGTGATTGACAAGGAACGCCGCTCGGGCCGGACAGTCAATCACGGCGGCAACGCCGTGTACGGGCTCGGCCTGATCGGTGCGCTCGTCTACTACCTGCGGGAGGCCGACAACTTCGGCGCCGGGGTGATCGGGGTGCTCAAGGCGATCGTCTGGCCCGCCTTCGTCGTCTACGACCTGCTGGGGCACCTGGCCGGCTGACCCGGCGCGGCCCGGCCGGCGGCGATCGAGGCCCGGGTCGCGGCGAGCTCGTCCGGGTCGAGCAGGTAGAGGTAGGGGCACTGGCTCGGGCCCGGCGCGCTGCAGGCCCCGCACGGGCGCGACGGGTCAACCACACACGCCGACTCGGATCGCATCAGTTGCTCCTCACGGCCGGGAACCCGTCCTCATGGCGAGCCTGCTGGGTCCGGCGGCCGGCTGGTAGGGCCGTTCGGCTCACCTCGCCGCCCGGCCCTGGCACCCGGCCGGGGCGGCCGGACGATGAACGTGGAGGCGGTGATGGGACGCTGGCTGAGCGATGCCATGGCGGCGGTGCCGCCGCTGCTGGCGTACGTCGTGGTCGGGGTTCTGGCCACGGCGGAGTCGCTGTTCCTCGGGCTGGTGCTCCCCGGCGAGCTGGTGCTGGTGCTGGGTGGGCTGCTCGCGTACCACGGCCGGGCCAGCCTCACCGTGATGCTGGTGCTGGCCGCGCTGGGGTCGGTCGGCGGTTACCTGCTCGCGTACGCGATCGGCCGGCGGTACGGGCCGGCGTTGCGGACCAGCCGGCTGGGGCGCCGGATCGGCCCGGCCCGCTGGGCGGCGGTGGAGAAGTCGCTGGTCGAGCGGGGAGCGCGGGCGATCCTGTTCGGCCGCCTGGTCGGGGTGCTGCGGGCCGTGATGCCGATGGCGGCCGGGATGGCGCGGATGCGCCTGCGGACCTTCGCCATCTACGCCACGGTCGGTGGCCTGATCTGGGGGCCGGGTTCGGTGCTGCTGGGCTATTTCGCCGGCGGTTCCTATCAGCAGATCGTCGCGGTCACCGGCCCCGCCGGGGTGGTGCTGGTGGTCCTGCTGGTGCTGATCGGCGGCGTGACGGCGGCGGCCCGGTGGATCGCCCGGCATCCGGAGCGGCTGCGGTCCGCGGCCGGCCGGGTGCTCGACCGGCCCCGGGTGCTCACGCTGCGCCGGCGCTACCGCCGGGAGCTGGCGTTCGTCGCCCGGCGGTTCACCCCGCGCGGGGCGCTGGGCCTGTGGCTGACCCTGGGCCTGATCGTCATCGGGCTGGCCGGCTGGGCCTTCGGCGACATCCTGGCCGGCGTCGTGGGCAAGGACGAGCTGGCCACCCAGGACAGCCCGGTCGCGGCCTGGCTGGTCGGCCACCGCACCGGCTGGCTGACCGCCGTCATGCGGGTCGTCACGATGATGGGCAGCAGCCGCATCACGGTCGTCGTGCTCCTGCTCGCCTGGTTCGTGCTGGCCCGCGACGAGTACCGCTGGTCCACCGCCGCCATGGTCCTCACCGTGGCGGCCGGCACGAACGTGCTGGTGGACGCGATCAAACTGCTGATCACCAGGACCCGCCCGGACATCGCGGATCTGCTGACGGCGGCGCCGGGGTACGCCTTCCCGTCCGGGCACAGCGCGCAGGCCGCGGCCACCTACGGGCTCGTCGCCTATCTGCTCGCCGGCCGGCTCCGGCGCTGGGAGCACCGGGTCGGCGGGTGGGCGGGGGCGGTCCTGCTCATGCTGCTCGTCGGGTTCTCCCGGCTGTACCTGGGCGCGCACTGGCTCACCGACGTCCTCGGTGGCTACGCCCTGGCCGCGGTGTGGACCGCCCTGGTCGTGACCACCTTCGGGGTGCTGGTGCGCGGCAACCTGCCCCGCCCGGGTGCACCGGCGCCGGAGCCGTCCGAGGCGGTCACGACGCCGACGGAGGAAGCGCGGCCCCGGCGGTGACGCCGGTCCGTGCGGCCACCGGCCGCCACCGCGACGTCAGGCCACCGCGGTCAGGAACGCGCCCGCCTCGGCCATCGTCGCCAGCCGCGGATAGTCGTCCTCGTCGATGCGGCGGCCGGTGCGTTCGCTCAGCAGCTCCACGAAGCGCAGGAAGTCCAGCGAGTCCAGCTCCAGGGCCTCCCGGATGTCGGTGGTGGGGGCGAGCCGGTCGAGGTCGGCTTCCGGTGCGACCTCGTGCAGCGTCGCCCTGACGACGGCGAGGGGGTCGGTGGGTTTCACAGCTCCTCCGGTCGGTGCAGCAGTCGGGACAGGGTTCGCAGGTAGCGGGCTCCGGTGGCGCCGTCGGTGGCGCGATGGTCGGCGGCGAGGCTGGCGGTCACCAGCCGGCGGATGCCGAGCAGGCCGTCCACCGCCCACGGCCGCTCGACCACCGTGCCGAATCCGACGAGCGCCACCTGCGGCGGATAGATCACCCCGATGATGGACTCGACGCCCTGCTCGCCGAGGTTCGAGACGGTGAGCGTGGGGCTCGACAACTCGGCGCCCCGCAACCGTCCCGACCGGGTACGCGCCACCAGGTCCTTGAGCCGGCTCATCAACTCCTCCACCGGCAGGGTGTCGGCGTCCATGATCGCCGGCGCGACCAGCCCGCCGCCGCGCAGGGACACCGCCACGCCCAGGTGCACCGCCGGCGCCGGCAGGAAGCGGTCGTCCAGCCAGAACCCGTTCAGCTCCGGGACCTCGCGCGCCGCCCGGGCCGCCGCCTTGAGCAGCAGCGCCGCCGGCACGATCCGCTGTGGCACCGGCAGTGCCTGGTTGCGGTCCCGCAGCCAGGCGAGAGCGGCGCTGAGGTCGATGGTCTCGGTCAGGTAGTAGTGCGGTATCTCGCGCTTGGACCGGGCCATGAGCGCGGCAATGGTCGCCCGCATGGCGGCCGCGCGCCGGGCCGCCTGCTCCCCGGCACTGGCCGCGGCGCCGGGCTCGGTGACCGGCGGGGCGGCCGGCTCCGCGCGGGTTGTGGCGGACTGCGCCGTGCTGCCCGGTTCCGCGGCCCGCGCGGCGGGTGAAGCCGGCTCCGCGCCGGTTGTGGCGGACTGCGCCGTGCTGCCCGGTTCCGCGGCCCGCGCGGCGGGTGAAGCCGGCTCCGTCCGGTGCCGGTCGGCCGCCAGCCGCACGTCCGCGGCGCGGATGGCGCCGCCCGGACCGGTGCCGGTCACCGCCGACAGATCCACGTCGGTGTCCCGCGCCAGCCGCTGGGCACGCGGCGAGACGCGCAGCCGCACCGCGGGCGCCGGGGCGGGCGCGGGTGCCGGGGACGCGGGGGTGACCTCGGCGGCGCGCTCGACGTCGCGGCGGGTGATCCGCCCACCGGGTCCGCTGCCGTGCACGTGCTGCAGGTCGACGTGCCGCTCGTGCGCCTCCCGGCGGACGAGCGGGGAGAGCACGGGCGACGGCGCGGACTCCGCGGGTGGCCCGGTGGCGATGATCGCGAGCGGCGTGCCGACCGGGACCCGGGTGCCGGGCTCCACCAGCAACTGCTGCACCGTGCCGCTGTCGAAGCACTCGACCTCGATGGCGGCCTTGTCGGTGTCCACCACCGCGACGATGTCGCCCTTGCCGACCTCGGCGCCGGGCCGCACCAGCCATTCGAGGAGCACGCCGTCGGTCATGTCGGCGCCCAGCGACGGCATCCGGAACTCAGCCATCGGCGCTCACCAGCTCACGGACCGCCGCCCGGACGTCGGCCGGCTGCGGCAGAGCGGCCTGCTCCAGCTGGGCGGCGTACGGCATCGGCACCTCGGCCGAGCAGACCCGCGCGACCGGGGCGTCCAGTTCGTAGAACGCCTGCTCGACGACGCGGGCGCTGACCTCGGCGGCGAGACTGCCCGAGCGCCAGCCCTCGTCCACGATCACGACCCGGTGGGTACGGGCCACCGATGCCATGATCGTGGCGTCGTCCAGCGGCCGCAGGCTGCGCAGGTCCAGCACCTCGGCGTGCACCCCGTCGGCGGCGAGCAGGTCCGCGGCGGTCAGCGCGGTGCCCACCGTGCCCCCGTACCCGATCAGCGTCACGTCGTCGCCGGACCGGCGGATCGCAGCGTGCCCGATGTCGGTCGACGGCTCGTCCGGCACCTCGCCGGAGGTGCCGTAGAGCCCGCCGTGTTCGAAGATCAGCACCGGGTCGGGGTCGGCCAGGGCGACCGCGAGCATTCCGCGCGCGTCGGCCACCGTCGCCGGGGCCAGCACCCGCAGGCCGGGTATGTGCGCGTACCAGCCCTCCAGGCTGTGGGAGTGCTGCGCGGCGAGCTGGCGGCCGCCGCCGGTGGTCATGCGCACCACCAGGGGCACCCCGAACTGCCCGCCCGACATGTGCCGCAGCGTCGCCGCGTTGTTGAGGATCTGATCGAGCGCGAGCAGGCTGAAGTTCACCGTCATGATCTCCACGATCGGCCGCAGCCCGCCGAGCGCCGCCCCGATGCCCGCGCCGACGAAGGCGGCCTCCGACAGCGGGGTGTCGCGGACGCGGTCCGGCCCGAACTCCTCCAGCAGGCCCAGGCTGACGCCGAAGCAGCCGCCGTAGCGGCCGACGTCCTCGCCCATGAGGAAGACCCGCTCGTCGGTGCGCATGGCGGTACGGATGGCCTCGCGCATCGCCTCCCGGTAGGTCATGGTGGTCATGGCTGGACGCTCCCCTCCGCGTGGACGAACCGGGTCAGCTCCTCGACCGGCTCCTGCGCGCCCGCCTCGGCGAACGCCACGGCGGCGTCGACCGTGCCGGCCACCTCCCGTTCCACCGTCGCCAGCCCGTCGTCGTCGAGCTGCCCGGCCTCCCGCATCCGGGCCACCAGCAGCTCGATCGGATCGCGCTTGCGCCACTCGGCGACCTCGGCCTTGTCCCGGTAGCGGTCGGAGTCGTACATCGAGTGCGCCCGGAAGCGGTACGTGCGCAGCTCCAGGAAGCGCGGCCCGGCGCCGGACCGGACGGCGTGCACGGCCGTGTGCGCGGCCCGGGCCACCGCCTCGACGTCCATGCCGTCCACCGCGTCGGCGGTCATCCCGTACGAGGCGGCCCGCTTCGCCAGGTCGGTGGCGGCGTGGCTGCGTTCCAGTGCCGTGCCCATCGCGTACCGGTTGTTCTCGCAGCAGAACAGCACCGGCAGCCGCCACAGCGCGGCGAGGTTGAGGCATTCGTGGAACTCGCCCTCGGCGACGGCGCCGTCGCCGAAGAAGCACGCGGTCACCACCGGCCGGTGCCGCATGGCGTCGGCGAGGGCCAGGCCGACCGCGATCGGCAGCCCGCCGCCCACGATGGCGTTGCCGCCGTAGAACCGCGTGGCCGCGTCGAACAGGTGCATGGAACCGCCGCGGCCGCGGCTGCAGCCGGTGACCCGCCCGAACATCTCGGCCATGATCGTGTCGGCCGGGACCCCGCGGGCCAGCGCGTGCCCGTGTTCCCGGTAGGTCGACACCACGGCGTCGGCCGGGGTCAGCGCCGGCATGACGCCGGCGGCGATCGCCTCCTCGCCGATGTAGAGGTGCATGAAGCCGCGGATCTTCGCGGCGCTGTAGAGCTCGACACAACGCTCCTCGAAGCGGCGGACGAGCACCATCGTGCGCAGCAGATCGGCACGCCGGCGGGCGGCGGCGGCGGTGGGTGCGGGCGCGACCCGCGTTCTGGTCATCGGGATTCCTCCAGGGTCGACAGGTCACCCTCGGGCAGCCCCAGCTCGCGGGCCTTGAGCAGGCGGCGCATCACCTTGCCGCTGCGGGTGTGTGGCAGCTGCTGGTCGAAGGCGATCTCCTTGGGGGCGACCGCGCCGAGCCGCCGGCGGCCGAACCCGAGCAGCTCCAGGCGCAGCTCATCGGTCTCGGCGATGCCGGGCCGCAGCGTCACGAAGGCCTTGACCACCTCGCCGGCCACCGGGTCCGGCATGCCGATGACGCCGGCCTCGGCCACCGCCGGATGCTCCATCAGGGCGCTCTCCACCTCGAACGGCCCGATCAGGTGGCCCGCCGACTTGATCACGTCGTCGGCCCGGCCGACGAACCAGAGGTAGCCGTCGGCATCGCGCCGGGCCAGGTCGCCGGAGAGGTACCAGCCGCCGGCGAAGCACCGGGCGGACCGTTCCGGCTCGTGCAGGTAACCGCGGAACATCGACGGCCAGCCGGGCCGCAGCGCGAGCTCACCGACGACGTCGGACCCCTCGACGGTGCGGACCCGGCCGTCGGTGACCCGGGCGCGCCCGTCCTCGCCGCGTTCGAGCAGGCCCACGTCGACGCCGGGCATGGGCAGTCCCATCGATCCCGGCTTGATGTCGGTACCGGCGAAATTGGCGATCATGATGGCGCCGGTCTCGGTCTGCCACCAGTTGTCGTGCACCGGGTGGCCGAGGGCGTCCCGCCCCCAGACCACGACCTCCGGGTTCAGCGGCTCACCGACCGAGGCGACGAAGCGCAACGCGGACAGGTCGTAACCGCGGGCGAGCTCGCTGCCGTGGCGCATCAGCATGCGCAGGGCGGTGGGCGCGGTGTACCAGACCGACACCCGCTGCTGCTCCAGCGTGCGGTACCAGCGCTTGGCGTCGAAATCGCCGGCGTCGACCACGACGGTGAGGCCGTGCACCAGCGGGGCGATGATCCCGTACGAGGTGCCGGTCACCCAGCCCGGGTCGGCGGTGCACCAGAACACGTCGTCGGGTCGCAGGTCGAGCGCGTACCCGGCGGTGACGTAGTGGGCGAGGACGGCGCCGTGCACGTGCATGGCGCCCTTGGGCCGGCCGGTCGTGCCGCTGGTGAAGTGCAGCAGGGCGAGGTCGTCCGGGGCGGTGGCGGCCGGGGTGAAGCTCTCCGGGGCCCGGGCGAGGCCGGCGGCCAGGCTCCGGGTGCCGGGCGGGGGCGGGTCGTCGCCGGTCACCAGCACGTGGCGCAGGTTCGGGAGCCGGTCGCGGACCGGGGCGACCCGGCGCTCGTACAGCTGCGGGCTGGTCACCAGGACGACGCCGTCGCCGCGGTCCAGTCGTTCGCGGACCGGCTCCGGGCCGAACGCCGGGAAGAGCGGGGAGAGCACCGCGCCGGACTTGAGCGTGCCCAGTGCCGCGACGTACAGGTCGAGGCCCCGGTTGAGCAGCACGAAGACCCGGTCGCCGCGGGTGACGCCGAGCTCACCGAGCAGGTTGGCGAAGCGGTTCGTCCGGCGGCTGAAGGCGGCGTAGGTCAGGTCCGTCACCTCGCCGTGGCGATCGAGGCAGCGCAGCGCGACCTTGTCCCGCCGCGGGCCGTCCAGGTGCCGGTCCACCGCCTCGTAGGCGATGTTGAGCCCGCCGCCGGGGAGCCCGCGCAGGTCTGCGACGCGGGCCCGGTCCCACGAGAACGTCTCCCGGGTCCGCCGGTAGTCGGAGAGGTTGGCCGCGGCACGTTCCGCGGCGGTCTTGCGAATGGGATCCCAGCCGGACATGATCGCTGTCCCTTCGTCAACGCCCGGACGGGCGCGACGCCCGGACGTCCTGTCCGGACCATGTCACCGCGGCGTCGTGCCCGGTAGAGGAACAGGTCCACGCCGCGGGGGCCGTCCGCCCCCGGGGATCAGTCGACGAGGTCCCGGCGGCGCACCGGCCGGCGGCCCGGCGGCTGGCGGGGCTCTTCGGTCAGCGGGACCGCGGCCGGGATCGGGCGGGTGACCGGGGCGGCGGTGGTCAGGACCAGCGGCTCGCCGTGGTGCCACAGCGTCAGCTCGCCGTCGCCGTCGCCGTCGCGCAGTGAGTAGACGGCCGCTTCCGGGCGGATGGTCACCTGCAGCCGCAACCCGCGCCAGAGCAGCGAGAAGGTGAGCTTCCCGATGCGCCGGGGCAGGCGGGGCGCGAACGACAGCCGGCCGTCGTGGTCGCGCATCCCGCCCAGCCCGGCGACCAGGGACAGCCAGGCGCCGGCCAGGGAGGCGATGTGGACCCCGTCGCGGGTGTTGCGGTGCATGTCGTACAGGTCCATCAGCACCGCCTCGCCGATGTAGTCGTGCGCCAGTTCCAGGTGTCCCACCTCGGCGGCGATGATCGCCTGCGAGCAGGCGGACAGCGAGGAGTCCCGGACGGTGCGCGGCTCGTAGTAGGCGAAGTTGCGGGCCTTGTCCTCGGCGCTGAACGCGTCGCCGCACCAGTGCATCGCGAGCACGAGATCCGCCTGCTTGACCACCTGGGTGCGGTACAGATCCAGGTACGGGAAGTGCAGCAGCAGCGGGTAGTCCTCCGGACCGGTGGCCTCGAAGTCCCACTCCTTCATGAGGGTGAACCGGCGGACCTGCGGATGCACGCCCAGCTCATCGTCGTACGGGATGCTCATGGCCGCCGCCGCGGCGCGCCAGGCCGCGATCTCCTGGTCGCCGACGGCGAGCGCGCGGCCCCGGTCGGGGTGGCGCGCCACGGCGTCGGCGGCCGCCACCAGGTTCCGCCGGGCCATCAGGTTGGTGTAGACGTTGTCGTCGGCGACGGCGGTGTACTCGTCCGGGCCCGTCACGCCGTCGAGGTGGAAGTCACCGTGCCGGTCGTGGTGGCCGAACGAGACCCACAGCCGGGCGGTCTGCACCAGCAGCTCGACACCGATGTCGCGCTCGAAGGCCCGGTCACCGGTCGCGTTCACGTACCGGACCACCGCGTCGGCGATGTCCGCCGCGATGTGCACCGCCGCGGTGCCGGCCGGCCAGTAGCCGGAACACTCGTGCCCGCGGATCGTCCGCCACGGGAACGCCGCGCCGGCCCAGCCCAGCGTGGCCGCCCGCTCCCGGGCCAGGTCGAGCGTGGCGTGCCGCCAGCGCAGCGCCTCGGCCGCCGCGGCCGGCTGGATGTAGGTCAGCACCGGCAGCACAAAACGTTCGGTGTCCCAGAACACGTGCCCGTCGTAGCCGGGGCCGGTCAGCCCCTTGGCCGCGATGGGCCGCTTCTCGGCCCGAGCCCCCGCCTGCAGCACGTGGAACATGGCGAACCGGACCGCCTGCTGCACCTCCGCGTCGCCGTCCAGCTCGACGTCGGCGCCGTCCCAGAAGGTGTCCAGGTAGGCTCGCTGCGCGCGGCACAGGCCGGCCCAGCCCTCGAGCCGGGCGCCCTCGATCGCGGCGGCGACCTGGTCGCGGATCGCCGGCAGGGACCGCCGGCTGGACCAGCCGTACGCCACCAGCTTGACCACGCTCAGCCGCTGGCCGGGCGACAGGTGGCAGGCGATGGTGGTGCGGGCCAGGTCGGTGTCGGCGTCGCTGGTGCACCGCAGCCCCGGCGGCCCCGCCACGAGATGCTCCATCGCGGCGCCCAGCCGCAGACCGCTCTCCCGGGTGACGTGCACCAGCAACCCACCGGTGCCGCCCGCGTGGCTCGCCTCGGCCACGAGCGGCGCCCGCAGCACCGCCGACACCCGGGGATCCTTGAGCGGGCCCGGCAGCGCCTCGTTCGCCACCAGCTCGGACTGGACGATCACCCGGACCGGCTCGTAGAGGGGCTCCACCTCGTACCGGATCGCCACGATCGAACGCTGGGTGAACGAGACCAGGCGCGTCGAGCGCACCCGCACCACCCGCCCGGCGCCCGACCGCCACTCCAGCTCGCGGCGCAGCACCCCGTCCCGCAGGTCGAGCACCCGCTCGTGCCGGAGCAGCCGGCCGTCCCGCACGTCGAACGGCTCGTCGTCCACCAGCAGGCGGATCACCTTGCCGTCGGTGACGTTGACGATCGTCTGACCGGACTCGGGATAGCCGTACCCGGCCTCGGCGTACGGCAGCGGCCGCAGCTCGTAGAACGAGTTGAGGTAGGTGCCCGGCTGGGCGTGCGGATCGCCCTCGTCGAGGTTGCCGCGCAGCCCGAGGTGCCCGTTGGACAGTGCGAAGATCGACTCCGACCGGGCCAGCAGCTCGGCGTCGAGGGCGGTCTCCCGCACCTGCCAGGGCTCGACGGGGTACACCGGCCGCCGGCTCACCACTGCCCACCGCACCCGGACGACAGCCTCAGCCTCATCCACCCATCCTGCACCCGGCCGGGCAGGAGCACGACTCCCGACCGGCCTCCGCCTACGATCACCTCATGACGGGCACCCGGCCGGGGACCGTCCGGCACGACGCCGGCACGGGCACCTGGGTCCTGTACGGCCACAGCACGGCGTACGGCCTGCGCCTGGCCGCCGGCAGCGTCTGGCACGTCTGGTGGGGCCCGGCGCTGACCCCGGGTCAGGTGGCGGCGCTGCCGCTCCCGCCGCGCGACCACGACGACGTGCTCGGCGAGGAGCTGCCCGGCGAGGGCGGGGAACGGTTCGGCCCGCCGTCGGTGCAGGTGGCCTTCGCCGACGGCACCCGGGCCGTCGAGTGGGTGCCCGCCGGCCATCACATCGACGGCGGTCACCTCTGCGTGGCCCTGGCCGACCGCCACTACCCGCTGCGGCTGGAGCTGCACTACCGGGTGCGCCCGGACACGGACGTGATCGAGCGCTGGACGCGGGTGCGGCACACCGGCGCCGCGGCCCCGGTCGCGGTGACCACTCTGGACTCCGCGAGCTGGACGCTGCCGGCCCACCACCACCATCGGCTCAGCCACGTCGGCGGCGAGACAAAGGTGGAGTTCCAGCTGTGCCGCACCACCCTGCGGACCGGCGAGTTCACCCTGACCAGCCGGCGCGGGGTCACCCGGCACGAGGTCAACCCGTGGCTGATGGTGGATCACGGCGACGCCACCGAGGAGCACGGCCGGGTCTGGTCGGTCGCGCTGGCGTGGAGCGGCAGCTGGCGGATCACCACCCGCCGGACGCTGGCGGGTCAGGTGACGATCAGCGGCGGCCCCGGCCACGGCGGCCCGGCCTGGCTGCTGCGGCCCGGCGAGACCTGGCAGACCCCGGTCTTCGCGGGCCTGGTCAGCGACGGCGGGTTCGGCGCCGCCAGCCGGCAGTGGCACGCGTACGTCCGGCGGCACGTGCTGCCCGCGGCCGGCGAGGACCGGCCGGTGTTCTACAACTCCTGGGAGGCCTGCGGCTTCGACGTCGACGAGGCGGGCCAGCGCGCGCTGGCCGGCCTCGCCGCCCGGCTCGGCGTGGAGCTGTACGTGCTGGACGACGGCTGGTTCGGCGCCCGGACCGACGACCGGGCCGGGCTGGGCGACTGGTGGCCGGCCCCGGCCCGGTTCCCGGACGGGCTCGGCCCGCTGATCGCCGAGGTGCACCGGCTCGGCATGCGGTTCGGGCTGTGGGTGGAACCGGAGATGGTCAACCCGGACAGCGAGCTGTACCGCCGGCATCCCGACTGGGTGCTGCACATGGCGCACCGCCGCCGCACCGAGATCCGGCACCAGCTGGTCCTGAACCTCGCCCGCCCGGACGTGGCCGAGTGGACGTACGCCTGGCTGGACCGGCTGCTCACCGACAACCCGATCGACCACCTCAAGTGGGACTCGAACCGGGCCTTCACCGAGGCCGGGTGGCCGGGAGCGGCCGATCCCGGCCGGCTGTTCACCGAGCACACCCGCAACCTGTACGCGATCATCGACCGGCTCCGCGCCGGCCATCCGGGACTGCGGATCGAGGCGTGCGCGAGCGGCGGCGGACGTGTCGACCTGGGCATGCTCGGTCACGCGGAGCTGACCTGGCCGTCCGACAACACCGACCCGGTCGACCGCATCGCCATCCAGGAGGGGTACGGGCAGCTCTATCCGGCCGTGACCATGGGCGCCGGGGCCGGTGACAGCCCGAACGCGGTCACCGGCCGGGCCGCCCCGCTGCGTTTCCGGCTGCACGTGGCGATGGCCGGCGCCCTGGGCCTCAGCGGCGACCTGCGTCAGTGGCCGGAATCCGAGCGGCGCGAGGCGGCCGCCCTGGTGGCCGCGTACCGCCGGATCCGCCCCGTCGTCCAGCACGGCGACCTGTACCGGCTGCGCCCGGCCGCGCTGGACCGCGCGACGGTGGTGCAGTACGTGTCGGCGGACGCCGCGGAGACCGTCGTGCTGGCGTGGCGGGCGATCACCCGTCCCCGTGAGATCGACGTCCCGCTCGTCCGCCTGCGCGGGCTCGACCCGTCGGCGCGGTACCGCGACGTGGAACGGGGCGAGCTCTTCGACGGTGCGGTCCTGACGCACGCCGGGCTGAACCTCGCGCTGCCCGCCGGCGACCAGGCCAGCGTGCTGTGGCACCTGCGCCGGGTCACGGCCCGCTGATCCGCTCCGGCGGGAGGGAGGGACGGGTGCGCCGGCAGGTGCAGCTGATCGCGTACGCCGATCGCCTCGGTGGTTCGCTGCCGGCGCTCGGCCGCCTGCTGGACGGGCCGCTCGCCGGCTTGTTCGGCGGCGTGCACGTGCTGCCGTTCTTCGACCCGTACGACGGGGCGGACGCCGGGTTCGACCCCGTCGACCATCTGGCGGTGGACCCGCGGCTGGGGGACTGGGCGGACGTGCGGCGCCTCGGCCGGGGGCGGGACGTGGTGGCCGACCTCATCGTCAACCACGTGTCCGACCGGGCCCGCCCGTTCCGGGACGTGGTCGAGCGGGGTGACCGGTCCCCGTACGCCCCGATGTTCCTGACCTACGACCGGGTGTTCCCCGGCGGGGCGACCGAGGAGGAGCTGGTCCGCATCACCCGGCCCCGGCCCGGGCTGCCGTTCACCCCGATGGTGCTCGGCGGGCGCCGCCGGCTGGTGTGGACCACGTTCACCAGCCATCAGGTCGACCTGGACGTCGGGCAGCCCGCCGCCCGGCGCTACCTCGGCGAGGTCCTGCGGCGGCTGGCCGGCAACGGCGTCGCGATGGTCCGGCTGGACGCGGTCGGGTACGCGGTCAAGACGGCCGGTTCCTCCTGCTTCCTGACCCCCGGGACCATGGCCTTCATCGACGACCTCACCGGTCAGGCCCGCCGCCTGGGCCTCGAGGTGCTGGCCGAGGTGCACGCCCACCGCCGCTTCGCGCTGGCGACCGCGCGCCGGGTGGATCATGTCTACGACTTCGTGTCGGCCCCGCTGCTGCTGCACGCGCTGTTCACCGGCGACAGCGGCCCGCTGCGTGATTGGCTGGTCCGGCGGCCCGGCAACTGCGTCACGGTGATCGACACCCACGACGGCATCAGCCTGATCGATGCCGGCCCCGGACCGGGCGACGCGGAACCGGGGCTGCTGTCGGCGCCGCAGGTGGCGGAGCTGGTCCGCACGATCGACCGGAACAGCGCGGGCGCGAGCCGGGCCAGTGCCGGGCCGGGCGGCGGGCCGTACCAGGTCAGCTGCACCGCCTACGACGCGCTCGGCGGTGACGACCGGCGGTACCTGCTGGCCCGTCTGGTGCAGCTGTTCCTGCCCGGCATACCGCAGGTGTACTACGTCGGCCTGCTGGCCGGCCGCAACGTCGCCGGGGCCGCCCGGGCCGGGGACCCCCGCGAGCTCAACCGGCGGTCCTACACCGAGGCCGAGGTGATCGAGGAACTGCGCCGGCCGGTCGTCCGGGCCCTGATCCGGCTGATCCGGCTCCGCACCACGCACCCGGCGTTCGGCGGCGCCTTCCGGCTGGGTGCCGCCCCGACCGGCGAGCTGCGCATGGCGTGGCAGGCCGAGGGTGCGCACGCCGACCTGTGGGTCAACTTCGGCACCGCCGCCCACCGGCTGACCCTGACCGGCGCCGGCGGCACCGAGGTCCGCACCGAGGCGTGACGCGGTCAGGCCTGCTGGCGGGCCGCGACGATGTCGGTGGCGACGCCGCGCGCCCAGGCCCGGATCCGTTCCGGGTTGCGGAAGTCGCCGGCGTGGCCCTCGTGCTCCATCCGGCGGGCCACGAAGCCGAGCCAGCCGTGCGCCTCGGCGGTCAGCCGGCCGCCGAACGTCACGTGCGCGCGGGCCGGCAGCAACCCCATCGCCACCTCGGCCTGGTGGTTCGGCGGCAGGTCGGTGTCGTCGGCCGTGTGGTCGAGCGGACCGCTGCTGAACAGCCAGGCCGGCCGGTCGGCGAACCGGCCGGCGAACCGCTTGGCGAAGTGGCGGGCGTCGGCGTGCCAGCCGGCCGCGTACATCGCGGCGCCCAGCACGAGGGCCTCGTAACCGGCCACGTCGTCCACCTCGGCGGCCGGCAGCAGCCGCACGCCGAGCCCGGCGGCGGTGAGCTCCTCGGCGATCCAGCCGGCGATCTCGGCGGTGGATCCGCCGGTAGTTCCGTAAGCGACCAGCACAGTCATGGCTGCACCTCCTTTCCCGCCAGCCTCGGGCGTACCGGCTCGGTGGACAAGGGCCGATCGGCAGGTGCGCGGGAGCGGCCCGGGTGCGTGCCGGAAGTCCGGCCCGCGGTGACCTCCGGCCGTGGTGGGGCTGGACCGCGGCGACCGACACTGGGCCCGGGAGAAGGGAGACGACGATGACCCTGCGCGAGGTCCCGGACGTCACCGGCGTGGCCGGCCCGACGGATCTCCGGGAACAGGCGATCACCGGACTGCGCAAGAAGCGCGACCTGCAGGCGCACGTCCTGGCGTACGTGATGGTGAACCTCTTTCTCAACGGCATCTGGCTGGTGACGAACCCGGGCGGGTTCTACTGGCCGGTCTTCCCGCTGTTCGGCTGGGGTATCGGCGTCGCGTTCCACATCTGGGACGTGTACTCGCCGGAGACGCCGGCGGAGGACAAGATCGCGCGGGAGGTGGACCGGCTGCGTCAGCGTTGATCGATCCGGCGGTGCGGCGCGGACGTCCGGTGCGGCGCCCGCGCTCCGCTTGGTTGTATCGGACACAGATCCTTCATGCCGGACCGCGGCACGCCGATTGATGGGGCACGGCAGACACCTGCCGCCCGACCGATCGGAGCGACATGCTGGCACGCACGGCGCCTGGCCGCTTCCTCGTCTGGATGCTGGTGCTCGCTACGGCATTCTACGCGTTTCCCCAGTTCAGCACGTATATCTGGGCGGCGATCGGGCTCTCCGCGGCGGCCGCGGTGCTGATCGGCATCCGGCTGCACCGGCCTTCCCGCCGGCTGCCGTGGTGGCTGCTGGCCGGGGTGCTGGTCAGCTTCACCGCCGGGGACAGCACCTACAACGTGCTGGTCGACCACCTGCACCGGGACAACCCGTTCCCGTCCCTGGCGGACGTGCCCTACCTGGCCGTCTACCCGATGCTGGCGGCCGCCCTGCTGATCTTCATCCGGGCCCGGTCCGGCAGCGGCAACCGGGCGGCGCTGCTCGACGCGCTGCTGCCCACTCTCGGCCTCGGCCTGCTGTCCTGGGTCTTCCTGATCGCGCCGTACATCCGGGACGCCGACCTCAGCGTGCTGGAGAAGCTCATCTCGGTGGCCTACCCGCTGGGCGACGTGCTCGCGCTCGCCATGCTGCTGCGGCTGTTCATCGTGCCGGGCCGCCGGCCCCGCGCCGTCATCATCCTCGGCGTGGGTGTCACCGGGCTGCTCGTCACCGACGTCCTGTACGGGCTGCGCCAGCTCGCCGGCACCTGGGCCACCGGTGGCCCGACCGACGCGGGCTGGGTCTTCTTCTACACCGCCATCGGCGTCTGCGCCCTGCACCCGTCGATGACCCAGCTGACCGTCGATCGGCAGTCCGACCTGCAGCCGCAGGTCGGCGGGCGGCGGATCCTGCTGATGTCGGTCGCCGCGCTGATCGCCCCGGTGCTGCTGGTCATCGAGGACGTCAGCGATCGGCTGCACGACGGCACGGTGATCGCCGTCGCCTGCGCCACGATGTTCCTGCTGGTCATCGGCCGGGTCGTCGACCTGCTGCGGGCCCAGCGCGAGGCCGGTGCCCGCGAGCGGGCGCTGCGCGAGGCGGGCTCGACGCTGGTCGCCGCCGCCAGCGAGCGGGACGCGGCCGACGCCTTGAGCCGGGCCGTCGCCGACCTCGTGCCGCAGGGCGAGCCGCACCACCTGTACTTCGTCGGTGAGACGTTCACCGGTGACACCGCCCCCGGACACCTCGCCGAATTGGTCCGGGTCGCGGACCTGCCGGCCGGTGTCGCCGCCGAGCTGGCCGGCTTCGAGTGCGCCCTGCACGCCGTGGTGCTCGGCGCCGGCAAGGACCCGGCCGGTCCGGCCATCGGCAAGCACGCGTACCTGGCGGCTTCGCCGGAATGCCTGCACACGTTGCGGCCGTCGTTCGACGCGCTCATGGCGCAGGGCGCCCTGGCGGTCGGCCGGATGGACCTGACCGACCAGATCAGCCGGCGCAGCAGCGAGGACTATTTCCGTACGCTCGTGCAGAGCGCCTCGGACGTGATCCTGATCGTCGACGACGAGCAGCGGATCCGTTACTTCAGCCCGTCGGCCGAGCACGTCTTCGGCGCGGCGCCGCCGGTCGGTACGCCGCTGACCGGCCTGTTCGCCGGCACCGAGCACGCCGAGCTGCAGGACCTGCTGACCCGCGCGGGGCAGGGCCGGGGCCGGCACGACGGCGTCGACCTGACCGCCGTACGCGCGGACGGCCGGCTGCTGCAGGTCGAGTGCGGCTGTCGCGACCTGCGCGACGACCCGACCGTCAACGGGCTCGTGCTGACCCTGCGCGACGTCACCGAGCGCCGCAAGCTCGAGAACGACCTGACCCACCAGGCCTTCCACGACGGCCTGACCGGGCTCGCCAACCGGGTGCTGTTCCAGAACCGGCTGGAGCACGCCGCGATGCGTGCCGAGAACGACGGCTCTGTCATCGGTGTGCTCTTCATCGACCTGGACGACTTCAAAGAGGTGAACGACACGCTGGGGCACGCCGTCGGCGACCAGCTGCTGATCGCTGCGGGGCAGCACATCACCCGGACGCTGGGCCCGATGTACACCGTGGCGCGCACCGGTGGCGACGAGTTCGCCGTCCTGGTCGAGCAGGCGGACACCCCGTCCGAGGTGGACGACGTGGCCGCTCGCATCGTGGCGGCCCTGAGCGTGCCGATCGAGGTCGGCGACGGCACCGGCGGCAGCCATATGGTCAGCGCCACGGTCAGCGTCGGCGTCGCGACCAGCGCGGAGGCGGCCGGCGCCGGCGAGCTGCAGCGCCAGGCGGATCTGGCCATGTACGTGGCCAAGGGCGACGGCAAGAACGCCTGGCGCCGCTACCGCAATGCCCTGCACTCGGGGGTGGTCGAGCGGCTGGAACTGCGCGCGGCGCTGCACGACGCCGTGGCCGCGGGCCAGTTCGTGGTGCGCTACCAGCCGATGGTCGAGCTGGCCGGCGCGGAGCTGGTGGGCGCGGAGGCGCTGGTCCGGTGGCAGCACCCGGTCCGGGGCCTGCTCAGCCCGGACCAGTTCATCGACCTCGCCGAGGAGAACGGCGCCATCGTGGCCATCGGCAACTTGGTGCTGCGGGAGGCCCTGCGCACCTTCGCCGGCTGGCGCACCACCCCGGCCGGGCAATCGCTGCGGTACGTCAGCGTCAACGTGTCCGCCCGTCAGTTCCGCACCCCCGGCTTCGTCGACCAGGTCCGCGACGCGCTGGCCGAGTCCGGCGCCCGCCCCGAGTGGCTGGTGCTGGAGATCACCGAGAGCCTCGTGCTGCGCGACGCCGACAAGGTCTGGGCGGATCTGCGGGAGCTGCGCTCCTGGGGGGTGCGGATCGCGATCGACGACTTCGGCACCGGCTACAGCTCGCTGAGCTACCTGCGCCAGATGCCGGTCGACATCCTGAAGATCGACAAGTCGTTCATCGACGACACCATGCACAGCGAGGAGCAGCTCGCGCTGGTCGAGGCGATCGTCAGCCTCGCCCGCACGCTGAAGCTCGCGGTCGTCGCCGAGGGCATCGAGTACCAGCAGCAGCACGACCTGCTGCACCGCCTGGGCTGCCCGTACGGCCAGGGCTACCTGTTCGGCAAGCCGCTGGAGCCCGCCGACCTGTTCGACCTGCTCGCCGACACCGTCGTCGTCTGAGGAGCCGCACCCCGAGGCACCACCCGAAAGGAAGTCATATCTCGTCGCGAGGCCGGCTGACGTGTCCACTTCGGATACCGGATCTCCGGCCTGCTGGAACCGGCGGCGACCGGCTGGCGCCGGCGGTTCTGCCACGGCTGTGAGCCGACCGGCGGCTGAGCCCGCCGGGCCGCCGACGCAATGATGACCGGCTATCCCGATTGCTAGCATCGGGCCCGAGGGGACGGCGGTCGAGCTTCGGAGGATTACGGTGGCGGGACGGCCGATGGAGGTGGCACCGGGCACTGTGGTCGGCGACTACGAGGTCGGCGAGCATCTGGGTTCCGGGCACTGGGGCAGCGTCTACGCCGGCCGGCCGCGCCGGGACGCGCCCGCCGGAGTGCCCAGCCGGGTCGCGCTGAAGTTCCTGCCGGCCGCCCGGGGTGCGGTCGCCGCCCGGGAGCGGGCGTTCAGCCGGGAGGCCCGGCACCCGCGGCTGGTCCGGACATACGAGGTGCTGACCCGGCCGGACGGCACGGTGGTGCTGGTCATGGAGCGGGCCCGCAGCAGCGTCCGGGAACGCCTGGACGCCCGGCCCGGGCAGCCGCTGCCCGCCGCCGAGCTGATCCTCGGGCAGCTGTGGGAGGCCCTGCGGCACATGCACGACCGGGGCTGGGTGCACGGCGATCTGAAGCCGGCGAACGTGCTGCTGGCCGACGACGGGTCGGTCCGCGTCGCCGACTTCGGGGTGGCGGCCGAGCTGGAGGGCACGCACGCGTACACCGACGCGATCGGCACCCAGGACTACCTGCCGCCGGAATGGTGGGACCAGGGCCTGGACAGCCGGGGCGTGCTGACCCGCCCGGCGACCGACATCTGGGCGTTCGGGGTGATCGCCCACGAGGTGCTCACCGGCGGGCTGCACCCGTTCCCGGGTGCGGCCGCGCAGGCCCGGGCGGCCGCCGTCCGGGAGTACGCCGCGCACCCCGGCCGGCTGCGGCTGGCGCCCGGCATCAGCCCCGAATGGCAGTCGATCATCCAGGACTGCCTGACCGTGCCGTACCCGGAACGGATGACCGCCACCCGGGACCTGACCGCCCGGCTGCCCCACCCGGCGGCCTCCCCGCGCCGGAGCCGGCGGAGCATCCTGACCGTCGGCGCCGTCCTGATGCTGCTGGTGCTGGGCGGCTCGGCGGCCGCGGGCAGCCAGCGCGGCGGCACGCCCGCCGCGCCGGCCCCGGCGCCGGGTGAGCTGCGACCGGACGCCGCCGTGCCGGCCCGGTTCCGGGCCGCGATCACCGCCACCGCCCACCGGTGCGGGGAGACGGCGGTGACGCCGGCGCTGATCGCCGCGATGCTCTACGCGGAGAGCGGCTTCGACCCGGCGAAGCGGTCGCCGCAGACCGACGAGTACGGCATAGCGATGTGGACGCCCAGCGTGTTCGTCGGCTGGGCGCCGAAACACCCGGACCGGGTGGCGTCGGTGTTCGACCCGGACGACGCGATCACCGCGATGGGCGCGCTGCTCTGCCACCTGGCGCACACCGTCGGCTATCTGCCGGGCGATCCGCGGCTGCTGGCCGCCGCCGGCTACCGGGTCGGCGGCAAGCGGGTACGGGCCGCGAACGGCGTCCCGCCCGAGATCGCCGGCTACCTGGCCGTGGTCCGGCAGAAGCTCGCCGAGTACGGGTACTGACCGTGTCCAGCGTTCTCGTGCAGCTGCCGGCCGGGACCGGCCCGGACGCCCCGCCGCTGATCAGGCTGGGGCCGGGGCAGAGCGTCACGTTCGGCCGGGGCCGCCCGGGGCTGCCGGTCGACGTGGAGCTGCCGCACCCGGGCGTCTCCCGGCTGGCCGGGCGGATCACCGCGACCGCCGACCACTGGCTGATCGACAACCTGAGCGCGGACCGGACGTACGTGATCGACAACCCGGAGGGCGGCGGCGAGCACCTCAAGATCGCACCACGCCGGCTCGGCGCGCCGGTGCCCTTCGAGTTCGCCCGCGTGGTCATCCCGGTCGACGACGGCACGGTGAGCTTGCTGGTCTTCGCGCCCGAGCACGCGTACGCCGACCCGGGCGCCGGCGGGGAACCGGGCGGCGACGCCACCGCGGCGGCGTTCGCGCTGGACGAGGCCGCCAAGTACTTCCTCGTGCTGCTCGCGCTCTGCGAGCCCCGGCTGCGGGACAGCACGTCGGTGGCGATCCCGTCGGTGCCCGAGATCATCGAACGGCTGGCCGGGCACCCGGACTGCGCGGATCTGACGCGCACCGCGGTCAACTTCCACATCGACTACCTCGCCGATCACAAACTGCGCATCCGCCGCCGCGGCACTCTCCGCGACTCGCGCCGCGAAGCGGTGGTGAGCGTGGCGCTGCGCTTCAACCTGGTCACCGATCAGCATCTGCGGCTGCTGCCGGCACGGCACCCTGTGCGGTCACAGGCAGACGCGGCCCGCTGAGGCACGCAGGCTGCTGGGCATGGAAACCGCGACAACGGAGGTTCTCGTGACCCTGCTCAAGCGTCTCACCCTGATGGCCGTGCCCCTGGCCCTCGGCCTGTCCGTCGCGTCGGCGCCCGCTCAGGCGGCGCCGGCGCCGAGTGTTCGTGCGGCGGCCCAGGCCGCGCTGGCCGCGGAGGTCATCGACATCAACCTCCCGTCCTACGTCACGAACACGGTGTTCAACGTCAGCGACATCGGCATCGGCGTGATCGGCAAGAAGGACGGCGTGTACAACGTGCCGGGCAAGTACGACTACGTGCTGCCGGTGGACATGATGTCGTACAGCCGGTTCGGCTGGAACACGACGGGTGGCTGGTACAACGGCCCGGGCTACTGCTCGGCCCAGTTGCGCTCGGACGACCACGGGGTGACCTGGCGGTCGCAGGACGACCTGGGGCCGGGTGTGCACCTGATCGGCGCCACCACCTCGTACGCGGTGTGGGCCTACCCCTGCTGATCCTGCGCTGACGCGGCCCGGGCACCCGCCCGGGCCGCGTTGCGGTGCCGTCCGGGCACTCGCGCGGGCGGCGTTGCGGTGCCGTCCGGGCGCTCGCGCGGGCGGGTCTTTTGCGGTTCCGCCCGTGCGAGTGTTCCGGCCTGCCTTGCGGGTCTGCCCGGGCAACCTTGTGGATGTGTCCGGGCGTTCGTGTGGGTGGCGTTTGCGGTACCGCCCGGCTCGCGTTGTGGTTTCGTCCGGGCGGCCTTTGTGGTTTCGCCTGGCGTTTGTGCGGGCGGCGTTTGTGGGGTTCTGCCTGCACTCGCGTGGGCGGTCTTTGCGGTTCCGCCCGGGCCACCTCGCGACTCCGCCCGGGCACCCACCGGGCCGTTCGGGGTGCCGTTCGGATCAGCCGGCGAAGGTCTGGCGGAGCTCGCCCACCCCGTCGAGGCGGCTGATCAGGGTCTCGCCCGGCCGCAGGAAGCGCGGCGGGGTGCGCCTGTTCCCCACGCCGCCCGGGGTGCCGGTGAAGATCAGATCGCCGGGCAGCAGCGGGCAGATCGCCGAGAGGCGGGCCACCAGGTCGTCGATCGGGAAGATCATTTCTCCGGTACGGCCGGACTGCAGCGGCTCGTCGCCCGACCCGGTCAGCAGGGTGGACGCGAACCCGATGTCGTCGCGGTCCGGGAACGAGTCCGGGGTGACCGCCACCGGCCCGGTCGGGCCGAAGCCGGGGAACGACTTGCCCAGCGAGAACTGCGCAGGCTTGCCCTGCGTCTGGGTCAGCCGCTCGGAGAGGTCCTGCCCGCAGGTCAGGCCGGCCACCGCGGCCCATGCCGCCGGGCGGGGGATGCGGTAGCCGCCGGCGCCGATCACCGCCACCACCTCGATCTCCCAGTCCACGTTGCCCGGTGGCAGGGTGACGGTGGTGACCGGGCCGGTGATGCAGCTCGGGAACTTCGTGAACACCAGCGGCGCGTCCGGCGCGGTGAACCCGGCCTCCGCCGCGTGCGGACGGTAGTTGAGCGCCACCGCGAAGACCTGGCGCGGGTCCGGCACCGGCGGGCCCAGGTCGGCGTCGGCGACCGCCACCGCCGAGGCCCAGTCGGCGGTTGCCGACCACGTCAGCACGTCGTCCCACCGGGCCAGCGCGGCCCGGGCGTCCGCGGGCAGCGCGCCGCCCGAGGCCGCCGCCACGTCGAGCGCGCGGCCGTCGGCCACCAGGACGAAACGGCCTTTCAGCGTGCCGAACCGCATCAGCCGGCCGTCTCCGAGTACAGGTCCGTCGTGTACGGCGGCGTGTCGTGCGCCGCGCTCCACGGCACCACCCGGTTGCGCAGCACGCCGATGCCCTCGATCTCGGCCTCGACCACGTCGCCCGGCCGCAGGTAGAACGCGAACGGGTCGGGCTGCACCGCGGCGACCCCGGAGATGGTGCCGGTGGTGATGATGTCGCCGGCGCTGTACCCCTGCGCCGAATGGTGCGCGACGAGGTGCGGGATCGAGATGACCATCTGCGCCGTGTTGCCCTGCTGGCGCACCTCGCCGTTGACCCGCAGCTGCATCGCCAGCTGCTGCGGGTCCGGCAGCTCGTCCTTGGTGACGATCCACGGCCCGATCGGGCAGAACGTGTCGATGCCCTTGGAGAACGAGAACACCCCGGACTGCATCTCGCGCCGCTGGATGTCGCGGGCGGTGATGTCGTTGAAGATCAGATACCCCGCGATGTAGTCCTCGGCCTCCTCGGGCGAGAAGAACTTTCCGCTGCGGCCGATGACGATCCCGAGCTCCAGCTCGTAGTCCAGCTCCTTGGTGAGCCCCTCCGGATAGACGATCGCGTCCTCCGGCCCGATGATCGCGTCCACGTTCTGGAAGAACACGATGCCCTTGTGTACGGGGTGCGACCAGTTCACGGCCTGGAGCTCGGTGTGGTGCTCGGTGAAGTTGCCGGCCGTGTGGAAGAACTTCTTCGGCACGATCGGGGCGCGCAGCCGCACCGCGGACAGCTCCAGCCGCTCGCCGGTCTCGGCCACCTGGCCGCCGCGCTCGAAGAACTCCCGCGTCGAGGCGCAGGCCAGCACGACGACCGTGTCGCCGTCCAGGCGGCCGACCCGGCCGGCGTCGAACGTGACCAGCTTCATCGCCACCACCTGCAACTCTCGTATTGTGAAAGTGGGTTACGTCAAACGGAAGCCTGCCCCGAGCCGTCCGGCCTGTCAAGAAACCCGGAACACCCGGAGCTGCAGGGCGAGCGTGAGGTAGTAGCCGGCAAGCGTGAGCAGCTCGAAGACCCCCGGCTCACCGAGCGCGCCGGTCGCCCGCCGGTACTCGTCGTCGTCCAGGTCACCCCGGACGCAGAGCGCGTGCACCGTCGCCGCGACCACCCGCTCGGTCTCGTCGGCGAGAGCGTCGAAGCTGCCGGTGCGCAGGGCCGTCAGCTCGTCGGCGGTCAGCCCGACGTGCCGGCCCAGCGCCTCGTGGGCGTACCACTCGAAGGCGGCGTCCGCGGCCACGGCGGTGACCAGGATGGCGATCTCGCGGGCCCGATCGGTCAGCGCGGTCTCGTAGCGCACCGCCGCGCCGAGCGCCTGGAGCGCGAAGCCGAGCCGGGGCTGGAGCAGAAAGGCGTTGAACGGCCCCACCAGCCCGCCGTCGTCGTCGACCAGCGGGAACACCTGTGGCCCCCGGGCGCGGCGCCCACCGGCGACGGCGTCGTAGACCGCGCGCTGACCGTCGTCCAGCTCGGTGGGGGAGAGCCTCCGGAGCCGGGGCTCGCCCGTCATGCCGTCGCCCGGCCGGATGTCCGGAGGCACGCATGCCGTCGTCGCCGACCGCCGGAACGCGGTCGCGGAGCCTGCCCGAAGTGCCGCTCTTCCCCGGCTTCCGGCCGGAAAATCGCTGGTAGTGCCGGGTGCGGCAGGAGGGGAGCAGCGGCGAGAAGGAGGGGGTCCGAGTGTCCCGCCACGCGCGACGCCAGCCACTGAGGTGACCGGCGCCCGGCCCGGCGGCACCGTTCGGCGTGGTCGATCTTCCACGCGCGCTCGCGGTGCTGTCCGGTGTGAGCGATCGTCCGCGCGAACGCGCTGTGCTGTTCGGCGTGGTTGGTCGTCCGCGTGTGCTCGCTGTGCTGCTCGGCGTGAGCGGTCGTCCGTGTGCACGCGCTGTGCTGTTCGGCGTGGGCGGTTGTTCGTGTGCGCGCGTGGCGCTGTTCGGCGGGGTTGGTCATTTGCGGGTGCCTGCGCTGCCGGCCGAGGCGAGCTGGGAGATCTCCGCGCATGTCGCCATCAGCTTGGGCTTGAGTTCCCGGACGATCCGTTGCGTCGACCAGTCCCGGGCCTGGACCGCGAGGTTCACCCCGGCGACCACCCGCCCGTCGGCGCCGGTGATCGGCCCGGCCACCGAGCGCAGCCCGTGTGCCAGTTCCTCGTCCTGCAGCGCCCAGCCCTGCTCCTGGATCTGGGCCAGCTCCTGGCGGAGCTCGTCCAGCGACAGCTTGGCGTTCGGGCCGTGCTGGCCCGGGAACGAGCTTTCGGTGATCCGCTGCTCCAGCTCCTCCTCGTCCAGGTCCGCCAGCATCAGCTTGCCGATCGAGGTGTGCACCGCGGGCAGCGTCGAGCCGACCTGGATGTTGGCCGTGACCAGGTCGGAGTTGCGCAGCCGGACCAGGTAGAGCACCCGGTCGCCGGTGAGCACCGCCAGGTTGACCGTCTCGCCGGTGGCCTCGCCGAGCCGCTGCAGCTTGGGCGTGGCCAGCGCCACCAGGTCGAGGCTGCGCAGCGCCGCCCCGCCGAGCGTCAGGGTCCGCACGCCGGGCCGGTACTCGCCGCCCGGCAGGTGATCGAGGTAGCCCTCGGCGGTCAGCGTCATCACCACGCGGTAGACCGTCGGCATCGGCAGCCCGGACGCGGCGGCCAGGTCGCTCACCCGCCAGGTCGGCCGCTGCTCGTCGAAGAGGCTGAGCAGCCGCAGGCCCTTGGCGAGCGCCTCCACGCGGTATTCGGGCTTGTCGCCCCCCGCGTGCGCGCCGACCTTGCCCGCGGTGAGGGACACCGGATTACGCCGACTGGCGGCCATGGATCACCTTCTCGAAAGCGGCGTTCATCGAAGACGCCCAGCTTAGGGGTCGGGCGGCGGCCCGCCTGGACACTCCCCGGCGGCTGGTCTAGCTTATCGGATAGTGACTTTCATGGACCGAGAATACAAGCGTGAGGTGCCCATGGACTGGTTGACGCTCTCCGACCGGCCGGCGCTCGTGGCCGGCGCCGGTGGCCTGGGAGGCGCCAGCGCGGTGGGCCTCGCCGCCCAGGGGGCCTCGGTCGTGCTCGTCGACGTGGACGCCGAGCGGCTCGAGGCGGTGGCCCGGACGGCCAAGGAGGCCGGCGGCAGCGTGCGGACCATCGTCGCCGACCTGCGCTCGGCGGACCGCTGCCGGGAGGTGGTGGCCGAGGCGGCCGGTCTGGTGGGCGTGCCGCAGGTCTTCGTGCACGCGGTCGGGCGCAACGTCCGGCGCCCGGTGCTCGAGCTGGGCGACGAGGACTGGGCGCGGATCGTCGAGCTCAACCTGTCCACGGCGTACTGGCTGGGGCAGGCGGTGGGCGGGCTGATGGTCGGTGCCGGGTACGGGCGGATGACCTTCGTGTCCTCGGTCTCGGGGCTGCTGGCGCACGCCGACCACGCCCCGTACGCCGCCACCAAGGGCGGCCTCAACCAGCTCATCCGGGTGATGGCCCGGGAGTGGGCGATCCACGGCGTGACCGTCAACGCGGTGGCGCCGGGCTACATCGAGACCGGCCTGACCCGGGACCACCTCGACAAGGACGGCAACCGGGAGGCGCTGGCGAGCATGGTGCCCGCCCGCCGGCTCGGCGTACCGGAGGAGGTCGCCGACGCGGTCACCTTCCTGTCCTCGGACCGGGCCCGCTTCATCACCGGCCAGGTTCTTTATGTCGACGGCGGCCGGGTCCTGGTCTGAAAGAGTAAAACCGACAAATTGGATACGACGGAGGGTCTCCCGTGCCACTCACACCCCTGCCCATTCCCCGCCGGTTCGCCGGCCGGTCCGTGGTCGTCACCGGCGCCGGCACCGGCTTCGGCGCGGAGCTCGCGGTCCGCGCCGCGCAGGAGGGCGCCCGGGCCGTCGGCGTGCACTACCGCTCCTCGAAGGCCGGTGCCGAGGCCACCGCCGAACGGGTCCGCGAGGCCGGCGCCGAGCCGGTGCTGCTGCAGGCCGACATCGTCGAGTGGGCGCAGGTGGCGGCGCTGGCCGACGCCGCGTTCACCCGGCTCGGCGGCGTCGACGTGCTGGTCAACAACGTCGGCGACGTGGCGCGCGAGCAGATGTCCTGGCGGGACATCACCGAGGAGTCGATCGACCACGTGCTCGCGGTCGACATCAAGGGCACGATGGCGTGCATCCACGAGTTCGGCAAGCGGATGCTCGACCAGGGCCACGGCGCCATCGTGAACATCGGTTCCACCGTCATCGTGCGCGGCAGCGCCCGCGCCCCGCAGTACGCCGCCGCGAAGTACGGCCTGCTCGGCGCCACCAAGTCGTACGCGCACGCGTTCGCGCCGACGGTGCGGGTCAACATCTTCGCGCCCGGCTTCATCGAGACCGAGGCGACGCTGGGCCGCGAGGACTGGAAGTCGGGCCGCGGCGACCAGCTGCGCAAGCTGACGCCGATGGGCCGCATCCCGGGCCCGGCCGAGCTGGCCGGCACGGCGCTGTTCCTGGCCACCGACGACGCGAGCCACATGACCGGCGGCTACCTGGTGGCCGACGGCGGCTACAACATGGTCGGCGCCTGATGGCCGACCTGTCGTTGCGCGCCGCCCGGGCGCTGGTGCAGCGGGCCGTCGACAAGGCCGAGCAGCTCGGGCTGCGCGGCGGGATCGCGGTGGTGGGCGCGAGCGGCGCCCTGATCACCGCGTCGCGGCTGGACCACGGCGGGCCCGGCGGCATGGCGCGGGCCCGGTCGAAGGCCTGGATCGCCGCCACCCAGCAGATCACCAGCACCGAGCACCTGCACCGGATGACCACGCTGCCGGCCCCGATCTCGGCCGGCTTCGTGCGGGTCAGCCCGGAGTCGATGTTCCCGGGCGCGGGCGGGATCCCGGTACGGGACAGCAACGGCGTGGTGGTCGCCGGCATCGCGGCCTCCGGTGCCACGGTCAGCCCGTTCCTGCCCGAGGGGGTGGCGCCCGAGGTGGTCAGCGCGGAGGGGCAGCCCGCCAACCCGGAGGACCTGCTGATCGCGTACGCGCTCGGCGTCCCGTACGTGGGGCAGCACGGGGACGACGCGGCCCGCTGGAAGCAGCGCTTCGGCGACCTGGTGGTCTCCCCGGCGGACAGCCTCGGCATGAAGCCCGCGCCGCGCGCGGCCGGGCAGCGTGAGCTGGCCTGGGCGCGGGAGTTGTGCGAGCGCGTCCGTGCGGAGGCGGGCAGGCAGAATCTCAGGATCAGCGTCGCGGTGGTGGATCCCGGCGGCGACCCGATCCAGCAGGACCGGATGGACGACGCGGTGACCGGCGGCGTCGACGTGGCGCTCGGCACCGCGGCCGCGGCAGCCCGCTTCGGCGTCCCCAGCGAGCAGCTCACCCCGTGGTACGGCGACGCGGTCACCCACCTGAACCCGGTGACCGTCCTCGGCGTACCGGGCGGGACGCCCCTGCTGGACGGCGGGCGGGTGGTGGCGGGCATCGGCGTCGGCGGCGCGGACCCGGCGCAGTGCGCGGCCCTGCTGAAGGCGCTGTGAGCACCCGGATCGCCGTGCTGGGCTGCGGGGCCATCGGCAGCCTCTACGCCGCCCACCTCGCCCGCGTGCCCGGGGTGGAGGTCTGGGCCGTCGACCCGTGGCGCGAGCACGTCGAGGCCATCGAGGCGGGCGGCCTGACGGTGACCGGCCAGGCCGCCTTCACCGCGCCGGTGCACGCCCGGACGAGCGCGGGGGAGCTGCCGCCCTGCCGGTTCGGCATCGTGGCCACCAAGTCGTCGCACACCGGCGACGCCGTGGCGGCCGCGCGGGACGTGCTCGCCGACGCGGCGGTGGTCAGCGTGCAGAACGGCGTCGGCAACGAGGAGCTGATCGCCGAGTTCCTGCCCCGGGTCATCCGCGGCACCATCGTCACGGCCGGCGCGGTCACCGCACCCGGCACCGTCCGCTACGACGCGCCCGGCGACTCGTGGCTCGGGCCGTTCGAGCCGAGGCCCGCGTCCACCGCCGAGATCGAGCTGCTGGCCGGGCTGCTCAACGAGGGCGGCCTGAAGACCCACGCGGTCGCGGACGCCCGCGGTCCACAGTGGACAAAAGTGGTCTTCAACGCGGCGACCAGCCCGCTGGCCGCGCTCACCGGGCTCACGGTCGGGCAGGTGTGCACGGACCCCGGCCTGCGTACCCAGGTGGGGATCCTGATCGCCGAGGCGCGGGCGGTCTGTGTGGCGGCCGGCATCGAGCTGACCCGCGACCCTGCCGAGGCGGTCGAGGAGGCGATCCGGGAGGCGTTCGGGCACAGGCCGTCGATGCTGCAGGACGTGCTGGCGCGGCGGCCCACCGAGATCGACGTGCTCAACGGCGGCATCGCGGCGGAGGGTCGGCGGGTCGGCGTCGCCACGCCCGGGCACGACGCGATGGTCGCGCTGGTACACGGCCTGGAGACCTCCTGGCGGTAGGGCCCGGTCACCGGCCGGAAATGGTCCGGAGAAGCCATGGACATCTTTCCGGGCGTCGTTTACGTTTCACCCAGGCAATATCGAAAGTAGTTTTCATCAGATGAAAGTCAGGACATAGCCAAGTCTCAGCGAGGAGTTCGGCCGTGAGTTCTCACCACGCGCGCCCGCAGCGCGCCATAGTCGCTTTCGGCGCCGCGCTGCTGATGCTGGCGTCCTGCAGTCACGCCTCGGATTCCGGCGGCTCCACCGCCGGCGCCGCCGCGGCCCTGCCCAAGACCCTGGTCTTCTCCCCGCTCTCGCTCGCACCGCCCGCGTTGAAGGGTCTGTCCGAGGGCGTGAAGGGCTACGCGGGCAGCAAGGGCTGGGAGGTCATCGTCCAGGACCCCAACTTCGACCCCAGCAAGCAGACCCAGCAGCTCAACGAGGTGCTCAGCGCCGGCCGCGCCGGGGCCGCGTGGATCATCGCGGTGGCGCCGCCGTCGCTGGTGCCGATCATCAAGACGGCCCAGGCGAAGGGCATCCCGCTGCTGGTCAACGGCCGCCCGGACGAGTACGGCTTCACCGGCCCGCAGCCGGGCATCACCTTCGACTACATCGACTACGCGGCCGGCGGCAAGGCCCTCGGCGAGCAGCTCGGCGCCTGCATCACCGAGAAGATGGGCGGCAAGGCCGAGGTGCTCGCCGCGCAGAGCGCCGAGGGCCAGGCCGGCAAGAAGGAGTTCGAGCAGGCCGCCGCGGCCGCGCTCAAGGCCGCCGCGCCCGGCGCGACCATCGTGCAGACCGTGGTCGCCAAGGACCGGGCCGGCGCGCAGACCGACATCGGCAACGTCCTGCAGGGCAAGCCCGGCCTGGCCGCCGTGCTGGCGTCCAACGACGAGGGCGCGCTCGGCGCGATCGGCGCCTTCGCCGCGGCCGGCCGGACGGCGCAGTGCGTCACCGACTTCGGCGGCAACGACGAGGTGCTCAAGAGCGTCGCGGACGGCAAGATCTACGCCTCGGTCGCGCTGCAGTTCCAGGCCGACATGACCCAGTCCTTCGACACCCTGGTGGCGATGCAGGCCGACCCCAAGGCGAACGGTCAGGTCCTGGTCGTGCCGCAGAAGGTCGTCACGGCCAAAGGCTGATGGACAGAGAGCGCTGAGGAATGACAGTGACCGCCGCAACCGGCACCGAGGTCGCGTCCGCCGGGCACGAGAGTGACCCGGCGGGCGTCCGCTGGCTCATCTTCGCCCGCGACCGTGGCATCTTCGTCCTCTGGATCCTGCTGCTGCTCTGCTTCAGCCTGTGGGCCAGCCCGTACTTCGCCAGCCTGGACAACGCGCTGCTGATCGCCAACGCGGCGGCGCTGACCGCCATCTTCGCGGCCGGCATCGCGGTCGGCATCATCTGCGGCGCGCTGGACCTCTCCATCCCGGGTACCGCCGCGATGGCCGGGTGCGCCTGCGGCTGGCTGATGACCCACGGGATCCCGGTGTGGCTCGGCATCCTCGCCGGGCTCGCCGTCGGCGTGCTGGTCGGGGTGGTGAACGGGCTGATCGCGCTGCGCGGCTTCAACCCCATCATCGTCACGATCGGCTCGCTGTCGGTGCTGTCCGGGCTGGCCGCCGCGCTGGCCGGCGGCTACACCATCCCGGGCCTGACCGGGCTGATGTTCCTGGGCACCGACCGCTTCGCCGGGATCCCGGCGCCGGTGTGGGTGGTGGCCGTGCTGTTCCTGGTCGGCACCGTCTTCCTCACCCGGACCCGGGACGGCATCCGCCTGATGGCGGTGGGCGGCAACGCCGAGGCCGTCCGGCGCTCCGGCATCCACGCCGACCGCTACAAGGTGCTGGGCTTCGTGGTGAGCGGGTTCTGCGCGGCGCTGGGCGGGCTGGTGACGGCCGGCCTGGTGACCGAGGCGAACCCGGCCGCCAACCCCGGCATCATCTTCAACGCGCTGACCGCGGTGGCGCTGGCCGGCGTCTCGCTCAGCGGCGGCCGCGGGTCGCTGCCCCGGGTGCTGGTCGGCGCGCTCATCCTCGGCACCATCTCGAACGGGCTGACCATCAAGGGCATTCAGCCGTACTGGGCGACGGCGGTGACCGGCGTGCTGCTGCTGGCCTCGCTCGGCCTGGAGAAGTGGGTTTCCACCACGGTCTCCCGGCGGCTGGTCGCCACCGCCCAGGCCTCCGCGCACACCGGGACGAGGTGACCTCATGACCGACAACCCGCCGGTGCTGGAACTGCGCGGCATCGACATGCACTACGGCTACGTCCGCGCGCTGGACAGCATCGACATCGCGGTGCAGCAGGGCGAGGTGGTGGGGCTGCTGGGCGACAACGGCGCCGGCAAGTCGAGCCTGCTCAAGGTGATGTCCGGCGCGCACCAGCCGACCAGCGGCACGATCCTGGTGCACGGCGAGCCCACCGTCTTCCACTCGCCGAGCCGGTCCACCGCGGCCGGCGTCCAGATGGTCTACCAGGACCTGGCGCTGGTCGACGCGCAGGACATCGCGACCAACCTGAACATCGGCCGCGAGATCCTGCGCCGGGGCCCGCTCGGCTGGCTCGGCTTCGTCGACCACAAGGCGCAGCGCAAGCGGGCCACCGCCGAGCTGGACCGGCTGGGCGTCCGGACCGCGGCGGTGACCCGGCCGGTGGAGATGCTCTCCGGCGGGCAGCGGCAGGTGGTCGCGCTGGCCCGCGCGGCGACCCGGGTCACCGGGGACCGCAACGGCGTGCTGCTGCTCGACGAGCCGACCGCCGCGCTGGGCTACGAGCAGACCCGGCAGGTGCAGGCGCTGATCCGGCGGATGGCCGAGCAGGGCGTCGCGTGCGTGCTGGTCACCCACAACCTGCCGCTCGCCGCGGACGTGTGCGACCGGATCGTGGTGCTCAACCGGGGCCGCAAGGTCGCCGACGTGGCCGCGGCCGAGACCGGCAACGACCAGCTGGTCGGCTGGATCACCGGGGCCCGGGAATCGATGTTCGGGCCGGGGACCCGATGAGGTTCCCGGCCGGCTTCCGCTGGGGCGTCGCGACCTCGGGGCACCAGACCGAGGGCGGCAACACCGCCAGCGACACCTGGTTCGCCGAGCACGTGTCGCCGACCGTGTTCCGGGAGCCCTCGGGGCCGGCCTGCGACGGCCTGCACCGGTGGCGGGAGGACCTGGCGCTGGTGGCCGGGATGGGGCTGACGGCGTACCGGTTCTCGGTGGAGTGGGCGCGGGTCGAGCCGGTCGAGGGGGAGTTCTCCGCGGCGGCGCTGGACCACTACGCGGCGATCGTGGACCGGTGCGTCGAGCTGGGCCTGGCGCCGGTGGTGACGTTCAACCACATGACCAACCCGCACTGGTTCGCGATGCGCGGCGGCTGGCTCGATCCGGGCTCGGCGCGGGTGTTCGCCCGCTACTGCGGGGTGCTGATGGACCGGATCGGGGGGTCGATCGCGTACGCGGTGACGCTCAACGAGCCGAACCTGCCGCGCCTGCTGTCCTGGCTCCCCATCCCCGAGGCCGTGCACGACCTGGAGCGGGCCACTCTGGCGGCGGCGGGCAAGGCGGCCGGCGTGGATCGCTACCGGCTCGACAACGTGGTGCTGGCCGAGGACCTCGGCGCCATGGAGGACGGCCGGGCCGCCGCGCACGTGGCGGCGAAAGCGGTTATCAAGGCCCGGCGCCCGGATCTGCCGGTGGGGCTCAGCCTGGCGGTGGTGGACGACCAGGCGGTCGGTGACCCCACGGTCCGGGACCGCAAGCGCGCCGAGGTGTACGAGCGCTGGCTGCGCCTGGCCCGGGACGACGACTTCGTCGGGGTGCAGAACTACGAACGCGCCCGCTACGACGGCGCCGGGCCGCTGCCACCGCCGGTGGGCGCCCCGCTCAACCAGATGGGCTCGGACATCTACCCGCCCTCGCTGGCGAACGCGGTCCGCTACGTGCACGGCGAGACCGGCGTCCCGGTCTTCGTCACCGAGCACGGCATGGCCACCGACGACGACTCCCTGCGCGCGGCGTTCCTGGAGCCGGCGCTGTCCGAGCTGAGCGACGCGATCGCGGAGGGCGTGCCGGTGCTCGGCTACCTGCACTGGACCCTGCTCGACAACTTCGAGTGGATCTTCGGCTACGACGTGCGGCTGGGCCTGGTCGAGGTGGACCGGACAACCTTCGCCCGCAAGCCGAAGCCGAGCGCGACGGCCTACGCCCGGATCGTCCGGGCCGCCGCGTCCCCGTGACCGGCAAGCCCGCCCGCTTGCACCCGGTTCGCTGCGGTCGCGCGGCCCGGGAGCCCGGCTGCCCACGCCCGGTCCGCCGCGGTGGTGCGGCGGGGGAACTCGGCTGCTTGCGCCCGGTTTGTCGCGGCCTCGTGGTCCGGGAGCCTGGCAGCCTGCGCCCGGTCTGTCGCGGCTTTGTGACCCGGGAGCCTGGCTGCCTGCGCCCGGTTTGTCGTGGTGGCGTGATCGGGGAGCCCGGCCGCCGACGTTCGACTCGCCGCGGTCGCGCGGCCCGGGATCGTGGCCGTCCGGGTCGCGTCGGTCGCGCGGCCGGGGTGGGCTCAGAGGCCGGTGGCCTCGCCGCGGCTCAGGCGCCGGACCGTGGTGGTCTCCGGGGTGAACGCGTCCAGCATCCCCGCGTACTTGGCCGGGTCGGTCGTCTCGCCCTCGTGGATCGGCACCGCCACCCGGGGGCCGGCGGCGCGCACGTAGTCGATCGCCTCGGCCAGTTTCAGCCATGGGGCGTCGACGGCCACCGCGAGCACGTCCACCTCGCCGGGCGGCCGGGTGAACGAGTCGCCGGGGTGGAAGAAGGCGCCGTCGTCCACCAGGTAGGCGTTGTTGGCGCAGCCCGGCACGGGGCCGTACACCGCCGCGTGGATGCCGCCGTGCACGTCGACCGTCGTGCCGCCGAAGGTCAGCCGGTCGCCCGGGCGGGCCAACGTGAGCCCCGGCAGGCCCTCGAGCGGGTCCACCGAGTCCGGGTCCACCACCAGGCGCGCGCCGGGGTTGGCGGCCAGCAGCGCGGCCACCCGCCCGGCGTCGACGTGGTCGGGGTGCTGGTGGGTGACCAGCACGGCGTCGAGGTCGGTGAGCCCGGTGAAGTCCGACATGGTGCCCGGATCCACGAGCAGGCGGACGTCGGTCTCCACGAGCAGGCACGCGTGCCCGAGGTGCGTCAGCTTCATGGCCGCCACCTTACTCTCGCTTACGGAACATCGGTTGTCTGGAGTGAAAGGGGATGACCGGCATGCATCACGTCGGTTACTGGGTGCCGGACCTGGCCGCGGCCGCCGAGCGGGCCGCGCGCACGCTGGGGATCGGGCCGTTCCTGGTGCACCGGCACGTCGCCTTCGACACGTTCCGGATGGCCGACGGCACCGAGATCACCGATCCGGCGTTCTTCGACCACACCGCCGCCTTCGCCGCCTGGGGCCCGGTCGTGCTCGAGCTGGCCGAGGTGCACTCGATCGACGACGGCCTGGCCGCGGCGTACGGGATCGGCTTCGACCGGGTCGGGCACGTCTCCTGGGTGACCGACGACCTGGCGGCCGAGGGCGCCCGGCTGGCAGCCGCCGGCTGCCGGTTCATCCACGAGGCGGTCACCGGCGCCGTGCACGTGGCCTGGTACGACGGCGGCTCGCTGTTCCCGCACCCGATCGAGCTGCACCTGGCCGGCCCGCCGATCCTGGGCATGCCCGGCCGGCTGGCCGCCGCGGCCCGCGACTGGGACGGCAAAGACCTGCTCAGACCGATCTGACCCTGGACCTGGGATGCGATTCTCATTACAGTCGTCATGGAGCTGAAACACATTATCGCTAGACGAGAGTGGGCGCCGCGATGGAATCTCGACCGCTGCACGTGTTGATCGCCGGCGGCGGCCTGTCCGGCCTCGCGGTGGCTCAGGGGCTGGTGCGCCACGGGCACACCGTCGAGGTCTTCGAACGGGACCGCGACCTCAACCGCAAGCAGGGCTATTACCTGCACATGAACGCGTTCGGCGGCGAGGCCCTGCGCAGCGTGCTGCCGGCCGACCTGTTCGCGCTCTACCAGGCGACCTCCCGCGTCACGTACGACCGGCAGGAGTCGATCGTCCTGCACGACCACTTCGGTGAGCTCAGCTCGCAGCCGCACCTCGGCCCGCCGAACCGGGGCGAGGTCCCGCACACCGGCGTGCACCGCCGGACGCTGCGGCAGATCCTCAGCGCGCGGCTCGGCGACGCCCTGCGGGTCGGCGCCGCGGTCACCGGCTACACCGAGGACGCCGACGGCGTGACCGTCACGCTGGCCGACGGCAGCACCTCCCGCGGCGACGTGCTGGTGGGCGCCGACGGCATCCGCTCCGCGGTGCGCGCCCAGCGGCTGCCGGAGGTGCCGGTCATCCCCACCGGCGTGCGCGGCATCGGCGTCTACGGCCGGGTGCCGCTGACCCCGGAGCTGCGGGAGATCGTGCCCACCGCCCTGATGGACGGCGTGGTGATCGCCGTGGACCGGGCCGGCAGCCGGATGCTGGTCGGCGTCTTCGACCCGCGGCAGCCGGTGCACGAGGCGCCGAGGGAGATCGCGCCGGACGTCACGCTCGACCCGGTGGGGCCGTACATGATGGTGTCCTGCAGTGTCGCGCCCGGCACCGAGGTGCCGCCGTCGGCCGAGTGGACCGCCGAGACGCCGGCGCTGCTGCGGGAGTCGATGGGCCGGGCGGTCGCCGGCTGGCACCCGGCCGCCGCCGAGATCGTCCGCCGGATGGACCTCGAGTCGATCTTCATGATCCCGTTCGGCTACCTCATCCCGGCCGAGACCTGGGCGCCCTCGCGGGTCACGCTGGTCGGCGACGCCGCGCACGCCATGCTGCCGACCATCGGCATGGGCGCCAACCTGGCCCTGCGCGACGCCGAGCACCTGGTCGGCCAGCTCGCCCGGGCCGGCCGCGGCGAGGCCGGCCTGGTCGCCGCCATCGGCGCCTACGAGCAGGACATGCGCGAGGTGGCATACCCGTTCCACGCGATGACGCTCGACCACGACAAGAACTTCGGGGGCGGCGCGCTCGCGAAGGCGTCCGACGCCGGATGACCGGCCGGCTGGCCGGCCTGGCCGTCCTGGTCACCGGGACCGCCGGCGGCATCGGCCGGGCCACCGCGCTGGTCTGCGCGCGGGAGGGCGCCCACGTGATCGGCGGCGACCTGAACGGGCCCGCGGCCGCGGAGACCGCCGAGCTGATCCGCGGGAACGGCGGGCGGGCGGACACCGTCGCGCCGGTCGACCTCGCCACCGAGGAGGGCGCGCGGCACTTCGTCGACACCGCGGCCGAGCTGGCCGGCGGCATCGACGTGCTGGTGAACAACGCCTCGGCGATCCGGTTCGGCGCGATCGACGAGCTGTCGTACGCCGACTGGTCCTTCACCATCCGCCACGAGCTGGACATCGTCTTCCTGGTCACCCGGTGCGCGTGGCCGCACCTGATCCGGCGCGGCGGTGGCGCGATCGTCAACGTCGGCTCGATCTCCGGCTCGCGCGGCGCGTTCTTCATGCCGCAGAACGCACATGGCGCGGCCAAGGGCGGGGTGCTCGCGCTGACCTACCAGCTCGCCGTGGAGGGTGGCCCGCGGGGCATCCGGGTCAACGCGGTCAGCCCGGCGATGACCGAGACGCCGCAGACCCTGCCGACGCTGACCGACCCGCACGGCCCGGCCGAGGCGATCCGGTCGGCCGTGCCGCTGCGCAAGTGGGGTCAGCCCGAGGACGTCGCCAACGCCATCCTGTTCCTGGCGAGCGCGGAGGCCTCCCACGTGACCGGGGCCAACATCCCGGTCGACGGCGGCGCGGCGGCCGTCGGATGAGCACGCTGCTGCGCCGGGGCGAGGCCGGCTACGAGCAGGCCCGGGTCGGCCGGATCTTCAACGCCCGCCGCCCGGACCGCTTCCCGGCCGCCGTCCTGCTGGCCGACGACGCGGCCGACGTCGCGGCCGGGGTGCGCCTGGCCCGCGCCGAGAACCGTACGGTGTGCGTCCGATCGGGCGGGCACTCGTGGGCCGCCTGGAGCCTGCGCGACGACGCCCTGCTGATCGATCTCGGTAACCTGAACGGTCTGGACTACGACGCGGCGACCGGGGTGGTCACGGCCGGCCCGGCGGCGCGCGGCGGGCTGGATCTGGTGCCGTTCCTGGACGAGCGCGGCCGGGCGTTCCCGGTCGGGCACTGCCCCGGCGTGGGCCTGGGCGGCTACCTGTTGCAGGGTGGCCAGGGCTGGAACGGCCGCCGGATGGGCTGGGCCTGCGAGAGCGTGGTGGCCGTCGACGTGGTCACCGCCGACGGTGAGCTGGTCCGCGCCGACGCCGACGAGCACAGCGACCTGTACTGGGCCGCCCGCGGCGCCGGCCCCGGCTTCCCGGGCATCGTCACCGCGTTCCACCTGCGGACCTATCCGGCGCCCGCGGGGATGTGGCACGACACCTGGTCGTTCCGCCCGCGGGACGCCGCCGTCCTGCTGGGCTGGCTGCACGAGCTGCTGCCGACGCTGGACCGGCGGTTGGAGCCGGTGGTGGCCGCCACCCGGCTGTCCGGCGAGCTGGTGCTGCTGCTGCACACGACCGTGCTGGCCGACTCGCCGGACCTGTTGCGGGTCTTCGCCGACGGACCGCTGGCCGGCAAGGAGCTCAGCCACGTCACCGGGCCGACGAGCCTGGCCGAGGAGTGCGTGGCGCAGGCCGCCCAGAACCCGGAGGGCTACCGGTACGCCGTCGACTGCACCTGGACCGACGCGCCCGCCGACGTGCTCGAACCGTTGCTCAGCCGGCTGTGGCGCGAGCTGGACACCCCGCACTCGTTCTCCATCTGGTACGGCTGGGCGCCGCAGCGCGAGCTGCCCGATATGGCGTTCTCGGTGCAGGGCAACGTCTACATCGCCACGTACGCGATCTACCCCGACGCCGCGGACGACGAGAAGTACCGGAACTGGGTGCACGAGCGGACCGCGGCCGTCGCGCGGCACGGCACCGGCGTCTACCTCGGCGACACCGACTTCACCCGGCGGCAGGACCGTTTCCTGTCCGCGGCGAACTACTGCCGGCTGGCGGAGATCCGGGCGCGGCGCGACCCGTCCGGTGTCTTCGCCTCGTACCTGACCGCCGATCCGGAGGGGCTGAACGTCCATGAGTGACACACGGCTGGACCACGCCGGGCTCTCGGTGCGGGATCTCGGCGTCGCGGCGGACTGGTACTGCGCCGCGTTCGGCTACACCCGCGAGCTGGACCTGCGGGTCGACCCGATCGACCTGGACATCGTGATGCTGATCCACCGGAGCCACGGCGACCGGCTGGAACTGTTGCACCGCACCGGTTCCGCGCCCGGGCTGCGCGCCGCCGACCCCGCCGCGGCCGCGCTGTCGCAGGGGTTCGGGCACGTGGCCTTCGACGTGGCCGACCTCGACGCGACCTTCGCGCGGGTGGTCGGCCTGGGCGCCCGGCCGGTGCTGACGCCGCGGCCGTCGCCGGAAGCGGGCGTGCGGATGGCGTTCGTCGCCGACCCCGAGGGCAACCTGGTCGAGCTGCTGTGCCGGGGAGCGGGCCGATGAGAGTCCTGGGCCTCGGCTGTGGTCAGCCCGGCGGCAGCGCCGAGATCCTGCTGACCGCGGCGCTGCGCGCGGCCGGCGACGCGCAGCTGGTGCGGCTGACCGACCTGCGCACCGACGACGACCTGTGGTGGCTGTGGGAACGGCTGGTCGAGTGCGACGGCCTGGTCGTCAGCACACCGATCATGACCCGGACCATCGCCGCCCCGCTCAAGGCGGTGATCGACCGCCTGCTCGGGCCGAACGCCGACGCGGCCATCGTCGAGCACCTCGTCGCGGTGCGCCGCGGCGGCACCGAGCCGGCCGTCCCGTTCCGGGTCGACGAGCGGGTGCTCAAGCCGCGGGTGGCCGGCTTCCTCGCGGTCGGCGGCTCGCTCACCCCACAGTGGAAGACACTCGCCCTGCCCTTGCTGCACACCGTCGCGTTCTCCATGCACATGGCCGTGGTCGACCAGGCCGTCTTCGGCGGCGCCGGCACGCCGCGGTCGATCCTGCTGGACGACGCGGCGCTGGAGCGCGCGGCCCGGCTCGGCGCCCACGTCGCGTCGCAGCTCGGCATGGCGTTCGAGGAGTCGCGCTACCTGGGCGAACCGGGGCTGTGCCCGATGTGCCACCTCAACGTCGTGGAGCTGACCGGCACCGCCGTCACGTGCGCGACCTGCGGCAGCACGGGGGAACTGGCGGCGGGCGGCGCGATCCGGTGGACGGACCTGACGACGTCGGTGATCTCGATGGCCGAGAAGCGGGCGCACGCGCGCGAGATCCAGAAGACCGCCGCCGCGCACGCCGAGGCGCGCGCCGAGATCGACGCGCGGGCCGCGGACTTCGGCACCTTCGCGGCCGTGGTGCGCCCGTGAGCCCGTACGGGCTGCGGGTCGAGCACCTCGATCATCCACTGGGGATCCACACCCGCGCACCGCGCCTGTCGTGGCGGCTGCCCGCGCGGCAGCTGGCGTACCGGATCCGGACGGACAACGGCTGGGACACCGGGCGGGTCGCCGGCGAGCAGAGCCTGCTGATCCCGTACGAGGGTCCGGCGCTGCGCTCCGCCGAGCGTGTCACCTGGCAGGTCAAGGTGTGGACCGAACGGGGGGAGGGCGACTGGTCGGCGCCGGGCTGGTTCGAGATGGGGCTGCTGTCCGCATCGGACTGGACGGCGGACTGGATCGAGCCCGAGCTGCCGCTGGCGCGCACCACGTTCACCGGCCACCCGACCCGGCTCCACCTCACCGCGCACGGCGTCTACGAGGCGTTCGTCAACGGGGTCCGGGTCGGCGACGCCGAGCTGACGCCCGGCTTCACCCAGTACACGACCCGGCTCCAGGTGCAGACCTACGACATCGGCGGGCTGGTCCGCGACGGCGAGAACGTGCTCGCCGTCGTGCTGTCCGACGGCTGGTGGCGCGGGCAGACCGGTGCGCTGCGCTCGACCGGGCAGTGGGGGACCCGGGTCGCCGTGCTGGCCCAGCTCGACGACGGCGTGACCGGGCCGTGGAAGTGCGCGCGCGGGCACCTCATCAGCGCCGACCTCATCGCCGGTCAGCGCGTTGACCTGCGCGCACTGCCGGTGGGCTGGACCGAGCCCGGCTTCGACGACACGGGCTGGCAGGGCGCGGCGGTGGCCGGCCACGGCTACGCCACGCTGGTGGACTCGCCGGCGCCGCCGGTGCGCCGGGTCGAGGAGATCGTGCCGGTCGCGGTGACCCGGCCGGGCCCCGGACGGCAGCTCGTCGACCTCGGGCAGAACATCAACGGCTGGATCAGGCTGGGCCGGCTGGGACCGGCCGGCACCCGGATCACGCTGACCCACGGCGAGCACCTGACCGCCGCGGGCGAGCTGTCCACCGAGCACCTGCGGCCGGCGTTCCCGTTCCTGCCCGCGCCGCTGCCGGCCGGCATGGTCGACGAGGTGGTGTCGGCGGGCCGGGCGGGCGAGGCGTTCGAGCCCCGGCACACCACGCACGGCTTCCGGTACGTGCAGGTGGACGGGCATCCCGAGGCGCTGACGACCGACGATGTGCGGGGCGTGGTCGTGCACACCGACATGCGCCGCACCGGCTGGTTCTCGTGCAGCGACCCCCGGATCAACCGGCTGCACGAGGCGGCGCTCCGGGGCGTACGGGGCAACGTCTGTGACATCCCCACCGACTGCCCGCAGCGGGAACGCGCGGGCTGGACCGGCGACTGGCAGGTGTTCGTGCCGGCCGCGGCGTTCCTCTACGACGTGGCCGGCTTCAGCACCAAGTGGCTGCGGGACGTGGCCGCCGACCAGTGGGCCGACGGGACCGTGGCGAACATGAGCCCGTGCCCGCCCGCCGAGGGCCCGGCCTCGCCGATGGCCCGGCTGCACGGCTCGGCCGGCTGGGGCGACGCGGTGGTCATCGTGCCGTGGGAGCTCTACCGCCAGTACGCCGACGAGCGCGTCCTCGCCGAGATGTGGCCCGCGATGGTGGCCTGGCTGGACCGGGCCGAGCGGATGGCGCGCACGCACCGGCATCCCGACCGTGCGGCGGCCCGGCCCACGCCCGCGCCGCACGAGCGGTACCTGTGGGACAGCGGATTCCACTGGGGAGAGTGGCTGGTGCCGGGGGAGGAGCCGCTGCCCTTCGACGCCTTCCTGACCGCCGACCGCAGTGACGTGGCGACCGCCTATCTCGCCCACTCCGCGGGGCTGATGGCGCGCGTCGCGACGGTGCTCGGCCGCGATCCCGGACGGTACGCGACGCTGAGCGAGCGGGCGGCCGACGCGTGGCGCCGCGAGTTCCTCGACCCGGCGGGCCGGGTCACCCCGGCCAACCAGGCCAACCTGGTCCGGGCGCTGGCCTTCGGCCTGGTGCCCGAGGCGCTGCGACCGGCCGTGGCGGACCGCCTGGTCGCGCTGATCCGCGCGGCCGGCACCCACCTGGCCACCGGCTTGCTGGCGACGCCCTGTCTGCTGCCCGTGCTGGCCGACAACGGGCACGCCGACGTGGCCTTCGAGCTGCTGTTCCAGGACACCGAGCCGTCCTGGCTGACGATGATCAACCGTGGCGCGACCACGATGTGGGAACACTGGAACGGCGTCGACGCCGACGGTGTGGCCCACGACTCGCTGAACCACTACGCCAAGGGCGCGGTCGTCTCGTTCCTGCACCGCTACGTCGCGGGGCTCCGCCGCATCGACCCGGCCTACCGCCGCTTCCGGGTGCACCCGCACCCGGGCGGCGGCATCACCCGGGCCGAGGCCACCCACGAGTCGCCGTACGGCCGGATCGAGGTGCGGTGGGAGCTGGCCGCCGAGTTCGTCCTGACCGTGACCGTGCCGCCGGGCTGCACCGCCGAGACGATCCTGCCGGACGGGACCACGCTCAGCCTCGGCCCGGGCCGGCACACCCGCAGCTCACCGGCCTGACCACGCAGAGCAGCCGCCCGGGCGGACGGCTTTGGCCGGGGCGGCGGCGGCCCTCTATCCTGCCCTTGCCATGAGCGACGACATTCTGATCACCAGCCTCACCGGCGCCATCGAGGCCCGGCCCGACGATCTGACGCTGCGCCTGCACCTGGGCGGCCTGCTGGTGGACGCCGGCCGGGCGGTCGAGGCGGTCGCGCAGGCCGGGCAGGTGCTGGCCCGGGACCCGGGCAACGCCGGCGCCCAGGCCCTGATGCAGCGGGCGCTCACCGCGGCCGCGCCCCCCGCCGAGTCCTCCGCCCCGACTGAGGCAGAGCCGGGTCCGGCGGACGAGGGTGATCCGCTGGCCGCGTACGAGCAGGAGCTCTCCCCGGTCGTGCCGCCCCGCTACCTGGCGTCCGAGGGCCCGGCCGACCCGCTGCCGACCGGCGGCCCGCCGGAGCCGGCCCGGGGCCACGACGACCGCAAGTTCGACGTCGAGTCGTCGGGCATCCGGCTGGCCGACGTCGGCGGCATGACCGAGGTCAAGGAGCGCCTCGAGCTGGCGTTCCTGGGCCCGATGCGCAACCCCGAGCTGCGCAAGCTGTACGGCAAGAGCCTGCGCGGCGGCCTCATGCTCTACGGCCCCCCGGGCTGCGGCAAGACCTACCTGGCCCGGGCGGTGGCCGGCGAGCTGGGCGCCAAGTTCATGTCCCTGTCGATCGTCGACGTGCTCGACATGTGGCTCGGCAACTCCGAGCGCAACCTGCACGAGCTGTTCGAGACCGCCCGCCGCAACGCCCCGTGCGTGCTGTTCCTCGACGAGATCGACGCGCTCGGCCAGAAGCGCTCGAACATGCACAACACCTCGATGCGCACCGTCGCCAACCAGCTGCTCGCCGAGCTGGACGGCGTGGACACCGACAACGAGGGGGTGTTCGTGCTCGCCGCGACGAACACGCCCTGGCAGGTCGACCCGGCGCTGCGCCGCCCGGGCCGGCTCGACCGGATGGTGCTGGTGCTGCCGCCCGACGCGCCGGCCCGCCAGGCGATCATCGAGCTGGACCTGCGCAACCGCCCGATCGCCGGGATCGACCTGCCGAAGATCGTCGCGGCGACCGAGGACTTCTCCGGCGCCGACCTGGCCCACCTGTGCGAGTCCGCGGCCGAGTACGCGATGGCCGACTCGATCCGCAGCGGCACGATCCGGATGATCGAGCAGCGCGACTTCGTCCGGGCGCTGAGCCAGGTCAAGCCGTCCACCGGCCCCTGGTTCGCCACCGCCCGCAACGTGGCCATGTTCGCCAACGAGGGCGGCGCCTACGACGACCTGGTCGCGTACCTGAAGAAGCGGAAGCTGCTGCGGTGACCGCGGCCACGCCGCCCGGCGACCTGCACGCCCGGGCCCACCACCTGCTGGCCGCGGGCCGGCCGGACGACGCGGCCGAGCTGGTCGAACGGCAGCTGGCGGACGACCCGGACGACGTGGCCGCGCTGGTGCTGCTCGCCGCCGGCCGGCGCGCCGCGGGCCGCTACGACGAGGCACTGGCGGCCACCAACCGCGCCCTCGCCCTCGCGCCGGACCTCGCCGTCGCGCACCGGCAGGCCGCGGCGACGCTGCTGATGACCGGGCAGACCCGGGAGGCCGTGCAGGCCGCGCGCACCGCCCGGGACCTCGACCCGCACGACCCGCACGGCGAGCTGATGCTGGTCTACACCCTGCTGGAGGACGGCGGCACGGCCAACATCGTGGCGGCCCTGGAAGCCGCCGCGCGGGCCCGGGACCTCGCCCCGGACGACCCCGCCGGGTACGTGGCCGAGGGTGACGCCCTGCGCCGGATGGCCCGGTTCGACGCGGCCCGGGCCTCGTACGAGCGGGCCCTGGCGCTGGCCCCGGACGACCCCGTCGCGCTGTACTCGCTGGCGGAGATGGACGCCGGCCGGGGCCGGGCGGTGCGCGCGTCGCCGGCCCTGGGCGCGGTCCTGAGCGCCGCGCCGGCCGACACCACCGTCGTCCAGGTCGCGACCCGCAGCGCGCGCGGGGCGCTCTGGCTGGTCACCGACCTGGTGAGCCTGCTGCTGGTGGTCGCGTCGGTGGCCACCAGCATGCTGCGGTTGCGGGTCGACGGCCCCGCCGGTGTGGCGGCCGGCCTGGTGATCGCGGCCGTCGGCATCGGGTGCGCCGCGGCGCTGTTCCGGTGGCGGCTGCGGGCGCTGTCCGGTGCGACCCGGATGCTGATCCGGCAGCACCTGCGCCGGCCCACCTTCGCCCTGGCGGTGCTGCGGCTGATCGCAACGGCGGTCGCCGCGCTGCTGTTCGCCGTCGACCCGGATCCCGACGGGTCCGGCGGCCTCAAGGCGTTCGCCATGCCGGCGACGTCGGTGCCGTTCATCCTGCTGGTGCTGCGGGCCCGGAACTGGTTCGCCCGCGAGGTCAGCTGGCTGGTGCGGCGCGGCTGGTTCGGCGTGGCCCGCGCGGTACGCACCGACCGCCCGTAGCGTTCACTCACTGATGTCGATGGATTGAGCCGCCGGACACCGGGTCGTCCCCGGCGCTGCCCTCGTCGTTCACGCGCCGCCGCGAGGGTGAGCGACTATGACGATGCTGCATCGACGCACGTTCATCCTCGGCGGCGTGGCCGGCGCCGGCGCGCTGGCGCTGACCGGGCGTGCCGCCGGGGCCGCGACCCCGTTCCCGTTCAAGCTCGGGGTGGCCTCCGGCGAGCCGGCAGCCACCAGCGTGGTGCTGTGGACCCGGCTGGCGCCGAGCCCGCTGAACGCCGACGGGCACGGCGGCATGCCCGACGCCGACGTGGCGGTGGACTGGCAGGTCGCCACCGACCAGCGGTTCGGGTCGCTGGTCGCCTCCGGCACGGTCACCGCCCGGTACGCCGACGCGCACTCGGTGCACGTGGTCGCCGGTGGGCTCGCCCCGGACGCGGAGTACTACTACCGCTTCCGCGCCCAGGGGCAGCTCTCGGCGGTGGGGCGTACCCGCACCGCGCCGGCGGCCGGCACTCCGGGGCGGGAGCTCACCATGGCGTTCGCCTCCTGCGCCCACTACGAGCAGGGCTACTTCACCGCGTACCGGCGGATGGCCGAGGACCGGCCGGACCTCGTCCTGCACCTCGGCGACTACCTCTACGAGTACGGCCCCAAGGCGGGCCTGGTCCGCCGGCACGTCGGCGCCGAGACCGTCACGCTGGCCGACTACCGGCGCCGGCACGCCCAGTACAAGACGGATCCCGACCTGCAGGCCGCGCACGCCGTCGCGCCCTGGCTGGTCGTGCCGGACGACCACGAGGTCGAGAACAACTACGCCACCCTGGTCCGCGCGGACAGCACCCCGGCGCTGACCGCGGCCCAGTGGACGGCCCGCCGCACCGCCGCCTACCGCGCCTACTACGAGAACATGCCGCTGCGCCCCGCCCAGGCGCCGGTGGGCGCCGGCATCCCGCTGCACCGGCGGGTGCCGTGGGGCACCCTGGCCACCTTCCACCTGCTCGACACCCGCCAGTTCCGCGACGACCAGGCCTGCGGTGACGGCTGGAAGGTCTGCGCCGCCGCCGGCACCGCCGGCCGGACCATGACCGGCACCGCCCAGGAGACCTGGCTGCTCGACGGCCTCGCCCGGCAGGACGCCACCTGGGACATCCTGGGCCAGCAGGTCTTCTTCGCCCAGCAGCTGCGCACCGGCGGCACCGCGAACATGGACGCGTGGGACGGCTACCGGGCCGCCCGGGGCCGGATCCAGCAGGGCTGGCGCGACCGCAACGTCCGCAATCCGGTGGTGCTCACCGGCGACATCCATTCGGCGTGGGCCAACGACCTCAAGGCCGACTACGCCGGCGCCTCGTCGGCGGTCGTCGGCACCGAACTGGTCTGCACCTCCATCTCCTCCGGCGGCGACGGCACCGCCGACACCGCCGTCCCGTACCAGGCGGCGAACCCGCACCTGCGGTTCTTCTCGGACCGCCGGGGCTACACGCTCACCACGATCGGGCGTACCGAGCTGCGTGCCGACTTCCGGGCGGTGCCCGTGGTCACCGAGCACGGCGCCGCGGCCACCACCCTCAAGTCGTTCGTCGTGCTCGACGGCCGGCCCGGACTGCAGGAGCTCTGATGACCACCGTTCTCGCCGCCCTCACCACCACGGTCGCCGTCGCCGCCGCGTCGGTGACCTTCTCCGCCGCCAACAGCGTCGCCGCCGGCGACCAGGACGGCCCGGCCGTCGCCGCCAACCGCAACGGCGAGGTCGCCGTGGTGTGGGAGGACGACCGGGACGCCACCAACCCCGCGGACAACAGCCACTCCGAGGTCTTTCTGCGGCTGTTCCGCAACGGCGCCCCGGTCTACGAGCGGAAGCTCTCCGCCGGCGGCGCCGGCGGGAAGAACTGGAAGCACCTCACGCCGGACGTGGGGCTCGACGACCGGGGCAACGCCGTGGTGGTGTGGGCCGACGATCCCGACGGCAACGGCGTGTTCAACGTGCCGTACCGGGTCGTCTCGCCGGCCGGCGCGGTGCTCGCCTCGGGGCAGGCCAACGCGAGCGCGGCCGGCGACCAGATCCGGCCCAGGGTCGCGGCCGACCCGGACGGCGTCCCGGGCAGCCCGGCCGCGGTGGCGTTCACCGTGGTCTGGGAGGACGTCCAGGGCGCGGCCGTCACGGTCAAGGCCGCCGGGTTCACCGGTACGGCCGTCAAGGCGTACGAGAAGGTGGCGAGCCGGAGCACCGGCAGGAACCAGCGTCCGGACGTCGCCGTGGCGGCCGGCGGCGACGCCACGATCGTCTGGGAGCGGGATGCCGCCGGCACCGGGTCGCTGGATGTCGGGCTCACCCGGCTGGCCCGGGCGACCGGGGCGGTCCTGCTGGCGCCGCGGCTCGCGAACGCGACCGCCACCGGGCAGCAGCGCCGCCCGGCGGTCGCCACGGACCTGGTCGGCGACGTCGCCGTGTCCTGGGAGTCCGACCACTCCGGCACCGCCGGCGTCTGGGCCCGCTCGTTCACCCCGGCGGGAACCGGGCGGCACGCCGAGGTCCAGGTCGCGGCCGGCGGGACGGCGCCGGCGGTCGGGGTCGACGACCAGGGCTTCGCGGTGGTCGGCTGGACCACCGGCGGCCTGGACGGCTGGCTGCGCGGGCTGAACCCCGACGGCACCACCGACGGCAGGCTCGGCGCCCAGCGGCTGACCCAGACCGTCACCGGCCGGCAGGACCAGTTCTCCCTCGCGGTGTCACCGTGGGCGGAGGTGGCGGTCTGCTACACCGACGACAGCGACGGCAACGCCTTCGACCAGGTGCTGCTCGGCGTCGGGGCGTCGAACAACGACGGTGACTGGCTGCGCCGGCTGGCGGCCCTGCGGGAGGCGCGGTCGTAACCGGCGGGCGTCCTCGCTCGTGCCGGCGAAAGGCGTGTCGTGCCGCCTGCACTTGCGCTCATGGATGGCCGGCGAGACTGTGGGACCAGCGATCATTGTCGATCCGCAGGGAGGCCCGCATGCGCCGACTTCGATGGAATGCCCGCTCGGGACTCGCCCTGGTCCCGCTGGTCGCCCTGGTGGCGGCGGCCGGAGCCGTCGTGCCGCCGGCGTCGGCGGCCGCGGCCGCCGCACCCGGCGGGCTGGCCGAGGAGCGCCGGCTGGCCGACCGGCGGTTCGTGGCGAGCGGCGACCGGGCCTACGAGGTCGGTGCCACGGACGGCCGTTACCCGGCGACGGGCTGGCACATCCGCGGCGAGATGGGCGGCTTCTGGAGCCCGCCGATCAAGCTGCTCGACGGGCTGTGGTTCGCCGTCGACGGGCAGTGGCTGAGCACGACGCGGTTCACCAGCGGCGCCGGGTTCGTCCAGCTCGACCTGGCCGGGCCCGGCGGGCTGCCGGTGCGGCGCACCGACGTGTTGCCGGACGGCGCCCGGGCCGCGCTGGTCGGGCTGACCTTCGGCGGGCCCGCCCGGCGGATCACGCTGGCCGTGGACGCGCACTCCGAGCTGCTCTCCGCGTACCCGTGGGGCTGGACCACGCCCAGCCAGGAGACGGTCAACCTGCCCGACACCGGCGGCTTCGACGGGCGCCGGCTGGTCTTCCGGGAGACCGCCACCGGCGCGCGGCCGCACGACTACGCCGCCGTGGTCGGCAGCGCCCTCACCCCGGACAGCCATGCGCTCGGCCCCGGCCACCGCGGCCCGCAGGACCCCGCCGTGGTGTGCCCGGTGGCCGATCCGGCGCCGCCACGGTGCGACGACGGCCCGTACGGCCGGGGGACCGGTGGCCGGCTCACGTACACGCTGGACGTGCCGCGCAGCGGGCGCACGGTCTGGTTCGCGGTGGCCGGCTCGGACGACGGTGTCGCGGCGGCCACCGCTGAGTCCCAGCGCGCCCTGCACGCCCCGGACCGGGCCCTGCTCGGCAAGCTGGCCGACCGGGCGGCGCTGGCCGCGCGGACCCGGGTGGACCTGCCCGGTGACCGGCTGCTGCAGCGCAGCGTGGAGTGGTCCAAGCAGAACCTGGCCGACTCCGTGCAGGAGGCCCGTGACCTGCGGGTCTTCGCCAGCCGGGAGGGCACCCGGTTCCCGCCGCCGGCCGGCACCGTGCCGGTCGCCCGGTGGGTCGGCGCGGGCTGGCCCGACTATCCATGGATCTTCGCCACCGACGCCGAGTACACCGCGTTCGCCTCGGTGGCGGCCGGGCAGTTCGAGCCGATCAAGGCGCACCTGCGGGCGCTGCGCGCCATCAGCGGGATCGTCAACGGCCGGTCCGGCAAGATCGTGCACGAGGTCACCCCGGACGGGCAGGTCTACTTCGGCGCGAACGAGGACCCGGGCAACACCGACGAGAGCGCCAAGTTCCCCAGCACGGTGGCGCTGATCTGGCGGTGGACCGGCGACGACGCGTTCCTCGGCGAGATGTACCAACCCGCGGTGCGGGCCATGCGGTACGTGACCGCGCTCGACGCCGACGCCGACGGCCGGCCCGAGGGGCTGGGCAACGTGGAGCGGCCCGGGATGGGCGGGGAGAAGCTCGACGTGGCGGTCTACACCATCCGCGGGCTGCGTGACCTGGCCGACCTGGCGGACGCCCGCGGCGACCGCGCCACCGCCGGCTGGGCGAGCGCCCAGGCGCAGCGGCGCGAGCGCGCCTTCGAGCAGGCCTGGTGGTACGGCGGCGACGCGAACGCGTACGCGGACTCGCTGGGCGACCCCGGCGACGTCAAGGTGTTCCAGCGGCACTGGACCGGCCTGACCCCGATGGAGGCCGAGCTGCCCGGCGGGCCGCTCGCCACCACCGCCCACGCGCAGGTCGCGCTCGCCCAGCGGGAACGGGACTGCTACACCGGCGAGTTCGGCCTGTTCCACACCGGCAGCGGGCCGACCGGCGCGCCGGCCGGCAACACCGGCCCGTCCTGCGACAGCGTGGTGTCCGGCGTGCCGGCCGAGCGGGCCACCTTCTCGCTGAACACCGCGGTGGCCGCCGTCGCCGAGGGCAACTACGGCCGGCTCGGGCCGCAGCGCCGCTACACCACCGGCAACGCCCGCATCCAGCTCGACCCGGCCGTCTGGGAGATGCCCGGCGCGATGCCTGAGGTGGCGCCGTCGCCGGACTTCGTCGCCAACATCGAGCGGGACTTCCTCAGCCGGTCCAGCGTGCTGCAGGCCTGGGGCGCCTACGGGGTGCTCTGGCCGGTGGTGCACCAGCAGCTCGGCGTCGACCCGGAAGTCGGCCGCGGGCGGCTGGCCGTGGTGCCGGCCCTGCCGCCCGGCCAGGACCGCATCGCCGGGCACGACATCCGGCTCGGCCGCGGCTCGCTCGACGTGACGGTGACCCGGTCCGCCCGCACCCTCACCGTCTCGGTGCGGGCGGGGGTGCGAGCCCAGCTCACCCTCGGTGCGGTGCTGCCGGCGGGCGCGGCTGTGGCGCAGGTACGGCTGGACGGGCGGCCCGCGGCGTACCGGCAGCGGACCACCGCCCGGGGCAACGAGGTGCTCACCCCGGCGGGCACGGGCGGCCGGCACACGTTGGAGGTGACGCTGAGCTGATCGCGGGGCCCCGAGTGGAAGGGCGGCGCGAACGGTCGTACCGTGGCCGGGGCGGTAGGGCACCGCTGTGCGGGTACGGGGAGCGAGACAGATGGAAACCACCGACGACGTGGATTCGCCCGGCGAGCAACGTCCGGAGACCCCGTACGCGATCCCGGCGGTGGTCGACACGCCCGCCGAGCAGCACCGTCCCGCCCACCGGCTGTCCCGGTGGCTGCTCAAGCACCAGGTGCATCCGGTGGGCCCGGCGGCCGACGAGGCGCATGCCGAGCAGCACCCCTGGTGGAAGGTCATGAGCCTGACCGGGGTCGACTACTTCTCCAGCCTGGCCTACGTGCCGGCGATCGCGGCAACCGCGGCCGGTGCGGTCTCGCCGCTGGCGACCCTGCTGATCGTGGCGCTGACGCTGCTCGGGATGCTGCCGATGTACCGACGGGTCGCCAAGGAGAGCCCGCACGGCGCCGGGTCGGTGGCCATGCTCGAGGAGCTGCTGCCGTTCTGGCGGGGCAAGGTGTTCGTGCTCGTGCTGCTGGGCTTCGTCGCCACCTCGTGGATCATCACCATCACCCTGTCCGCGGCGGACGCCAGCCTGCACCTGCTGGAGAACCCGCACACGCCCGGCTTCCTGGACGGGCACGCGGTCATCGTCACGGTGATCCTGCTGCTGATCCTGGGCGGGGTGTTCCTGCTCGGCTTCAGCGAGGCGGTCAGCGTGGCGATCCCGCTGGTCGTGGCGTTCCTGGGGCTGAACGCCGTGGTCATCGTCGTGGGCCTGGTCGAGGTCGTCACCTCGCCGGGGGCGTTCTCGGCGTGGACCACCGCGCTGACCGCGGACGGCGGCGGGTTCGGCGATCTGGCGGTGCCCGCCATCCTGGCCTTCCCGCTGCTGGTGCTGGGCCTGTCCGGCTTCGAGACCGGGGTGAGCATGATGCCCCTGATCGCCGCGGACGGCGCGGACGCCGAGCAGCGGCTGGCCAGTCGCATCCGCAACGCCCGCAAGCTGCTCACCACGGCCGCCGCCGTCATGAGCGTCTACCTGCTGGCCAGCAGCTTCGTCACCACCGTGCTCATCCCGCCGGCGGAGTTCGCCGAGGGCGGCGCGGCCAACGGCCGCGCCCTGGCCTGGCTGGCCCACGACCAGCTGGGGGAGTTGTTCGGCACCGTGTACGACCTCAGCACCGTGCTGATCCTCTGGTTCGCCGGCGCGTCCGCGATGGCCGGACTGATCAACATCGTGCCGCGCTACCTGCCCGGCTACGGCATGGCGCCGGAGTGGGGCCGCGCCGTGCGGCCGGTGGTGCTGGTCTACACCGTGATCAGCGTGCTCCTCACGATCGCGTTCGGCGCCGATGTCGACGCGCAGGCCGGCGCCTACGCCACGGGCATCCTGGCGATGATGGTCTCCGGCGCGTTCGCGGTCACCGTCTCGACGATCCGCCGGCGCAACCGGCCGGCGGCGGTCGGGTTCGGCGTGCTGACCGCGGTGCTGACCTACGCGCTGGCCGAGAACGTCATCGACAAGCCGGACGGCCTGGCCATCTCCGGGCTGTTCATCGCCGGCATCGTCGCCGTCTCGCTGATCTCCCGGGTCTCGCGCACCACCGAGCTGCGGGCGGACCGCATCGAGTTCGACGAGAACGCCCGCCGGTTCATCACCGACTCCCTCGCCTTCGACGGCGAGATCAACCTCATCGCCAAGCGCCGCCGCACCGGCACGGCCGGCGACGCCGGCGAGTACGCGGCCAAGGAACGCGAACAGCGCGGCGACAACCCGGTGCCGGGCGGCGCCGACGTGATCTTCCTGGAGATCGACGTGGTCGACCCGTCGGACTTCAGCGACACGCTGTCGGTGCACGGCGTCGAGGTCGAGGGCCACCGGGTGCTGCGCGCCGAGGCGCCCGCCGCCCCGAACGCCATCGCGGCGATCCTGCTGGCCCTGCGGGACTCCACCGGGGTCCGCCCGCACTGCTACTTCGCCTGGGCAGAGGGCAGCCCGCTGGTGCACATGGTCCGGTACTTCCTGCTCGGCCGGGGAGACACCGCACCGGTGACCCGCGAGATCATCCGTGAGCAGGAACCCGACCCGCGGCTGCGCCCGGGCATCCACGTCGGCGCCTGACCACCACCCCGCCCCACCGGGCCCGCGGGTTCCGGCCCGCCGCCGGGCCACCGGCTCGCGGTTCCGGCCCGCTGGGCAGCGGCTCGTGGTTCCGGCCCGCCGGCCCACCGACCGGAAGGTCTCCGGATCTTTCGGAGTCGTCGGCGTGATCATCCGGCCGCCCGACGCGCCCTCGGCGTGATCGTCTCCAATCATGATCAACATGGCGGATCTCCTGGTCAGACCACTGGCCAGGGTGAACCGCGCCCCGGCGGCAAATCCTTCCCACGCGTAGATTTCCGGAACATTTCCGAAAGTTTTTGACAAGGCGGCGCGCGGCACCCTACCGTCGCCATCGACGGCACTCGATGACCGTCACCGCCAGGAACCGCGACCCGTCCCCCGGTCGTGCAGGACGACCGGATCCCCACCGCGTGACCCGGCGCCGTTGTCCGCGGGCCGTCCACCCGGCCCCGGCCGGCCCGCCAGGCCGGGTTGCGCTGCTGGCCTCCCGCCAGCCGTCCCGAGGAGGAAGCAATCCCATGACCGACACTCCCACCAAGCCGAGGAGACGTGGCCGCGTGCGGCTGCTCCTCGGCGCGGCGTGCGCCGCCGTGCTGGCCGCCGGCGGCCTGATGATCGCCGCGCCCAGCGCGTACGCCGAGGCCGACCGCACCGTCTCCCAGAACACCACCGGCACCCACAACGGGTACTACTTCTCGTTCTGGAAGGACAGCGGCAACGCCAGCATGACGCTGCGCGCCGACGGCCGGTACTCCAGCAGCTGGAGCAACAGCACCAACAACTGGGTCGGCGGTAAGGGCTGGGCCACCGGCACCCGGCGGACCGTCACCTACTCGGGCAGCTACAACCCGAACGGCAACAGCTACCTCGCCCTGTACGGCTGGACGCGCAACCCGCTCATCGAGTACTACGTGGTGGAGAACTTCGGCACCTACAACCCCAGCAGCGGCGCCACCCGGATGGGCTCCGTCACCACCGACGGCAGCACCTACGACATCTACCGCAGCCAGCGGGTCAACCAGCCGTCGATCGACGGCACCGCCACGTTCTACCAGTTCTGGAGCGTCCGCCAGCAGAAGCGCAGCAGCGGCACCATCACCACCGCCAACCACTTCGACGCCTGGGCGCGCGCCGGCCTGAACCTCGGCACCAACCACGCCTACCAGATCATGGCCACCGAGGGTTACCAGAGCAGCGGCAGCTCCGACATCACCGTCCGGGAAGGCGGCGGCGGCAACCCCACCACCCCGACGACCGGCCCGACCAACCCGGGAGGCGGTAACTGCACCGCCGTGCTCTCCGCCGGCCAGCAGTACGGCGACCGGTTCAACCTCAACGTCGCGGTCAGCGGCGCCAGCAACTGGGTGGTCACGCTCAACCTGAACGGCGGCCAGAGCCTGCAGAACAGCTGGAACGCCTCCGTCAGCGGCACCAGCGGGTCGATCACCGCCCGGCCGAACGGCAACGGCAACAACTTCGGGGTGACGATCATGGCCAACGGCAACTGGACCTGGCCGACGGTCACCTGCCGTACCGGCTGACCCGGGCACCGGGGCCGGCGCAGCCGGATTCCGCGCCTGCCGGGGTCACCGCACCCCGGCAGGCGCGGAATGCTGTCCCGCCCGTCGTCGGTTCCGGTCAGCGGACCCCCGTCCGACCCGCTCACCGGGTGTGGCATCGGTACCTGCCGGACGTTACATCGAGGTCCGTACATCGCCTGTACATCGGGCGAGCTGTCGATAGGCTTCGCCGGTGGCCGCCGCACCCGAACCATCCACATTGGGCTTCGACTTCGCGCTGCTCGGCCCGTTGCGGGTGGCGCGGCACGGCGTCGAGATCCCGCTCGTGCCGGTCAAGCAGCGGCTGCTGCTGGCCGGGCTGCTGCTGCGGCCCAACGAGGTGGTCGGCGCCGGGGAGCTGCTGGCGATCCTGTGGCCGGACGAGCCGCCCGCGTCCGCGGCGGCGAACCTGCGCACGTACGTCCGGGGGCTGCGGCAGGCGCTGCGCGCCGGCGCGGGCGAACCGGAGCGGATGCCCGTGGTCTCCGGCGGCTACCTGCTGCGGGTCGAGCCCGGCGAGCGGGACCTGGACCGGTTCGACGCCGCGGTGGCCCGGGGCCGGGCCGCCCTCGCCGACGGGGAGCCGGCGCGGGCGGCGGCCGAGCTGGCCCGGGCGGTCGGCATGTGGCGCGGGGCGGCGCTGGCCGACCTGCCGCTGAGCGCGCTGCTGGAGAGCCGGGTCCGGCGGCTGGAGGAGCGGCGGTTGCTGGCCGAGGAGGACCACGCCGCGGCCGCGCTGGCCGCGGGCACGGCGGACGCCGAGGTGATCCAGCGGCTCCGGGCCCTGGTCGAGCAGCATCCGCTGCGGCAGCGGGCGTGGGGCCAGCTGATGACCGCCCTGTACCGCACCGGCGACGTGTCCGGCGCGCTGGACGCGTTCCACCGGGTCCGGCAGGCGCTGGCCGAGCAGACCGGGCTGGACCCGGGGCCGGAGCTGGTCCGCCTGCACGACGACATCCTGCACCACCGCGCCGACCCGCGGCGGGAGCAGCAGCAGGGCAGCCGGCCCGCGCAACTGCCGCTGGCCGTCCGCGGCTTCGTCGGGCGCGAGCCGGAGCTCACCCGGCTCGACACCTACCTGGCCGCGGCGGCGGGCGGGCCGACCACCGTGGTGATCTCGGCGATCAGCGGCATGGCCGGCGTCGGCAAGACGGCGCTGGCGCTGCAGTGGGCGCACCGGGTGGCCGGCCGGTTCCGCGACGGCCAGCTCTACCTGAACCTGCGCGGCTACGACGACGTCGAGGCGGTGTGCCCGGCCGAGGCGCTGCGCAGCTTCCTCGAGGCGCTCGGCGTGCCCGACGGCCGGATACCGGCCACCACCGACGCCCGGGCCGGGCTGTACCGGAGCCTGCTGGCCGACCGCCGGATGTTGATCGTGCTCGACAACGCGCGCGACGCCGGCCAGGTGCGCCCGCTGCTGCCGGGCGCCGGGCACTGCACCGTGGTGATCACCAGCCGGGACCAGCTCAGCGGCCTGGTCGCGGCGGAACGGGCCCGGCCGCTCACGCTGGGCGTGCTGAGTGACCCGGAGTCCCGGGACCTGCTCGGCGGCTGGCTCGGCGCCGACCGGGTCGCGCGGGAGCCCGAGGCGTTCGCCGACGTCATCGACGCGGCCGGCCGGCTCCCGCTGGCCCTGTCCATCGTCGCGGCCCGGATCGCGGCCAAGCCGGCGTTCCCGCTCGCCGCGTTCGCCGCCGAGCTGCGCCCGCGCGAGGCCCGGCTGGACGCGCTGGCCGACGGCGACGTACGGCGGGTCTTCTCCTGGTCGTACCGGGCGCTGAGCGAACCCGCCGCGCGCCTGTTCCGCCTGCTCGGCCTGCACCCCGGCCCGGATCTGACCGCCCCGGCCGCGGCCGCGCTGACCGGCCGGGAACCGGCCGCCGTCGGCTCGTCGCTGCGCGAGCTGACCCGGCTGCACCTGCTGAGCGAGCACCAGCCGGGCCGGTACGTGCCGCACGACCTGCTCCGCACCTACGCGGCCGAGCTGGTCCGCGCCGGCGAACCGGCCGCCGCGCAGCGCGAGGCCCTGCACCGGCTCTACGACTACTACCTGCACAGCGCCTTCCCGGCGGCCCGCCTGTTGCAGCCGCAGTGGGCCGCGATCACCCCGGCGCCGCAGCTGCCGGACAGCTTCGCCGTGCCGGTCGCCGACCGCGACGCGGCGCTCGCCTGGTTCACCGCCGAGCGCGCGGTGCTGATCCGGGTCGTCCGGCAGGCGGCCGACACCGGGTTCGAGACGTACGCCTGGCAGCTCGCCTGGGCCGTCACGGCGTTCCTGGCGCCCCGGGGCCTGTGGCAGGACCAGCTCACCGTCCAGCAGATCGCGGTCACCGCGGCGGAACGGGCCGGCGACCGCGGCGGCCAGGCGATGGCCAACCGGCTGCTGGCCCGCGCCGCGCTCCGGCTCGGCGGGCACGACGACGCCGCCGGCCGGCTGGACGCGGCCCTGCGCCTGTACGAGCGGCTCGGCGACCTCACCGGCCAGGCGCAGACCCTGCACAGCCACACCGAACTCGCCTACGAGCGCGGCCGCCCGCGGCAGGCGCTGGAGTATGGCCGGCGGGCGCTGCGGCTGCACCGGCTGGCCGGCACGCCCGCCGGTGAGGCGCGCACGCTCAACGCGATCGGCTACATCCAGGCCACCATCGGCGACCACCCCTGCGCGATCGCCAGCTGCACCGAGGCCCTCACCATCCAGCAGCGGATCGACGACCGGAACGGCCAGGCGGCGACGCTGGACAGCCTCGGCTTCTCCCACGAGCGGCTCGGCGAGCACGGCAAGGCCGCCGACCTGTACGAGCAATCGATCGCGCTGTTCCGGGACTCCGCCGACCGCTACCACGAGGCCGAGACGCTGACCCGGCTGGGCGACGTCCGGGCGGTGACGGGCGACGGGAGGGCCGCGGCCGACGCCTGGCGCCGCGCGTTGCGGATCTACGAGGCCCTGGGCGACCCCGCGGCCGAGCAGGCCCGGAAGCGGCTGAGCAGCCTCGACTGAGCCGGTGTGCGCCCAATGTGCGGGCGCGATACGGCCGCGTTGCTAGCGTCCTGCCGTTCCGATTCGGCGATGGACCCCGCGGGAGGCACCACTGTGGACGTGCGAGACGAGATCCTCGCCGAGGTCATGGGTGAGATCGGGGAGGCGGCGCCCCGTCGCCCGCTGCGGACCATGGCCGGCACCGCGGTCGCCCTGGCAGGCACGTCGCTGGTGACCGTCCAGGCGCCCTGCGCATCCGGCCAGTTCGAGACCACCACGTACGCCTGATCGGCTGACCTGTCATGGGAGGCATCACCGCCGCCGTCATCGCGCGGGACGAGGAGCGGTCCATCCGGCGGTGCCTGACGAGCCTGCTGGCGTCGGGCGTCGACGAGGTCGTGCTGCTCGACACCGGCTCGGCCGACCGGACCGTACCGTTGGCGGCCGGCCTCGCCGCCGACCGGCTGCGCATCCTCCGGACGACCTGGCGTGACTCGTTCGCCGAGGCGCGCAACGAGGCGCTCGCCGCGAGCCGCAACCCGACGGTGTTCTTCCTGGACGCCGACGAGTGGCTGGACCCGGCGGAGGCGACCCGCCTGGTCCCGGAGGTCTGCCGGGTCCGTGACCTCGGCGGGTACGACGCGCTCGCGCCGCTGATCCAGGAGGCCGGCACCGGCGAGATCTGCCACGGCGTCACCCGGATCGTGCTCGACGCCGGTGCGGTCTCCTTCCGCGGGCTGGTGCACGAATACCCGGCCGTGCGCACCGGACGGGCCCGGATCGGCAAGCTCGGCCTCACCGTCCGGCACGACGGCTACAGCCTGGGCGCGGCGACGCGGGCCCGCAAGGTCACCCGGAACGCCGGGCTGATCGGCAAGGAGCTGGCCCGCACCGGGGGCGCCGCCCGGGCCCGGTACTTCGCGCTGGTGGACGGCCTCGACCAGCCCGGCGAGCGGGACCTCGCCGGGCTGGTCGGGGCGCTCCGGGCGGCCGTGGACGATCCCGCCGATCCGTACCCCGCGGCGTACTACGTCCGGCGCGGCCTGATCGAGGCGATCACCCACCTGATCATCGTCGGGGACCCGGCGGCCGCCCTCGACCTGACCCGGGTGCTGGCGGAGGAGGGCCCGGCCGGTGACGTGGACGCCGCGTACCTGGGCACGATGGTGCGGGTTGTGACGGGCGAGGCGAGCGACCACCTGCTGCGGGAGGTGATCAAGGCGCGGCAGGACGCGGCCGCCGTCCCGAGGAGCACGCTGTGTCCCGACGGGCGGCATCTCGACGCCCTGATCGCGTTCCTGCTGGCGGCCCGGGGCGACCGCGACCGTGCCGCCCGCTACCGGCGGGCGACGCCGCCGTGGACGGACTCGTTCTTCCTCGCTTCGATGATGCGGACCGACGGGCTCCGAAATGCGGAACTGTCCAGCTGAGGACGGCCCGCGACCGCGGGCCACGTATGCTTCCGCGGCCCGCTCGGAAAGGACACCCGTGTACGAACAACAGCAGCCGCCGTGGAGCCCGACACCCCCGCCCGGGTACGGGCCGCAGGGGACGACCGCCGTGGCGGTGACCACCCGCTACTCCTGGTTGACCTTCATGCTCGGCCTGTTCAAGCCGTACCTGGCGCTCAACGGGCAGCCGGTGCAGGCGGGCTGGGGACGTACGGTCGTGCCGGTGCCGCCCGGCCAGTACCACGTGCACGTGCATGTGCCGTACCTGCTGCCGTCCCGGATCGGCACCGCCGAGACGGTCGTCGGGGTGCACCCGGGCCAGGTGGTCGAGCTGGAGTACCGGGCCCCGGCGATCGCCCTGCTGGGCGGCGCGATCGGGCCGGCCCCGCAGAAGTACCGTGGCCTGCCCGCGGCGATCGCGCTGGTGGTCGTGCCGCTGCTCCTGCTGCTGTGCGTGTGCGGCGGGCTGGGCATCGCCGCGCTGGTCGACAACTCCGACCCGGTGGCGGCGCCCACCGCGGTGCGGCCGGACCCGGTCGTGCCGCGCACCACGGAGCCCACCGCGGCGGTCCCGTCCGGCAGCAAGCCCACCCTGCGGCCGGTGCCGGCCCGCACCCTGGTCGGGCCCGGGTACGCCGCCGGGGACAAGACCTACACGATGGGCTTCACCGGCTGGCCGTTCGCGTTCCGGACGCCCGGCACCTGGGGTTGCGTGGCGGGCCGCCTCGACCTGCCGGACGCCAAGGCCTGGGTGTGCATCAACGAGGGCAACCCGGGCAGCGGCCAGCGGCTGCAGATCATGCTGCGGCCCTGCCCGGCGCCGTGCGGGCCGGCCGACCGGGCCCGCCTGAGCACCGAGTGGTTCGACCCCGGCGCCAAGGCGAAGACCTACGACGAGAGCACCTCGTACGTCGAGACGGTCAAGGACGCCAAGGGCCGCTACACCCTCGACATGAGCCACTTCTTCCGGGCCGACGGCGGCACGCAGACCTGGCAGGTCGGGGTCGGGGCCTTCACCCCGCCCGCCACCAGGGCCGACATCCAGAAGACCATCAACGACGTGCTCACCCAGACGAGCTGACCCCTCAGGGCTTGCGGCCCACCGCGCTCCAGATGTTGATGTCCGAGCGCGCGGGAATCTCCGCGTGCGCCGCCGGGCGCCACTCGCTGGCCGGCACCACGCCCGGCTCGACCAGCTCCAGTCCGGCGAAGAGGCCGGCGAACTCCTCCCGGCCGCGGGTCCACACGTCGGACTTGCCCTGCGCGATGAGCTGCTGATAGAGCGCCTGCTGCTCGGGGGTGCCGAAGTCGGACGTGGCGTGCGTGGCGACCAGGTAGCTGCCCGGCGGCAGCGCGTCGAGCAGCCGGCGCACGATCGGCTCGGCCGCGCCGTGGCCGTGGATGAAGTGCAGGACGGCGATCAGCATCAGGCCGACCGGCTGCTTCAGGTCGAGCGTGTCGTGCAGCACCGGGTCGGCCAGGATCGACTCCGGGTCGTTGAGGTCGGCCTGCAGGTAGGCCGTCCGGCCGCCGGGGCTGCTGTCGAGCAGGGCCCGGGCGTGCACCATGACCAGCGGGTCGTTGTCCACGTAGACGATGCGGCTCTCCGGGGCGTGCCGCTGGGCCACCTCGTGGGTGTTGTCCGCGGTCGGCAGGCCGGTGCCGATGTCGAGGAACTGCCGGATCCCGGCCTCCGCGGCGAGGAACCGGGTGGCCCGCTGCAGCAGCGCCCGGTTGGCCAGCGCGCCGAGGCGCACCTTCGGGAACAGCCGTTCGAGCTCATCGCCGGAGGCCCGGTCGGCGGCGAAGTTGTCCTTGCCGCCGAGCCAGTAGTTGTACCGCCGCGCGGGGTGCGCCTTGGTCGGGTCGATGCCTGGGGTGGCTGCGCTCGTGTCGTCCACAGCTGAACAATATCGCCGCCGGGTCCGGTGCCCGCGCCGGTGGTCCACAAGCGATGGCCCGGGTGGCGGACAATGGAAGTCACCGTCCGGGCGGACGCGACGAGGAGGTCGACGATGAGTGACGATCGCGAGCGGGCCGAGCCCGACCCCGACTCCCGCACCGACGAGGAGCTGGAGCGCCAGCGGCAGACGAGGTTCGGTCACCTGCCCGCCCGGGTGCGGCCGGAGGACCTGGTCGAGACCGAGGACGCGGACGTGGCGCACGAGGAGCCGGGTCAGCCGATGGTGCGCCGCGAGTGGGGTTGAGCGGCCACCCCGGGGAGGTCGCGGATGCGCTCGGCAGCAGCTCGGCGGGGCGGCCGGCGTCCCGGTGCTCCCCCGGGGCCCGGAGCTGGGAAAACGCGGCGAGACAGCCGAGGAGGGGGCCCGGTTCTTCGGCCCGGTTCTTCGCCCGGTCCGATGGTCGTGCCGGGCTGCGTGCGGCGCGGTGACATCACCGTGATGTGCCTGCGACGGGGTTGCCGGCCGGGTTGCGCAGGGTGACCGCCGGCCACCATCGGCGCGCTGCACCCGCAGGTGCACGCTGCCCTGCTCACCGCACCACGCCGCGGCGGGTCCACAGCGCTTCCTCAACCGTCACCCAATCGTCGTCGGCCTGCTTCCCGGTGACGGAGAACAGCTCGCCGGCTGAGGATGCAGGCGATCCAGGGATGCGACGCCAGGACACGGGCATGGCCACCAACGGCTCGACCGCGCGAGCGGCGACGCCGGAGCGGTCAGCGGCGCTGCTCACGTCGTCGTGGGGGACGGCAAGCCGTCCGGTGCCGACGGCTCAGGAAACGGGATGCTCTGTTTTTTCCCCGACCCGGACACTCCGATGGATCTCTGATCGTGCTGAGGCGGGACCCAGGAATGCATTCTCGCGGGGCTGTTCGGCGAATCTGTGGCGTCGACAACATCGGCATGATCGAGCGCCGGTGAGGACCGGAAATTGTCGGTGGGGCGCGGGACGATTGGTCCATGCGGCAGCTCCAGTTGTTCACGTCCGCGGAACTGGCCGGGATGCGCGACCGGACCAGATCCCGCAATTACTCGCCCGAGCGCGAGGAATTCCGGCGCACTCATCAGCGGCACCGCGACTGGGGCCTGGCTCGCCGCCACGCCGAACGCCTGCGGCGCGTCCACGACAGACCCAGCGAGCCCCGGCCAGGGCGCCCCGACGGACAACCGCCGTCGCCTCCACCATCGTCCCGGAGGTGCCTGCCACCCCCGCCAAGGCGGGCGCCACACCCGGCATGCCTGCCACCGCCGGTCCCGGCGGCCCCGGTCGGACCGGCATCCTCGGCCTCGGCGGGCCCGTCAATCCCGGGCCCGTCAATCCCGGGCCCGCCGGGTCCGGTGCCGTCAGGGCGCTCGGTCCCGGCGGGCTCGGTGCCGTCACCGCGCTCAGTCCCGGCGGGCTCGGTGCCGTCACCGAGCTCGGTCCCGGCGGGCCCGGTCGGACCGGCATCCTCGGTCTCGGTAAGCCGGAATGCTCGGCCTCCGCGGGCCCGGCACCCTCAAATCCTGGAGGACCCGGAACCGCCCGCCTCGGCGGTCCCGGCGGTCCCGGCGCCCTTGATCCCGGCGGGCCCGGCGCCCTTGATCCCGGCGGTCCCGGTCCCGCCCTCATCCTCGGTCCCGGCGGAACGGGCATTCTCGGCGCTGGAGGACCCGGTCCCGCCGCCATCCTCAGGCCCGGTGGACCGGGCATTCTCGGCGCTGGAGGGCCCGGTCCGCCCGCACCCTCGGTCCCGGCGTGCTCGGCCTCCTCGGCCGGCCCCGCACTCCCGGTATTGGCAGACTCGCCGTGCCCTGAGGGCGGCATCGCCGACGCCTCAATGCGAATCAAGGGCCAACCGGGATCCGCCGCCATCCTGCCGCCAGCAGTCCGCGCGAGATGGCCCGCCCGCACCACGGCCCCGTCCGCCGGGACCGCCGCATGCAATCGCGATTCCCCCGTGCGGCCTCGGCCGACGCCCACCGGTCGCGGGTCCGGGTGGACGGCGAGGTCCGCCGGCGACCGGTCCACATCGGGGCCGATCCTCGCCGGGTCGATGCTTGCCGGGTCGATGCTTGCCGGGTCGATGCTTGCCGGGCGGCAAGCCGCGCCGGGATCGGCTCGGCGAGACGTCCGCTTTCCGGTCGGGTTCGGGCGGTGACGCGTCTGGTTTCGGATGAATGACCCATGTGGCCGCGGGCGATCCTCGCCGCGGTTCGCTGGCTGCCCACGACGGCGGGGCTGTTCCGGCGGGCGATGGCAGGAGGGTCCGCAGGCGGCACACCACAAACGAGAACAGGACGGGAAGAAAACGAGGAAGCAGCGCTCAATTGTCCCGGCGGTCATTTCCGGCAGGCGCTCCGACATGCCATTCCGGCCCGTCGGGGCTGCCGCAACCGTGCGCCGAACAGTGACCAAAATCAGGCTCTGCCGGAATGGTGGCCGTCGCTGTGGCTGCAATTGCCGCCGACACTGTGAAGCCGGCTGGTCGGCCGGTCCACCAAGCGGGCCGCGACGGCCGTGGCGGGAATGTGTCGATGGTGGCCGAGCGTCGTGGTGGGCCTTGACAGCCGCCTGATCAACATGATGCATCCCGGGCAGTTCGCGGCGCCCACGCCCTGTCCGTCGTGGAATGTCCAGGATCTGCTCGGTCGCATCCTCACCGTGGTCGGGCGGGCCGAGCCGGCCACCGTACGCCGGGACTTCGAGGTCGCCGCCGCCCGGGTCCGCGCCGCTCGGGTCCGCGCCGCTCGGGTCCGCGCCGCTCGGGTCCGCGCCGCTCGGGTCCGCGCCGCTCGGGTCCGCGCCGCTCGGGTCCGCGCCGCCCGGGTCCGCGCCGCCCGGACTCCCTCGCCCGGGCCCGCGCCGCCTGGGGCCGTACCGAGGAGGCGGTCGGCAGCACCGCCGGGCCCTGGGGCCTCGTTCCCGCGCCGGTGGCGCTGTCCGGGCTGGTGCTGGAGCTCGCCGCGCACGCCGGGGATCTTGCCACCGCGCTCGGGGACCGGACGCCGATCGATGAGGAGCTCGCCACGGCCGCCCTGACGATCGCGGGCCGGCTGGTGCCGCCGGATCTGCGCGCCGGTCACGCCTTCGGGCCGCCGGTCGCACTGCCCGCCGGCGCCGATGCCGGGACGCGGCTGGCCGCGTACCTCGGTCGGCGCTCACCCGGAGCGTGACCGGCCGGGTGACGATGTCCGGGGCGGAAAAAAGTGGGTCCACTGTGCTACACAGAAAACTCGTCCGAAACGCTACGAGACCTCGGGGGAGTCATGCGTATCCGGAGGAAGTTCACCCTGCTCACCGCGGCTCTTGCCGCCTCACTGCCGGCCGTCGCGGTGGCGCCCGGCGCGGCTCACGCGGCCGCTGCGGTCGTCGTCCGCCTGCCGATCCCGGTGGCCGTCGGCGCCGACGTGGTCGCGGCCGGCGACCGCGAGTTCATCAGCGGCGGCTACGGCACCAGCCAGATCGCGGTGGCCGACGCGGCCGGCGCGATCGTCGCCACCATCGACGGCCTGCCCGGCCCGACCGACCTGGCCCTGAGCAACGATCGGCGGACGCTGTTCGTGGCCCTGCCGGCCGCGAACGCCATCGCCGCCTTCGACACCGGCTCGCTGGCGGAGACGGCCCGCTACGACACCGGCGCCGAGGGCGGCTGCCCGGCGCATCTCGCGCCGGCCGGCCGCTACCTGTGGTTCGGGTACGGCTGCACGCCCGGCACCGGCGACATCGGCCACGTCGACCTGCGCCGCCAGCCGGCCCGGACGACGCTGGGCCTGGCCGGCGCGACGTACTTCTACGACGCGCCGGCGGTCGCCTCCGCGCTGCGCAACCCGGGGGTGCTGCTGGCCGGCGAGACCGGCAGCAGCCCCGCCGAGATCCACAGCTTCACGGTGGCCGGCGGCCGGCTGACCGAGGTGAGCTCCACCCGCGAGCTCGGCAGCAACCTCGGTGACCTGGCCCTGGACCCGGCCGGCAGCACGGCTTTCACGGCCAGTGGCGCGCCGTACCACTTCCCGTCGGTCCCGGCCGGCGACCTGAACGCGCCCGGGCTCAACTACCAGGCGCAGCCGTACCCGGTCGCGGTCGAGGTGTCGCGGGAGGGTGGCAAGCTGGCCGGCGGCATCAACGGCATCTACGAGCCGGACGTGTACTTCTACACGATCGGCAACCCGGCCCCGCTGGCGACGTACGAGGTCGGACAGGGCTACCACCTGCTGAACGGCGCGCTCGCCTGGGCGCCGAACGGCAGGAGGGCGTACGCGGTCAGCACCGATCGCGACTACGAGCCCAGCACCACGGCCGAACTGCACGTCATCCCGGCGCCGGCCGCCTGACGGGGCCACGCGTCGCGGTCCCGGCCGACCCCCGGTGATCGGCGGGATCACCGGGGGTGCCCCCGTGCACCCCCGGCAGTGCTGTGCCGGGCGCCCGTCAGCCAGTGCAGCCACGTGTGGCGCTGCTGCCCGTCTCTCGGGGCGAACGTCGGGCATTCCCCGTTCCGGGCGGTCCAAACGTCCCGTTCGGAGATCGGGGCAAACCGCAACATATGCCGTGCATAATCGTTGGTCGGGGACAGGTGACCGCAGGTCCGCGGTCCCGCCGCCACGAACCAGGAGCCAGACATGGATGGGCGCTGCGCCCGGCTTGCCGTCGCCGCTGTGATTGTCGGGACCGGGATCGCGGTCGCCGCCCCGGCATCCGCGGCGGTGACCTACCAGCCCGCGACGCAGACCGGCTCCGTCGGCGCGGCGGACGTCCGGCGCGCCTTCGGCTGGACCGCCGCGAAGCTGGCCGCGCGGGCCGGCGGCATCACCTTCGACCACGACTTCTGGACCGACGACACCTACTCGGTCGGCTGCGGGAAGCGCCGGCACCCCGTCGTGCACCACCGGGTCTACGGGCGTTACGAGCTGGCCGACACCGTGATCCGCCGGGACCGGCCGCGCTCCGCCACCGGCTACGGCGCCGGCGTCACCGGCTACGGCGCCGGCGTCACCGGCTACGGCGCCGGCGTCACCGGCTTCCGGCTCACCGGCGCGCGTTCCGGCATCTCGGGCACCTCGGTGGCGCCGGCCGTCGGCCGGCCGTGCCCGGTGCCCGGCGCGGCGCCGGGCTCGAAGATCAACTCGCTGCGGCTGGTGTCGACGGCCAGCGGCTGGGCGCTGGTCGTCCGCTCGGGCGAGCGCAGCCGCCGGCTGGCGAGCGGCCGCACCTGAGCCAGGTTCGCCATCAGCAGGCTCCGGGTGGCCTCCAGGTGGCTGCGCATCGCGGCCTCGGCGGCGGCTCCGTCGCGGGCCAGCACCGCGATGACCACCGGCTTGTGCTCGGCGTGGATCTCGGTCAGGGTGCGGCCGCTGGCCGTGGTCGGCGGGCCGAGCAGGGCGGTCGTCGTGCGCAGCTGCTCGACGATGGCCGCCGTCCGGGTCTTGCCCGAGGCGCGCAGCAGCAGGTCGTGCAGGGCGCGGTCGGCCGGCCAGAAGGCCGCGGCGTCGTCCCGGGCCGCCGCGGCGGCCATGGTCTCCAGCGCCGAGCGGAGGGTGGCGTGCTGGGCGTCGGTGGCCTGCTCGGCCGCCAGCCGGGCGGCGGGCGGTTCGAGGGCGAGGCGGATGCCGATGATCTCCTCGATGTCGTGCGCCCGCGGCGGCAGCACCCGGAAGCCGCGGTTGCGGATGATCTCCACCAGGCCCGCCGCCGCGAGGCGCAGCAGCGCCTCGCGGACCGGGCTGCGGGACACCCCGAGCAGATCGGCAAGCTGATAGACCGAATAGGTCTGCTCCGGTACGAGCTCACCGGCGGCTACGCCGTCGCGGACCGACTGCACGACGGCGTCGGCGAGGGAGGGCGCCTCCGGCGGAAGGTTCAACGCTGGCATGAGTAACATGTTACCTATGGATGACGTGGTGGCGGCGCTGGAGCGGGCCGGTCTTGAGGTGCGGGCCGACGCCGGCACCCGCGGCATGTACGCCTCCGACGCCTCGCTGTACCGGATCCCGCCGCTGGCCGTGGTGCGGCCCCGGCTCGTCGACGAGGTGGCCGCCGCGCTGGCTGTCGCCCGGCAGGCCGGGGTGCCGCTGACGTCGCGGGGCGCGGGCACCTCGGTGGCGGGCAACGCCGTCGGGCGCGGCATCGTGCTGGACTTCTCCCGCCACCTCAACCGGGTGCTGGAGGTCGACCCGCAGGCCCGCACGGCGGTGGTGGAGCCCGGCACCGTGCACGCCGTCCTGCAGCGGGCCGTGCTGCCGCACGGGGTCCGCTTCGGGCCGGACCCGTCGACCCATCCGCGCTGCACGATCGGCGGGATGATCGGCAACAACGCCTGCGGCTCGCGGTCGCTGGCCTACGGGCGCACCTCCGACAACGTGGTCGCGCTGGAGCTGCTGACCGCCGCGGGCGAGACGCTCAGCACCGGGCCGGCGGGCGTGCACGGCGCCGAGTCGGTCCTCGACGAGTTGCGCGCGGTCGTCGGCCGGCACCTGGCCACCGCCCGCACCGAGTTCGACCGGTTCGGCCGCCAGGTCTCCGGCTACGCCGTGCAGCACCTGCTGCCCGAGCGCTTCGACCTGACCCGGGCGCTGGTCGGCTCGGAGGGCACGCTCGCGGTCATCACCCGGGCGACCGTCAAGCTGGTGGTGGACGCCCCGGTCCGGGTTGTCGTCGTGCTCGGGTTCCGCGACATCGTCGCGGCCGGCGAGGCGGCCCCGGCCGTGGTGGCGCACGGCCCGACCTCCTGCGAGGGGCTCGACTCGCGGCTGCTCGACGTGCTGCGCGCCCGGCGCGGCCCGGACGCCGTCCCCGACCTGCCGCGCGGCGGCGCCTGGCTCTTCGTCGAGCTGGCCGGCGACGAGGCCGGCGAGGTGGTTGTGCGGGCCCGGCGGCTGGCCGGCGCCGGCCTCGCCGACGACAGCCTGGTGGTGACCGATCCCCGCGTCCAGGCCCGGCTGTGGCGCATCCGGGAGGACGGCGCGGGCCTGGCCGGCCGGGCGCCGTCCGACAAGCCCGCCTGGCCCGGCTGGGAGGACGCCGCCGTCCCGCCGGAGAAGCTCGGCGCCTACCTCGCGCGCTTCGACGAGCTGGTCGCCTCGTACGACCTGACCTCCGCGCCGTTCGGGCACTTCGGCGACGGGTGCATGCACGTGCGGCTCGACCTGCCGCTGGACCAGCCCGGCGGCACGAAGATCATGCGCGAGTTCCTCACCGACGCGGCCCGGCTGGTCGGCGAGTTCGGCGGCTCGCTGTCGGGCGAGCACGGTGACGGCCGGGCCCGCTCGGAGCTGCTGCCGCACATGTACTCCCCGGACGCGATCGCCCTGTTCGCCGGCATCAAGCACGCCTTCGACCCGGGCAACCTGCTCAACCCCGGCGTGCTGGTCGACCCGGACCCGATCGACGCCGACCTGCGGCCCGCGGGGCGCTTCCCGCTCAAGCAGCTGGCCCTGGCATACCCGCACGACGACGGCGACCTGGGCCAGGCCGTGCACCGCTGCACCGGCGTCGGCAAGTGCCGCGCCGACAACTCCGCGGCCGGCGGCGTCATGTGCCCGTCCTATCTGGCCACCCGCGAGGAGCAGGACTCCACCCGCGGGCGCGCCCGGGTGCTCCAGGAGGTCGTCCGCGGCGAGCTCGCGTGGTCGGACCCGGCGGTGCACGACGCGATGGACCTGTGCCTGTCCTGCAAGGGCTGCGCCTCCGACTGCCCGACCGGCATCGACATGGCCACCTACAAGTCCGAGGTGCTGCACCAGACCTACCGGGGCAGGCTGCGGCCCCGCTCGCACTACACGCTGGGCAAGCTCCCGCTCTGGGGCCGCCTGGCCGGCTGGACCCCGCGGCTGGCGAACCGCGCGATGCGGCTGCCCGGGCTCGGCCCGGCCCTGCTGTGGCTGGCCGGTGTGGACAAACGGCGGTCGGTGCCGGCCTTCGCCCGGCGCCCGTTCCGGCGCACGTTCGTGCCGCAGGCGGCCGACGGCCGCAAACCCGTCGTGCTCTTCGCCGACTCCTTCTCCGACGCCTTCTCACCCGAGGTGGCCGATGCCACGGTACGGGTGCTGCGCGCCGCCGGATACGAGCCGCGGCTGCCGTCCGGTGCGGTGTGCTGCGGGCTGACCTGGATCACCACCGGCCAGCTCGACGCGGCGAAGAAGATCCTCACCCGGACGGTCGCCGCGCTCGCCGCCGACGCCCGCGCCGGCGTACCGATCGTCGGCATCGAGCCCTCCTGCACGGCCGTGCTGCGCTCCGACGTGCACGAGCTGCTCCCCGGCGACGCCGACGCCCGGGCGGTGGCCGGCGCGGTCCGCACCCTGGCCGAGCTGCTGGCCGACACCCCGGGCTGGCACCCACCCGACCTGTCCGGCGTGGACGTCATCGCCCAGCCACACTGCCACCACCACGCCGTGCTGGGCTGGCAGGCCGACGCCGACCTGCTCGCCGCCGGCGGCGCCCAGGTGCGGCGGCTGGCCGGCTGCTGCGGTCTGGCCGGTAACTTCGGCGTCGAGATCGGCCACTACGAGGTGTCCGTGGCCGTCGCGGGGCAGAACCTGCTGCCGGCCCTGGACGCCGACCCTGATGCCGTGGTGCTGGCCGACGGGTTCTCCTGCCGTACCCAGGTGGCGGACCTGCGCGACCGCCCCGCCGTGCACCTGGCTCAGCTGCTGGACCGCCCGGCGCGGTGACCGCGGCGGGCAAGGCGGCGGCATCCGCCGGGCCGTATCGTGGGCGGCGTAGGGCTGTTCGGCCGTGAGGGCCGGCCCCGGCGGCCGGTCGAGCCCGCCGCCGCCGCGCCGCCCGGCGGCCCGGCGGTGTCCACCACCGCGCTGAGCAAGCGGTTCGGCGACCGGATCGCCTTCCGCGACGTCTCCTTCGAGATCGGCTACGGCGAGGTCTTCGGCTTCCTCGGCCCGAACGGCGCCGGCCCGGGACGTGCACGAGCTGATCGCCACGCTCAGCCGCGGCGGGGTGACGATCTTCCTCACCACCCACCGGGCTGGCCGAGGCTGCGCGCCTCTGCGACCGGTGGCCGTCCTGAACACGACGCTGCGCACGATCGGCCGGCCCGCCGAACTGCGCGACGCGCCTTTCGACCGCACGCTCACGGTCCGCACCCTGGCCCCGCTCGACGACCGGCCGGGGTCCTCGGCGGGCTGCCGGCCGTCACCGGCTGGCACCGGGACGGCCGGAACCGGTGCTCACGACGCCGATCCGCCGCGAGGAGCTGCTGCTGGGCACGGCGCTGGGCGCGCTGCTGCCCTCGCTCGCGGTCGCCTACCTGGTGTACGGCCTGCGTGGAGCTGTTCGCCGCCCGGGCCGTGGCGTCCGCGCTCATCCGCCCGCCGGACCTGCTGGCGCAGCTGGTCCTCACGCCGCTGCTCACCGGCTGGTCGATCTGGATCGCCATGGTGATCTCCACGCGCGCGACCGACATGCGGGTGGCCCAGCAGTTCGCGGTGCTGGCGAGCCTGCCGTCGATCGCGGTGACGTCACTGCTGACCGGTGTCGCCGCCGCCGCGGCCCTGCTGCTGCTCGACCGGATCGGCTGGGCGCTGGCGTCGGCGCTCTTGGATCGCGAACGGCTCGTCACCGGCGCGAGGTGAGGACGGCGTCGCCGGCGTGGTGGCGTCGAGCACGGTGTCGAGCAGGTCGGCCAGGGCTCGCTCGTCGATCGGGCTCGCCGGCTCGTGCTCGTACTGCTGGAGTGCCTGCCGGACTGCCGACAGCGAGGGGTCCCGGTCGAGGGCCCAGGCCGCGGCCTGCGCCTTGGCGCAGTGCACGTGCTCGACGGCGAACCGCCAGATCCGGCAGGCGGTGAGCACCATGAAGGCGGCGTGGCGGGTGTCGCCGGTGAGCGACCGCCAGGTCAGCAGCCAGTGCCTGCCCCGGTCGACGACCCACGCGTCCGGGACGGGCGCGATCACCTCGCGGGAATCGGCGCCACGGAGGGCGATCCCGTGCGCCCGCGCCATGGACAGCTCGGTGAGCAGGTCCGGAGCCGCAGGTGTCCGGCGCTCGACCTCGCACTCGGCGGCCGGCCCGGCGGAGCGGCCGACGTGGAGCTCCAGGGCGGGCTGCCGGGTCGGCGCCCCGGCGACCTCGGCGGTCACGACGTGCACGTCGAGGCCGGCCGCGCCGCCGAGGTCCGCCTGACGAACCGCGCGTTCCAGGGCGGCCGCCTGATCGTCGGCGAGGCCACCGGCGACAACGGCGAGCACATCGATGTCGCTGCGCCCGGGACGGAACCCGCCGGCCGCCAGCGACCCGTGCAGCACCACCGACCGCAGCGCGCCGCCGGTGATCTCGGCACAGGAACCGGCGAGCAGCTCGGCGGTGGATCGGGCGCGGCGTTCCCCGGCGCTGACCACCCCTCCGTTCTACCAGTAATTGGCTTGTCGGCCCGATCGGCGCGGCCGTACCGTAGTGATCACACCGAACGCACCGAGACGGTCAGGAGAACGAGATGTCGTGGCAGGCCCCGAACACCGCGCTCCGGCTCACGCCGGTCGGCGCGGCTGTGCTGAGCCTGACCGGGCTCGGCGAGGTTCTTGAGGGAAACGGGTAGGCGGCGCGGACAGCGCACCTCGGCACAGCCGCCGCCCACCCTGCCGGGTCGGGCGGCCTTTTCGTATCCCGGCAGCCGGACAGACGGGTGTAGCTCAACCGGTAGAGCAGCGGTTTCCAAAGCCGTGTGTTGCGGGTTCGACTCCTGCCGCCCGTGCTCCTGACAACTCCACAGTGGATGACAATATGCGGCTGTAGCTCAGCGGGTAGAGCGCGACGTTGCCAACGTCGAGGTCCCGGGTTCAAGTCCCGGTAGCCGCTCGGTGCGGGCCGTTGCGATCCGGCAGCCCGCCCGCAACAAACGCCCTCGTAGCCCAACGGCAGAGGCCCGACGTTGAGGACGTCGGTGGTGCGCGTTCGAATCGCGCCGAGGGCACGCAGTTCCGGCCAGTGGAGCATGACAGGTCGTGCACCCGTTTCGTAATCGGGAGGTAGCGGGTTCGAGTCCCGCCGCTGGCTCTGGCAGGGAAGGTCAAGGGCTCGTAGCTCATCTGGTAGAGCGCCCGTGTCGCAAGCGGGAGGTGGCCGGTTCGACTCCGGCCGGGTCCACAGCAGGAAACGCGGGGGAGGAGCCCTGAGCCCACCTCCTCCGCGTGACGCCCGGATAGCTCAGCGGGAGAGCGCCGCCTTCACACGGCGGATGTCCCAGGTTCGATCCCTGGTTCGGGCACCGGCCTGCGGGCCGAGATGGTGGCTGTAGCTCAGCGGCCGAGAGCGCCGGGTCGTGGCCCCGGAGGCCGCCGGTTCAAATCCGGCCGGCCACCCTCACCAATGCGCCGGTTCGAGTCCTGTCATCCGCTGTGGAGCCACGCGTCCCGTCGGCGCGCCGACGCCCGGGACAGCCACGCGTCCTGGACCACCTCGGCCAGCTCGGTGCGGGTGATCTCGCCCAGCCGGCTCGCCCGGATCAGCACCGAGCGGTGGCCGTCGAAGTGCGGCGTGGTGAAGAACGGGTTGGACTCGTCCTGGACCAGCGCCTGCTTGTCCGCGTCGGACTCCACCCAGAAGACGATCACGTCGGGGTAGCGCTCGCCGGTCTCCGGGTCCACCGCGTCCGGCCGGGGCGTGCGGAAGAACACGAAGGACTTGCCGCCCACCTGGTAGACCGGGTTGTCGGCCTCGGGGTCGTAGACGGTGACGTGCGGCATGGCGAGGGCGAGCTCGTGCACGTCCTCGAGTCGCGCGGGGCGGTCGGCCGGGTCGGTCACCCTGCCAGCCTAGGCCGCCAGCAGCGCGGCGGTGAGCACGGCGGCGGCCCGTTCCTGCCACTCGTCGGGGGTCCACCCGCAGACGTCGCTGAACTGCAGGTAGGTCTCGACGTTGCCGAGCACGAAGGCGATGTCGCGTGCCTGCTCGACCCCCATTCCCGGCTTGAGGGCGCCGCGGGCGGCGAGCAGGTCCGCCAGGAAGCCGTGCGCCGCCCGCGTCTGGGCCTGGTTGGTGTCCCACTGCGCGGCCACTTCGGGGTCGGTGCCGGTGGCGCCGCGCATGACCCGCATGAGCGGGGCGATCCGGTCGAGGATGGTCCGGCCGGTCGCCAGCCACAGCGTGATGATCCGCACCGGATCGGGCTCCTGCTGGATCTGCCGCACCCACGGCCGTTCCATCAGCGGCACGGGCTCGTCGTCGCCGACCGCCGCGACGTCCAGGGCCTCCTTGAGCAGCGTGCGCTTGTTGCCGAAGTGGAAGTACACCGTCTGCACCGCGACGCCGGCCTGCTCGGCCACCTGGTCGAGCAGCGTCGCCCCGTAGCCGTGCGCGACGAACTGCGCCGCGGCGGCCGCGACGATGCGCCGGCGGCCTGTCCGGCTTCCACCACGTCAAGCTCCCGGTGGCCGACCTCGGCCGCAGCCGGGACTGGTACACCGCGGTGCTCGGCCTGCGGGTCGAGATCGAATTCGTCGAGGACGGGGAGCTGCACGGCCTCGCGCTGGCGGACGCGAGCGGCCGGCTGCGCCTGGCCCTGCGCCTCGATCCGGTACGGGCGGCCGCCCTGGCCGGCCTCGACCCGGTCGCCATCGAGGTCCCCAGGCGCGAGGACGTCGACGCCTGGCGGGGCCGGCTGGACGACCTGGGCCAGCCGCACGGCGGCATCGTCACCGGGCACCAGGGTGGGCTCCGTCCTGGTCGGGCTGCACGACCCGGACGGCATCGAGATCCGGCTCTACGCCGCATGGCCCCGAAGGACTGATCATGACCGACCTGCACACTGCCCTAATGGTCGCGCATCGACGGCGCCGAGGTCGCCCACACCGACTCCGGCGGCGCCGGCGAGCCGCTGCTGCTGATCCACGGCGGCGGCCTCGCCGACTGGCTCACGCCGCTGGCCGCCACGCCCGAGCTGCGGCACCACCGGGTGATCCGGATGGTCCGGGCCGGCTACACCGGACACCCCGTGCCGGCCGGGCTGACCGTGGCCGACCACGCCCGCCACGCCGCCACCCTGCTGCGGCGGCTGGACGCCGCTCCCGCCCACGTCGTCGCGCACTCGTCGGGCTCCACGATCGCCCTCCAGCTCGCGGTCGATCACCCCTCGTCCGTCCGTACGGTCGCGCTCTGTGAACCACCGCTGGTGGACGCCCTGATCGATCCCGCCGACGCGGACGAGCTGCACGCGGCCTTCGGCCGGGCGATGGGGTCGGTGACGGCGGCGATCGCCCGGGGTGACCACGGGGCGGCCTTCGGCACCTTCATGACCCTCGTGTGTGGACCGGGCTACCGCGGCGTCCTGGACGACGTGCTCGGCGCCGGACTCGTCGACCACGCGGCGAGGCACAGCGGGGACTTCTTCACCAGCGAGACCCCTGCGGTCGCCGGGTGGAGCTTCGACCCGGCGGTCGACCGGCCGGTGCTGCTGATCCAAGGTGCCGACAGCCCGCCGCCGGTGCACCGCCTGATCGCCCGCCTCGCCGGCCGGCTGCCGGAATCCACGGTCGTCACCGTCGCCGACGCCGGCCACCTGATGCCCGTCACCGCCCCGGCGGAGCTCGGCAGGCTCGTCGCGGAGTTCACCCGAGCTGCCACAGCCGCAGAGCGGAGTCCCGCTCGCCGGCGGTGACGAGCAGGTCTCCGGCACTCCCGCACGGAAACTCCGTTGCTCGCCGCCCGCCGGTCGCCCACCATGGCAGCCATGGATCGGTAACCAGTGGCGCATGCGCGGGTTGACGGCGGGTCGAGGAACTCCCCGCCTCGGTTCGGCATGTCGCTGGAAGCCCGCACCGGCTCAGCCGTGCGGGCTTCCTTCACGCGGCGTCGGGTGTGACGCCGCGCCTCCTCCGTGAACTGGGAGTCGCCGAACCATGAGTAGTCACCGTCATACCTCTTTGCCCTTTTCCGGTGCCGGCCCGGACGTCGACCGCAAGGCGCTGTGGGTGGTCCGGGAGCTCGGGCTGCCCGCCGTCGTCAAGGCCTGCGTGTCGTGCCGGTCCAGCCGGCACCGGCCCACCGGCAAGTTCCGGGTGAACGCGAACGCCAAGCTGCTCGACGTCTGGATGCTGATCTGCTGCGAGCTGTGCGGCCGCACGTCGAAGATTCCCGTCCACGAGCGCGTGAACGTGCGGGCCCTGCCGGGTGAGCAGCTGCGGAGGTTCGAGAACAACGACGCGGCGCTGGTGCGCCGGCTGACGATGGACGCGGCCTTCGCCCGCCGGTCCGCCCACCGGCTCGACTGGACCGGCACCTGGGAGCTGGAGACCGACCTGCCGTTCTACGATCTCGGCGGTGACGATCCGGCGCCGCTCGAGGTGATCGTCCGCTTCGAGCTGCCCGCGCCGATCCGGGTCGCGAAGCTGCTCACGGCCGGTTTCGGGCTGAGCCGTCCCGCCGTACGGGGGATGGTCGAGGCCGGGCGGATCCGGCTGCCGGTGTCCGTCGACGCGAAGGTCCGCGACGATTTCACCCTCTTCGTCGTCACCGCCCTTTTCCGTTTCGCCACGCTTCGCACGGGGCGTGGCTAGCCTGATCGAGTGGAACGAGGCGATGCGGAGCTACCCCTGGTGCACGTGGGGCGGCAGCCGATCTACGACCGGTCTGGCGATGTCGTCGCCTATGAGTTGCTGTTCCGTGACGCCGTGGAGGCCACCCAGGCCTCCCGGCGCTCCGCGGACGCGACCAGCCGGGTCATCGTCGCCGCGTTCACCGATTTCGGGCTCGAGGAGCTGGTCGGCGGCCGGGCGTGCTTCATCAACGTCACGCGGGAGTTCCTGGTCGGGGAGTTGCCGATCCCGTTCGACTCCGACCAGACCGTGCTGGAGGTCATCGAGACGGTCGACGTGGACGATGCGGTTGTCGAGGGCGTCAAGGAGCTGGTGGGCCGGGGCTTCACGATCGCGCTCGACGACTATCTGCCCGGGGCGCACGACCGGCTGCTGCCGCTGGCCACGTACGTGAAGGTCGACGTGCTCCGGGCCGAGGCGGACGTCATCGACGGCATCGTGCGGCGCTGCCAGGAGGACTTCCCCAACGTGCAGCTGATCGCCGAGCGGCTGGAGACCGAGGAGCAGCTGCACCGGGCGTTCGACCTCGGCTTCCACCTCTTCCAGGGGCACGTGCTCGGCCGCCCGCACGTGGTCAGCATGGTCGAGCTCTCGCCGGCCCGGCTGGGACGGGTGCGGCTGGTCGCCGCCCTCGCCGCCGCCGAGGTCGACTTCGACGAGGTCGTCTCGCTCGTCGCCAGCGACCCCGCCCTGACGTACCGGCTGCTGCAGGCCACCAACTCGGCGGCGTCGGGCGTGCGGACCCGGGTGTCGTCGGTGCACGAGGCCGCGGTCCTGCTCGGGCTGCCGACCATCCGTCAGTGGGTCACCCTCATGGTGCTCGGCGGCCTGACCGAGGGCGCCGAGAACCAGCTGGCGGTGACGCTGACCCGGGCCCGGATGTGCCAGACGGTGGCCCAGCGGATCGGGCTCTCCGGCGACGCGGCGTTCAGCGTGGGGCTGCTCTCCGGGGTTGCCGAGCTGATCGGCCAGTCCCCGGCGGAGGTCGTGCGGCAGCTGCCGCTGTCGGAGGAGACCAGCGCCGCCCTCGCCGAGCGGGCGGGCGGGCTGGGGCACATCCTGACGGCCGTCCGGGACTACGAGAACGGCGACGCGGCCGGGCTTGCCGGGCTGCTCGACTCCGACGGCGCGGTCAACGCCTACCTCACCGCGATGAAGTGGTGCCACGAGGTCATGAGCACCGCCGGCCCGGTCGGCCAGTCCCGCCCGTCCCCGGCCTCCGCCTGACACCTCAGGGTTTCCGCGCCACCGCCCCGTACGCGTCCAGCCACTCCGGCTCGCCCTCCGGGCGCCAGCCGGTGATCTGCACCAGGCCCGGCTCCACCAGCTCCAGCCCGTCGAACAGCCCGCCGATCTCCGCCGGGCTGCGCAGGATGTACGGCACCCCGCCGCTCTGCGCCAGCCGCGCCGCACCCTCCACCACGGCCGGAGTGGTGTTCGTGCCGTCCCACAGCACCAGATAGCTGCCGGACGGGGTCGCCTCCATCACCCGGTTCACGATGGACGACACCACCGTCAGGTCCGGCTCGTAGCCCATGACCCCCATGAACATCACGCCGATCGGCTCGGAGAAGTCGAGCACCTTGCCCGCCTCGGCCAGGATCAGGCCGGGGTCGTGGTAGTCGGCGGCCACGTGCGTGGTGCGGCCCTCGCCGCCGGACTGCGTCAGCAGGGCGCGGGCGTGCACCAGCACCAGCGGGTCGTTGTCCACGTAGACGATCCGCGACCCGGGCGCGACCGCCTGGGCGACCTCGTGGGTGTTCTGCATCGTCGGCAGACCCGTGCCGATGTCGAGGAACTGCCGGATGCCGGCCTCGGCGGCCAGGTAGTGCACGACCCGGATCAGGAACCGGCGGGAGTGCTGTGCCATCAGCACGATCTCGGGATAGACCTGGGCGACCGCGTCACCGGCGGCCCGGTCGGCGGCGAAGTTGTCCTTGCCGCCCATCCAGTAGTTCCAGATGCGGGCCGCGTGCGGTATGTCCGGCTGAAGCTGGGCGGAGATCTCGTCATCCGTGGGCGCCATGCTCACGTCTTACAGAAACCACATCGGACACGCAAGGGTCATCACCAAGCAGCTAGGTTCCTAGGATGCTCCAGGCGCTGTGCCCTATGCGCCCCCGACACGCCAGCGCGGGATGCGGAGTGCCGTCGACGACCAGCAGGGTGCCCGCAGCCGCGCCGGCGCCGACGGCAGCGGCGCGTACGGTGTTGATGAACAGCACCGGCGGGTCACCTTCTGGTCGGCTGCGGCGGACGGCAGCGGCCGGCAGGCCACCACTACACCGCCGGCGGGCACGGGCTGCCGGTACCGGCGGATCAGGTGCGCGAGCCCGCCGACGCAGCCGGTGATGTCGACGACGCGGCCCCGGCGCACCGGCGGATCCGCCCGCGTCACCCCAGGAGCCGGTGACCGTGCCGCGGTGCGCCGCCTTCCGGGCACGATCCACGCTCCTTCTTGGCACGTCTGCGGCTGTCTCAGCCGTGGTGCTTCTGCTGGCACGGCACGCAGAACCGGGCGCGCGGCAACGCCTCCAGCCGCTCGGCCGGGATCGCGGCGCCGCACTTCTCGCAGTGGCCGTACGTGCCCTCGGCGATCCGGCGCAGCGCGCCGGTGATCTGCTCCAGCGCCTGCCGGGTGGCGGCCAGCAGCGCCGCCCGGTTGTGCGCCTCGCCGGGGTCGCCGGTGTCGGCGTTGATCTCGGTGAACTCCTTCAGCCGCGCCGTCTGCAGCGCGAACTCCTCACTCAGCGAGGCCCGCACGGCGGCGAAACGGTTCGGGTCGGTGACGTGCATGTCGAGGCTCATGTCCAACCTGTGATTCGGGGAAGCCGGGCAGCAAAAAAGGGCCGAAGCTGATCTGCTTCGCCCTGGCGGTCGTCGGAGGAACACCGGACCGCCGGCGGACCGCGACCGGGCGCGGCCGGACGCGCCGGGCCCCGGGAGGCCACGGCCCGGCGAGAGTGCGCCATCGGGTCAGACACCCTGGGCCTGCCGGTGCCGCTGGCTGCCGCCCAGCCGGAGGCGCCGCCGCTGCGGGGCGTCCGGGCGGAACGGTTCCGCGCTGAACGGGTGGGTGCGGCTGACCTTGGAGCGGGCCAGGTCGGCGTCGTCGAAGTCGTAGCGGATGCGGTTGTCGACCTCGGAGACCCCCGGCACGGCCCGGGCCAGCCGGGTGACGATGTCGGCGGTGGAGCGCCGGCCCACCGCGCCGGTCAGCGTCGCGGTGCCCTTGTGCACCCGCACACCGACCTGTTCCGGGCGGATCCACAGCCGGCGGCGCAGCACTGCCTCGACCTCGCGGCGGATCGCCGCGTCGTACCGCGCGTACGGGCGCAGCAGGTCGCCGCGGGACACCACGCCCAGCAGGCGCCCGTGCGGCCCGGTGACGAGCAGCCGGCGGACGTTGCGGTCCTGCATGGTGCGGGCGGCCTGCGACAGCGAAGCGTCGGGGTTGATCCACAGAGCGGGGGCGGTCATCACGTCTCCGGCCCGGGCGGCCGGGGCGGCCCGCTGGTCGCTGCGCGGCTGCCGCGCGCCGTGCGCGACGTCGTCGAGCAGATCGGCCTGGGAGACGACCCCCAGCACCCGGCCGGCCTCGGCGGTGACCGGTACGGCGCTGATGCCCTCGCGGTCGAGCAGGCTCGCGACCTGACCGACCGGGGTGTCGGCACCCACGGTGATCACTTCTCGCGTCATCACGTCATCCACTTGCCACTGCATGGTCGGCACCTTCCCGGGCTCCGCGGCCCTGGTCCGTTCCGGATGAACTGTCCGTCTCCACCTTCGCCGCATCACGCGCCGCCGACCACGGCCGGCGACGGCGAGGAATCGCGTCCTTGCTTGCCGGTCGTCGGCAACCGGCGCGCCGGCGGGCGGCGGGAGGCCCGGTCCGCCGGCGCGCCGGGCGGGCGGCGGGAGGCCCGGTCCACCGGCCGCGCAGCCGGGCATCTTGGGCAGGTCCGACCGGGTGACGATGCCCCGCGGCTCGCGGTCGGCGTCGACGACCAGCAGCCGGCCCACGCCGCGCCGGTGCATCATCCGGGGTGGCGGCCGCCGGCGACGCCTCCGCGCCGATCGTCAGCGCCGGGCCGCTCATCACCTCCACCGTGGTGCCCTGCGGGCACTCCCGCAGCGCTCGCGCCCGCCGGCCGCGCGTGACCTTGTCGCGCAGGTCGGTCCAGGAGACCACGCCGAGCACGACGTCGTGCCGGTCGGTGACGGACACGGCGCTGATCTGCCGCTCGGTGAGCAGGGTGACGACGTCCGCGACCGTCGCGTGGCCGGGCACGGTGATCACCTCGGTGGTCATCACGTCCTGGACGCGCATCGCGGTCATGGCGGGCTCCTTTTCCTGGTCGACGGGCGCGACCCGGCGACGCCCCGGCTCGTGCGGGGCGGGTGGTCGGCGGGTGGCCTCCATCATCGCGGTGCCCGGCCGATGCCCGGCCGATGCCCGGCCGATGCCCGGCCGATGCCCGGCCGATGCCCGCAGGGCCACGACGGCCGGACTTCGCGGGTCTAGACTGCCGACTGTCGGCAACGACGGCTGATGAGGCGCCGGGCCCTCGGCGGGAGCGAGGCGGATGTGTCCGACAGCAGACGACGAGGCGCGGGGCGCAAGCCGGCCGCGCCGGAGCCGGCGGAGGCGTGGCTGGTCGAGGTCGCCGAGGGAGCCAGCCGCGACGCCGGCGGCGTGCCGGTGGAGCTGCTCGGTGACTACCTGCCGCTGCTCGCCGACGCGGCCACCCACGGCCGCCGGGCCAAGCGCCGTGAGCTGGACGCGGTCGGGCTGCTCGGCCGGCGCGCCGCCGAGCAGGGCATCTCCGCCGGACGCGTGGTGCAGCTTTACCTGTCCGCCGCGCGCCGGCTGTGGCAGGACCTGCCGATGGTGGTCCGGTCGCGCGACCGGGAGGCGGTGCGGGCCGCCGCGTCCGCCGTCCTGCAGGTCGTCGACGCCGCGGTGGCGACGCTCGCCGAGGGCTACGCGGTCGCCCGCCGGGATCTGGTGCGCCGCGAGGAGTCGCTGCGCCGGGAGCTGATCGACGACCTGCTGCGCGGCGACTCCGACCTGGGCACGCTGGTGGAACGGGCCGAGCCGTTCGGGCTCGACCTGGCCCGGGTGCACCAGGTGGCGCTGGCCGCGCCGAGCCGGCGGCTGCCGGACGCCGACGCGGCGATCAGCGCCCTGGAGACGGTCGTGTTCGACCGGCTCGGCGACCGCGACGTCCTGGTCGCCACCAAGGACGGTCTGCTGGTCGTGCTGGCGCCGGCGGACGCCGGGCCGGCGGGCCGGTTGTCGCCCGCGCTGGACGCGAGCAACGAGCTGGGCCGGCTCATGCACCAGGAGCTGAGCCGGCTGCCCCGCGGCCGGCCCTGGCGGGTCGCCGTCGGCCGCGCCCACCCCGGCCTGTACGGCATCGCCCGCTCCTACGAGGAGGCCCGGGAGGCGCTCACCATGGCCGGCCGGCTGCACAGCGAGACCGCGGTCATCAACGCGCACGACCTGCTCATCTACCGGGTGCTGCTGCGCGACCAGCCGGCCATCGTGGACCTGGTGCAGGCCGTGCTGAGCCCGCTCACCGGGACCCGCGGCGGCGCCGGGCCGCTGCTCGACACCCTGGAGGCGTACTTCGCCACCGGGGCGGTGGCCACCGAGTCGGCCAAGCGGCTGCACGTGTCGGTGCGGACCGTCACCTACCGCCTGGCCCGGGTCCGGACGCTGACCGGCTACGACCCCGCCGATCCCGCGCACCGCTTCACGCTGCAGGCGGCGGTGCTCGGCGCCAAGGTCCTCAACTGGCCGCAGGAGCCCCTGTCCGGGCCGGCCTGACCGCCGGGCGGCACCGGGAGGATTCCCGTTGCCCTCGCCCGGCAGCCTTCCACCCACCCGTCGGGTGCGGTGCCGGAAAGGGCTGCCCGGGCCGGGACCTCCGGCTCTGGCCGGGGCGCGGGGCCGGTCCTACGGTGGCCGGGAAGGCGGGCGGTGGTGCCGCCGGAGCTGTCCCGCGCGGGCCGGCGCCCTCGTGAAGGGGAGCGTGCCCGATGAGCACCGCGGTTCGCAGAGCGCAGGGATTCACCGTGGCCGCCGCGGTGCCGGCACTGGCGGCGGCGCTGGCGGGGTTGCTGATCGACGGGGTGTACGCCGGCCCGGCGTCCACCGCGGCGATGCTGCGGGCTGACGATCTGGTCACCGCGGCCGTGGCCGTGCCGGGGCTCGCGGTCGCGGACCGGGCCGTCCGGCGTGGTTCGGTGCGAGCGTGGCTGGTCACCATCAGCCTGCTCGCGTACCTGGTCTACACGTACTGCTACCACCTGTTCGGCACCGGGTTCAACGACCTGTTCCTGCTGCACGCCGCCGTGCTCGCGGGCGCGCTGATCGCGCTGGTGCTGCACCTGGCCGCCGCCGACGGGGCCGTGTTCGCCGAGCGGGTCGGCGCCGGGCCGGGGGTGCGCGGCGCCGCCGTGGTGCTCGGCACGCTCGCGGTCGCGCTCGGCGGCATGTGGGTGGCGGTGGCCGTCGTCAACGCCGTCACCGGGGACGTGCCGGCCGGCAGCCGGCTGGTCGAGACCGACACCGTCGTGCACCTGGGGATGGCGCTGGACCTGAGCCTGCTGGTGCCGCTCTACGCCGCCGCGGCGGTGCTGTTGTGGCGGCGTGCCGCGTGGGGGTATCCGCTCGGCGTGCTCGCGCTGCTCGCCGGGATCCTGCACCAGGTGGGTTACGTGGTCGCGATGCCGGCCCAGGTCGCGGCCGGCGTCCCGGGCGCGGTAGCCCACGACCCGGGAGAGCCGGCCGTCGTGCTGCTGTACGTGCTCGGCGCCGTCCTGTTGCTGCGCCGCACCGCGGGGTTCAGCTCACCAGTGCCGGGCGGCGCAGCAGCCGGGTCCGGACCGCCGGCAGCCAGCGCACCAGCGCCGCGGTCCGCGGGTTCGACCCGTACGCCAGCAGCGTGAGGAAGACGCCGTAGACGGGCAGGTGGCCGAGCAGTTCGGTGCCGCCGAACAGCAGCAGGGTCGCGTTGAACGGGATGCCGGCCACCAGCACGGCGACCTGGGGCAGCGCGCCGGAGATCACCAGCAGGCCGAAGAGCAGCTCGGTCACGCCGGCGACGGCGACGAAGGTGTCCACCGGCAGGTGGATGCCGACCAGGGCGAAGACGTCGAGCTGCGGGTACAGGTGCACGGTCTCCCGGGCCAGGGCCGGGTTGGCGAGCTTCTCCGCGAAGGCCAGGGTGATGAGGGCCCCGCCGGCGCCCAGCCGCAGGCCGAACAGGGCCCGGCGCAGCAGCGCGGGGTCCGGCTCCACCCGGCCGAAGGCGGCGTCCGAGGGCGGCACGAAGGCCAGGAACACCGCGACGCCGAGCAGGTCCATCGCCGACAGCAGCCCGACCGGCCCGGTGACCAGCAGCGCCAGCGGGCCGGCGACGGCCAGCAGCAGCGCGGCCGGCCGCAGCCGGATGCCGGTGATGAACCAGATGCCGAGCGCGCCCTCGGCGAGCAGCAGGGCCGCGCCGCCGCCGAGGTGCTCGACCTCGAGGTCGTGGGTGAGGAAGTGCCCGGAGACCGCGGCGGCCAGCAGCGAGACGCCGAGGTGGATGGCGAGCAGCCGGGGCACGTACGGGACGATGCGGCCGATGAAGCTCAGCTGCGGCAGCTCCGGCGTGGGCAGGTAGCGCACCGCCACGTACCGCCAGAGCGCCGTCACCAGCACGACGGCGATGATCAGGCCGAGGGTGACCGGACGCAGCACGAACGCCCAGTCGGTCGGGTAGGAGCCCGGCTCGTCGACGAACCACTTCTCGTGCGCCGCGGCCGGCGACCCGGTCAGCAGGACCCCCGCGACACCGGCGGCCGAGGCGCCGGCGACGGCGGCCCCACGTCTGAGAACGACCTTCATGAGTGCTGCTCCGCTCCGCCCGGCGCCGATCCGATTCGGCCCCTGTCCTGCTGTACGTCGTCCTTTCTACGGTGCGGTTGAGCTCAGCCGGGCGTTCGCGGACCAGGTCGGGACCAAAGGCCCGGGTAGTCAGGACCTGTACCGGCCCGGGGTCAGATCTTCGCGCCCACGGCGGCGCCGTTCGCCGGCACCAGGAAGCTCGACGAGGGGATCGCGCCGTCGGCGGTACGCGGGCCGGTGATCGTCGCCGGGTCGGTGCTCAGCAGGGTCCAGGTGCCGCCGAGGTTCCAGGAGTTGCCGGACGCCGTCGAGCCGCCCAGCGCGACCGCGGTGGCGTTGCCGACGGCCAGGTTGGCGGTCAGCCGCGAGGTGGAGCCGCCGTCGACGTCAAAACCGGTCTTGGTGTTGCGGTACGCGGTGCTGCGGCTGATCACGATGGCGCCGGTGTTGCCGTTGTCGGTGAAGCCGTGCGCCGCGTTGCTGAACGACATGCTGTTGCTGACGGTGTGGCCGGCAGCCGGCCCGGTGCCGCTGCTGCCGCCGAGCTTGAAGCCGTTGCCGTCGCCGGAGAAGCTCGGGATGTTCCAGCGGTTGTAGCCGTTGCCGTAGGCGATGCTGCCCTGCACCGTGATCGGCGAGCTGAAGCTCCAGGCGTCGAAGCCGTCGTCGATGTTGTTCCACAGCCGGGCGCCGCGCACCACGTTGCCGGTGCCGCTGCCCTCCTTGATGCCCAGGCCGTCGGCGCTCTCGCCGTTCTTGCGGGGGTCGCGGTTGTGGTAGCTGTCCAGGTTGAGGATGGTGTTGTTCGCCGAGCTGCCCTGCAACTGGAACCCGGTCTCGTAGTTGTCGTGGGTGACCAGCCGCTCGAAGGTGTTGCCGGTGCAGTTGTGGCAGTAGACGCCGTACGGGCCGTGCACGATCTCCAGCCCGGTGAGCCGCCAGTAGGACGCCTCCATGTGGATGGCGCCCCGGCCGGCGCTGGGGATGGTCGAGCCCACCGCACCCGGCGTGTACGGCAGTGCCTCGCCGTCGATGGTCACCTTCTCGCCCTGGTAGGCGGTGAGCGTGATCGGGGCGGCGGCCGTGCCGCTCCTGGTGATCTGGATGTTCGTGGTCAGCGCGTAGGTGCCGCCGCGGACCGCGATCGTCCCGCTGGCCGGCACCAGGCTGACCGCCCGCTGGATGGTGGCCAGCGGCGCCGCCTGGGTGCCGGCGTTGCCGTCGTTGCCGGTGGTCGCGACGTAGTACGTCGTCGCGGCGGCGGCCGCGGCGAGGGTGGGCGTCAGCACGGCCGCGGCCAGCAGCGCGGCGGCGCCGCCGACGGCCACCAGCCCGGGGCCGTACCGCCGTCCGGGGCTTCGTGTCATCGCACCGTCCTCCTCCGTCGGGCGCCAGGAATGCGCTTTCCTCAGGCGAAAGCTACGGTACGCATGGATGACAGTCAATGACTGAGGGTGGCGCGTCAGTGCCGGGCCAGCTCCCCGAAGGTGTTGGCCCGGGCCAGCCAGAAGTGGTACTCGGCGCGGTTGTTCAGGTTGGCGATGGCCAGCGCGTAACACCGGCGCGACTTGGCGAGATTCTGTTTCCTCGTCATCGGACTGGTTCTCCCTTCGGGGCCGATCGCAGCAGGGTCAGCCCGGAGCTTGTGGTCTCCAGCGCCACCGCGATCGTGCCGTGCTGATCGATGCCGACGACCCGGATCGCGATGTCGCCGGTGGGCTCGGGGAACAGCGTGGTCCGGCCGTCCTGCCGGCGGAACGGCACGGCCAGGCCCTGCGGGTCCGCCCAGGTGGGGCCGGCCACGTCACCGCGGTCGTTCACGGCGGTGGCCAGGCCGACGTGGCCGGGCAGGCCGACGTCGGTCATCCGGCCGGCCCGCCACAGCACGGGCCGCGACTCACCGGTGCTCCCGCTCGCGGAGCCGGCGACCAGCCCGGTGCCGCTGAGCGCGTACGCCCGGCCGGAGGTGGCGGTGGTGCCCGCCAGCAGGTCGGTCATCCGGCCCCGCTGCCACCGGAACGGGTGGTCGGCGGCCGAGCCCTGGACGGTGCTGTTGCCGGCCACCTGGCCGCGGTCGTTGATCGCCACCGGGGTGCTGGCCGGGCCGCCGAGGGTCCCGAGCCCGGTCAGCCGGCCGCGCTGCCACAGGACGGCCTGCTCGGCGGCGGTCTCACGCGGGGTCACCACGCCGACGATCTGGCCGTGGTTGTTGATGCCCACCGCGGAGCTGTCCGCGGCGGCCGGCGTGGACAGCATCGTCAGCTGCCCGCGCTGCCACAGGAAGGCGCGGGTGGCGCCGTCCTGGTCGTAGGCGGTGCCGACGACCTGGTCGCGGTTGTTGACGGCGACCGCCTCGAGACTGGTGCCCGCGGGTGACGACTGGCGGGTGACGGCGCCGCGGCGCCACAGGAACAGCCCGCCGTCCCAGAGCTGCCCGGCGATGTGGCCGCGGTCGTTGATCGCGGTGGGGGAGGCACGGTCCACGCCCAGCGCGGTGGGGGCGGACCGGCCGTGCCACCACACCGCGGCGTGCCAGGTGTCGGCGGCGTCGGTCGTGCCGCCGATCAGGTCGCCGCGCGCGTTCATCCGTTCGGCCCAGGACTGCCCGCCGCCCAGCGAGCCCAGCGCGATGAGCCGTCCGGTGCCGGCGGGCGGGGGCGCGGCCGCGGCAGCGGGTGTCACCGGGGCGGCCGAAACAACGACCACCAGTGCGGTGGCCGTCAGCGTGACGCTCAAGGTCCGGATCGGATGCATGCGTGGCCTCCTCCGCTCGTCCCCCATCGTCGGTCGCCGGCGCGCGCGGCGACCAGGGTCGAACGGCCTTGCCGGCCCGCGCCTCCGGTCCGGGACCTTCGGCCCTGCGCATCCCGGCGCGCGCGAGGCACGATCGCCTGCAGAGCATCCGGACGGGCGCGTCGCGGCGCGCCACCGGCTCGCCGGGGGCGACGGGAGCAGCGATGGACACCGCGATCGAGGTTGACGGGCTCGTGGTCGACCGGGGCGGGCGGCAGGTGCTGCACGGCCTGGACTTCGCCGTGCGGCGCGGCAGCGTGACGGGTCTGCTCGGCCCCAACGGCAGCGGCAAGACCACGTTGATGCGCTGCCTCGTGGGCGTGCAGAAGGTGCGCGCCGGCACCGTCACGGTGCTCGGCCGGCCGGCGGGCACGCCGGGGCTGCGCCGCCGGATCGGCTACGTCACGCAGGCGCCCAGCGTCTACGCCGACCTGACCGTCCGGGAGAACGCCCGCTACTTCGCCGCCCTGCACCGCCTGCCCCGGACCACCGCGGACGAGTCGGTGCACGACGTCGGGCTGGACCCGGTCGCGGGCCGGCTGGTGGCCGCGCTGTCCGGTGGGGAGCGGGCCCGGGCGTCGCTGGCCTGCGCCCTGCTGAGCCGCCCCGAGGTGCTGGTGCTGGACGAGCCCACCGTCGGGCAGGACCCGGTGGTCCGCCGGGACCTGTGGCTGCGGTTCCACGCCCTGGCCGAGGCCGGCACCACGCTGCTGGTCTCCAGTCACGTGCTCGACGAGGCGGGCCGGTGCGACCGGCTGCTGCTGATCCGCGACGGCCGGCTGATCGCCGACGACACCCCGGACGCCGTCCGCCGCCGGGCCGGCACCAGCGACCTGGAGACGGCGTTCCTGAGCATGGTCCTGGACGGCGAGGCGCGCGAGCCGCGGATGAAGGGGGCGGTGTGACGATGTCCGGACGGGCCACCTTCGCCACCGCGGGCCGGATCCTGCGCCAGCTGCGCCACGACCGCCGGACGATCGCGCTGATCCTGGTGGTGCCGACGTTGCTGCTGACGTTGCTGCGGTTCATGTTCGACGCGCAGCCCGCCACCTTCGACCGGGTCGCGCTGGTGCTGCTGGGCGTCTTCCCGTTCACCATGATGTTCCTGCTGACCAGCGTGGCGATGCTGCGGGAGCGGACCACCGGCACGCTGGAGCGGCTGCTCACCACGCCGATCGGCAAGCTGGACATCCTGCTCGGCTACGGCGTCGCGTTCGCCGGCGCCGCCGCGGTGCAGGCGGCGGTGGCCTCGGCGCTGGCGTACGGGCTGCTCGGCCTGGACACCGTGGGCAACCCCTGGCTGGTCGCGCTGATCGTGATCGGCAACGCGGTCCTGGGCATGGCGCTGGGGCTGTTCGTCAGCGCGTTCGCGCGCAGCGAGTTCCAGGCCGTGCAGTTCATGCCCGCGGTGGTGCTGCCCCAGGTGCTGTTGTGCGGGCTGTTCGTGCCCCGCGAGCAGATGGTGGGCTGGCTCCAGGCGATCAGCGACGTGCTGCCGATGTCGTACGCGGTCGAGGCGCTGACCGAGGTGGGCACGCACGCCGCGGCCACCCCGCGGATGTGGCGGGACCTGGCGATCATCCTGGCGGCGGCGGTGATCGCGCTGATGCTGGGCGCGGTGACGCTGCGGCGTCGCTCGCCGTGACAGCGGGCCACCGCCGCCGGGGCGGTGGCCGGAACGGAGAAGGAGATGGCGATGTCCGAGCAGTCCTCCCAGTGGCACGACCTGGCCGACCGGGTCGAGGCGCTGGCCCTGAAGCTGAAGCTGCACGTCGAGCAGGCGAGTACCGACCGGGAGGTCGCGGACGCGATCGGCCGGCTGCGCGCCGAGGTCGACGACGCCTTCCAGGCGGCCGGCAACGCGATGCACGACGACGCCGTCCGCGATGACTTCCGCGAGGTCGGCCGGCTGCTCACCGACGCCCTCGACACCACGTTCACCAAGGTGGACGCCCAGGTGCGGGGCCTGTTCGAGCACCGCGCCGGTCAGTAGCGGAAGCCGGCGACCAGCTGATCGAGCGTGGTCGCGGCCCCCACCAGGCTGCGGGCGGTGGCCTGGGTGGTCTGCGCCCCGGCGCTGGCCTCCTGCGCGGCCCCGGCGACACCGACGATGGTGGTGGCGATCTCGCCCGCCCCGACCGCCGTCTCGGCGACGTTGCGGGCCATCTCCTCGGTGGTGGCGGTCTGTTCCTCGATGGCCGAGGCGATGGTCAGCTGGGTGTCGTTGATCTCGGCCACCACCCCGGCGATGTGGGTGATGGCCGCGGCGGCCGCCTCGCTGCCCAGCTGGATCGCGCCGACCTTGCCGGCGATCTCCTGGGTGGCCCGGGCGGTCTGCCCCGCCAGCTCCTTGACCTCGCCGGCGACCACGGCGAACCCCTTGCCGAGCTCGCCGGCGCGGGCGGCCTCGATGGTGGCGTTGAGGGCCAGCAGGTTGGTCTGTGCGGCGATGTCGGTGATCAGCTTGACCACGGTCTGGATCTCGGCGGACGCGACGCCCAGCCGGGCCACGGTCTCGCCGGCCTCGTCGGTGGCCCGGACCCCGGACGCGGCGATCGCGCCGGCCCGGGTGGCGCTGCGGGAGATCTCCGAGATGGAGGCGTTCATCTCCTCGGCCGAGGCCGCCAGGGTCGAGACGATGGCGGAGACCTCCTCGGCGGCGGTGCTGACCACGCCCGCCTGGGCGCTGGTCTCCTGCGCGCCGCCGGCCAGCTGCGTGCTGACCGTGCTGAGCTCGCCGGCGGCCTCGGAGACCTGCCGGGCGCCGGCGGCGACGGCGACGATGAGCTGCTGCATCCGGTCGGCGAAGCGGTTGAACCCGCCGGCGGCCTGGGTGATCTCGTCCCGGCCGTGGTCCTGGATGCGCTGGGTCAGGTCGCCGTCGCCGTCGGCGATCTCCGCGAGCCGGTGGTTGAGCACGCCGAGCGGCCGGACCACCGAGCGGATCAGCAGGAACGCGAGGACGGCGCCGAACAGCACGGTCAGGATGCCGACCGCCACCATCACCTGCGCGGAGCGGCCGGCGGCCGCGGTGGCGTCGTCCACCGCCGCGGTCGCCTCGGCGTCGATCGCGGTGGTGAGGGCGTCGACGTCGACGGTGATCTCGTTGAAGATCTTGATCTCGTCGACCGCCACCAGCGTGTTCGCCCGGCCCAGGCCCGCGGCCGTGCCGCCCCGGTAGTCCTCGGCGATGGTCCGGTCGAGAGCCATGAAGTCGTCGAACCGCGCGGTGATGCTGTCGATGTGGCGGCGTTCGGCGGCGGTGAGGCGCCCGCCGCGCAGGGCCTCGAGTTCCCGGCGGAACGCGGCCGCCGAGGTGAGGAAGGCGCTGCGGGCGTCGGCGGTGTCGGCGGCCGCGCCGGGGACGCCGCGGACGATGTCGAACGCGTACGCGGTCTGCCAGCCGTTGAAATCGGCCGAGCGGAACTTCACCTGCTCGGCCAGCCGGCTCGTGGCGGAGTAGTCGGCGAGCCGCCGGGTCGCGTTCGCCTGGCCCGAGATCGCCGTCAGGCCGATGACGATGGCCGTGACCAGGAAGCCCAGCAGAACGACCATCGCGGCGACCAGGCGGGTGCTGATCCGGATGTTGCGCAGACCACGTTTCATGACTCAACTTCCGATGGTGATGACGCGGGATGTCGTGGGCCTACGATTGGCATTCCCGGGCTCACCGTGAGAACTGTTCCGCGTGACAAAGAACGCGTTCTCCGGACGTGCTGGTCATCGGTAAAGGTCAGGCGTTTGGCGGCCCCAGGTAGCGCTCGGCGACCACGGCGGGCTGCTCGACGACCCGGCCCCGCCGCCAGGTCGCGGGCCAGCCGCAGGTACTGCGCGTGCGTCCAGGCCAGCGGCGTCGCCGAGAAGGTGGGCGTGCCGGGCGCGAAGCCGGGCTGCCCGGCCGGCGGCGTGTGGTCCCAGACCTGCTCGGGCAGCATGCCGCCCGGTCCGGTGGCGCGGGCCATCGCGGCCAGCCGGCCGGCCGCGGCGCGCAGGTCGCCGGCGGCGATCTCGTACTCGCCGCGTTCGCCGCTGAGCAGCGGCCAGGCCCGGCCGCGCGAGACCAGCGAGCCGTCGGGCTCGTTGAACTCCCACTGGCTGCCGTCGAGCTGCTCGCCGAAGCCGTCGAACGACGCCCGGTGCCAGAACAAGCCCCGCGGGGTGGCCACGCCGAGCTGGTCGTCGACGACCGCCAGGGTGTTGACCACGTCGGGGTCGGCGGGCGGCAGCACACCGAGGCGCACCAGGTCGAGGAAGCTGGGATCGACCACGCGGCGCTGGTCCACGCCGGCCGGACCGCCGTCGCCGATGGAGTAGGTCGTGCCGGCGTCCGGGTTGCCGTCCTTGGTCAGCCGCAGGAAGTACGGCTCGGCCGAGTACGGCCCGGTGCTCGTCACCGTCCAGGACTTCACCCGCGCCCGCCACGAGTCGGCCGTGGCCAGATACCGCTCGGCCGGGGCCTGCTCACCGTGGGTACGCGCGATCGCGGCGGCACACACCAGGCCGGCGATCGCGGTGGCGATGGTGTTGGGGGAGTAGCCCGACTGGTTCTCCCAGCGCTCCTGCGGCGTGAACGGCGCACCGGGATACCCGGCCAGGAAGTCGGCCGCCCGCCGGACGTCCGGCCAGGTGTCCGCACGACCCAGCTGGTAGGCCAGCACCAGCGGCAGCGCCACCTCGTCGAGCTGCAGGCCGCCCCACACCGGAGTGCCGTCGACCTGGGAATTCTGTGGGAACGAGCCGTCCGGCTTCTGCTGCACGCCGAAGAGGAAGTCCAGCGCGCGGTTCGCACCGGCCCGGTCACCGGCGGCGATCAGGCCGGTGGCGATCTGGTAGAGGTCCCGGGACCAGACCAGGTGGTAGGGCCCGGACGGGTCGTCGGTGCCGAACGCCCACGGCGAGGCCGGCGCCGCGACGTACGCGCCGGGGTGGGTCTTGTCCTCCGAGGCCGCGAGGATCAGCGCCGAGGTGCGGTAGAGCTGCCGCTGCGCGGCGCCGCGCAACACCCGCGGTGGGTCGCTCAGCCCGGCCAGATACCGCTGCCAGCCGTACGCGTACGAGCGCGCGACGCTCCCGAAGCCCGCCCGCAGCGACTGCCGCGCGGTGCCCAGCGCCTCGGCGGCCGAGCCGGCGAAGCCCAGCGCCAGGGTGGTGTGCGGCCCGCGCAGCGCCGCCGTCTGCACCAGGCTGCCGGCCGGGGCCGAGGAGTAGCGCCAGTCCATCCGGCCGTCGCGCAGGTCGGTGAGCCCGTCGCTGACCCCGGCGAAGCCGCTGGAGGTGGCGGCGAACGAGCCGGCCAGCGCGCTCGCCACCGCGCCGTCCGTGGCCAGCAGCGCCCCGTCGGCGGTACGCCCCGAGTCGCCGCCGCGGGAGTTGCCCAGCGCCGGGTCGTAGATCGCGAACAGTTCGTGGCCGCGCGGCGCCACGAAGGCGAGGTCGACCAGCACCGTGGCGCGGGCCGGGTCGGTGCTGTAGTCGGCGGTGAGCCGCCACCCGGCCCCGGTGAAGCTCTGCCGGAAGCGCAGCCCGTCGAGCTGCTCGGTGCGGACCTCGGCGCGGGCGACGCCGCCCCGGGCGGTCACCACGAAGCTGAGCGACCGGGCGCTCGGCCCGCCGATGGTCGGATAGAAGATCTCGCCCAGCCCGCCCGCACGCTGCACGGTCGCCCAGACCCGGCTCTGCCGGGTGCGCGAGGTCAGCAGCCCCGACTTGTCCGCCGGCAGGTACTGCTGATCAACACCGGGGGCGCCCGGCGCGGCGCCGGTGGCCGGGGCGGCGGGTGCGGGCGCGGCCGCGAGCGTGGCCACCAGCAGCACGGACACGGCCGGCAGGAGCGGTGCCATCTCGACCTCCTTGACGACGGACCCCCCTTGGTCTACACCGGCCGGTCCTTGATCGCAGGCCGGGCGTTGTGCCCGCCGGGGACATCGCGAAGAATGCTGCGGATGGGGGCTGTTCCGTACACGCGGGGACTGCACGAGGTCGGCGACGGCACGTACGCGTACCTCAGCCCGCCCGGCACGTGGGGCTGGAGCAACTGCGGCCTGGTGGTCTCCGGCGACCGGGCGCTGCTGGTGGACACCCAGTTCGACCTGCCGATGACCGCGACGCTGCGGGCGGCGATCGCCGCGGCCGTGCCGCAAGCGCGGGTGACGACCGTGGTCACCACGCACGCCAACGGCGACCACTGCTGGGGCAACCAGCTGTTCCCCGACGCCGAGATCATCGGCTCGGCCGCCGCGGCGCACGGGATGGCCGACGAGGTGCAGCCGGCCCAGCTCGCCGCGCTGAGCGGCCCGGGCTCGCCGGACTCGCCGCTGGGCGACTACATGCGGCGGCACTTCGGCCACTTCGACTTCTCCGGGATCACCGTGACCCCGCCGGCGCGGACCTTCTCGGGCCGGCTGGAGGTGCCGGTCGGCGACCGTACGGTGGAGCTGTGGGAGGTCGGGCCCGCGCACACCGGCGGGGACGTGCTGGTGTCCGTGCCGGATGCCGGGGTGCTGTTCGCCGGCGACATCCTGTTCATCGGCGATCACCCGATCATGTGGACCGGCCCGGTGCGGAACTGGATCGCGGCCTGCGACCGGATCATCGAGTCCGGTGCCCGGCACATCGTTGCGGGACACGGCCCGGTGACCGACGCGGCCGGGGTCCGGCTGTTCCGCGACTACCTGGTGCTGGTCGCCGAGCAGGCCGCGACGGCGTACGCGGCCGGCCTGCCCTACTGGGAGGCCGCCGCCACGGTGAAGCTTCCCGACGTGTACGCCGGGTGGGGGCGCCGCGAGCGGCTGGTGATCACCATGGCCACCGCGTACCGGAACCTGGGTGCCGCGCCGGCGGAGCTCCTGGAGATCCTCGCGCACACTGCGGACGCCGAGGCGGCGAAGTGAGCAGCCCGATCGGCCTCGACCGGCTGCCGCCGCGGCGGCGCGCGCAGCTGCACCGGCGCAGCCTGCACCTGGCCTACGCGACCGCCGGATACAACCTGCTGGAGGGCGTCGTCGCCGTCGGCGCGGGCGCGGCGGCGTCGTCGACCGCGCTGCTCGGCTTCGGCCTGGACTCCTTCATCGAGGTCTCCAGCGCCGTGGTGGTGATCTGGCAGTTCCGCTCCCGGGTGCCCGAGGCCCGGGAACGCCTGGCCCTGCGGCTGATCGCCGTCTCCTTCTTCGCCCTCGCCGCCTGGGTCGCGGTCGACGCCGCCCGCGCGCTGCTCGGCGCCGAGCAGCCCGACAGCTCACCGGTCGGGATCGCCGTCGCCGCCACCTCGGTCGTGGTGATGCCGCTGCTGGTGCTGGCGAAACGGCGGACCGGCCGGGAACTGGGCTCGGCCACCGTGGTCGCCGACTCCGTGCAGACCATGCTGTGCACGTACCTGTCCGCTGTCGTGCTGGTCGGGCTGCTGCTCACGGCGACCCTCGGCTGGTGGTGGGCCGACCCGGTCGCGGCACTGGTGATCGCCGCCGTCGCGATCCGCGAAGGCATCGAGGCCTGGCGAGGCGAGCAGTGCGACGACTGCACCCTGCCCGCCGCCGACGACACCGAGGCCGGCTGCACCTGCGGCCCCGACACCTGCTGCTAGCTGATCCGGTCGCAGGCGCGTGGACCGCGGGGTGTCCCGCAGCCGTCGGTGACTCCGATCCGCCGACCGGACAGGACCCGCAATCCGCTCGGTTCCTGTCGACGGTGCCGGCGTGGTCGTCGCGGCGGCTACCGGAATGCGGGCCAGTGCTCCGGCCTTCAGGCCGGGGGTGAGGGCCCGCGCTGGGAGGGCCGCTAGGCCCGAGCAGTGCCTTGACCGGGACGGTTCTGCTGCTCGATGTACTGACGTACGACACTCGGTGGTGCCCCGCCGACGGAGCCCGCGAAGTACGAACCCGACCAGAGTTTGTTGGCCCGGTAGTAGTGGCGAACGAGGTCGGGAAACTCCTGGCGCAGGCGGCGCGAGGACACGCCCTTGAGGCTGTTGACCAGCCGGGCCACCGCCACTTTGGGCGGGAAGTTCACGAGCAGGTGGACGTGGTTGTTCTCGCCGTTGAACTCGATCAACTCAGCCTCGAAGTCTGCGCAGACGTCCCGCATGATCTGTTCCATGCGGGTCAGGTGCCGGTCCGCGAATACCTTGTGCCGGAACTTCGTCACGAAAACCAAGTGGACGTGCATCGCAGAAACACAGTGTCTACCAGTGCGAATATCTGCAAGTTCTGCCATAAACCAACATGGTACGGTGCTTTTCGTGCAGCTGCGGTACAACGTGCGCGTCTACCCGACGCCCGTCCAGCAGATCGAGCTGGCTCGGACGTTCGGGTGCGCGCGGGTGGTGTTCAACGACGGGTTGCGCCTGCGCCGGCAGGCCCGGGAGCAGGGCTTGCCGTACGTGTCGGACGCCGAGCTGTCCCGCCGTCTGATCACCGAGGCGAAGCGCACGCCGGAACGGGCGTGGCTGGGCGAGGTGTCCGCCGTGGTGTTGCAGCAGGCCCTGGCCGATCTGAACACCGCGTACCGCAACTTCTTCGCCTCGGTCACCGGCAAGCGCAAGGGCCGCACGCTGGCCCCGCCCCGGTACCGGTCCCGCAAGGACAACCGGCAGGCCATCCGTTTCACGAAGAACTCCCGGTTCAAGGTCCTCGACAACGGCCGACTCAGGTTGCCGAAGATCGGCGACCTCGCGGTCCGCTGGTCACGGACGCTGCCATCGGACCCGTCGAGCGTGGCGATCATCCGGGACGCGGCCGGACGGTACTTCGCCTCGTTCGTCGTGCAGACCACCGACGAGCCGCTGCCCGAGCTGGACTCGGAAGTCGGCATCGACCTGGGCCTGACCCACTTCGCCGTGCTCTCGGACGGCACGAAGGTGGCCGCCCCGAAGTTCCTGCGGCGTGCGGCCCGCAAGCTCAAGCGGCTGCAACAGGCTCTCTCACGCAAGCAGCGAGGGAGTCAGAACCGCAAGAAGGCGGTTGTTCAGGTCGCTCGCGCTCATGCGCGGGTGGCCGACACCCGCAGGGACTGGCAGCACAAGCTGTCCACGACGTTGATCCGCGACAACCAAGCGGTGTACGTCGAGGACCTGTGCGTGGCCGGTCTCGGCCGGACCCGGCTCGCGAAGTCCGTGCACGACGCGGGCTGGGCCAGCTTCACCGCCATGCTGGAGTACAAAGCCGCCCGGTACGGGCGGACCTTCGGCCGGGTGGACCGGTTCTTCCCGTCCACCCGCATGTGCTCGGCATGTGGACGGATCAACGACAAGATGGCGCTGAACGTCCGGTCGTGGGACTGCCCCTGTGGAGCAGCTCACGACCGGGACGTCAACGCGGCGCTGAACGTGTTGGCCGCCGGACAGGCGGACAACTCAAACGACCGTGGAGCGCAGGTAAGACCGGGACTTGTCCCGGCACCGCGCGGCGAAGCGGTAACCCACCCGGACGCCGCGTGTTCCCCGCGCAGCGTGGAGGAAATCTCCGTCCTTTAGGGCGGAGAGGATGTCAACACTGCCACGTCGCGCACCGCGAGTTCGTGGCGCTGGTCGACATGGACACCTACCAGGTGCGGACCCACGGCATCTGGTCCAGCCACTTCGCCGAGGCCGGCACGCGGGACAACCCCGCCTACGACGTCTCCGGCGCCTCGGTCACCCAGCACGCCGTGTGGTGGCTGTGGCCGAACACCTGCCTGCTGCGCTACCCCGGGCGGGGCAACTTCATGGTGTTCCAGGTGGTCCCCGCCGGGCCGGACCGCACGCTGGAGACCTGGGACTTCTTCTTCGAGACCGACCAGCTGCAGGAGGCCGAGGCCGAGGCCGTCCGGTACATCGACGAGGTTCTCCAGCAGCAGGACATCACGATCGTCGAGAGCGTGCAGCGGGGAATGGCGACGCCGGCGTTCGACCAGGGCCGCATCGTGTCCGACCCGGCCGGCTCCGGGCTGTCGGAGCACGGCGTCCACCACTTCCACGGCCTGGTGCTGGCGGCCTATGAGAAATTCGTGAACGCCGCCCGGTGACCGAGGCGGCGCTCGACCCGGGCGGCGACGGCCAGCAGATGCGGCCGCCGCACCGGATCCACCACGGCGTTCCAGGACGCCGGACCGTGCCGGCGCAGCATCTCCTCGTACCGCTCGGCCGGGGTGACCCGGCAGCCGTCCGGACCGACGGTCTGATCGGCGTAGGTCAGCGCGTCGGAGATCGGGCCGGCGGCGTCGGGACAGGCGGCGAGCGCCTCGGCAAGCCCGCGGGCGGCCGCGATGAACCGGGCGCCGGAGTGGTGCGCCACCAGCCCCACGATCGGCGCGGGCCAGGACAGCCGGTCCAGGTGGCGGGCGCCGTCGAGCGGATGGAAACCCGTCACCCGGGCCGCCTCGGCGTAGCCGATGTCGTGCACCCAGGCGGCGGCGACCAGCACGTCCCGGTCCACGTCGAGCAGCGCGGCGAGTTCGGCGGCCCGGGCGGCGACGCCGACGGTGTGCCGCCAGCGGTTGCCCAGCGGGGCCAGCAGTTCGTAGGCCAGCTCCTCGGCAGCACCCGGAAGCGTCGACAGCCGTGAGGTCATGCCCCGATGGTCGGGGCCGCAGGTGAACGCCAGGGGTCCGGAAAGCGATCTCCGGCTGAACGCACCTGGCGGGCGGGTATCGGCACCGGCCCGGCGCCGGGGCGGGGGAGGATCTAGGCTGATCGGATGCCGACCACGCCCATGCCCGACCACGTCCTCGAGCTGCTCCGGCGGCCCAACCCCGCGGTCATGGCAACCCTGGCCGCGGACGGCCGCCCGGTGACCGTGGCCACCTGGTATCTGCTCGAGGACGACGGCCGCGTGCTGCTGGGGCTCGACGCGACCCGGGCCCGGCTCAAGCACATGCGCCGGGACCCGCGGATCTCGCTGACCGTGCTCGCCGAGGACAACTGGTACACCCACGTCAGCCTGCAGGGCCGCGTCGACTCCATCGCTGACGACGAGGGGCTGCGGGACATCGACCGGCTGTCCCGGCACTACACCGGCAACCCCTATCCGAACCGGGAGAGCCCGCGGGTGAGCGCCCAGGTCGCGATCGAGCGCTGGCACGGCTGGGGGAAGATGCGCGAGCAGTGAGCGGCCGGGTGCCGTTCACCCGCGCAGCCGGGTGTTGAGCCGGGCTGCCTGCCGGGTGAGGTGGTCGCGTTCGGGCAGGCTGGGCGCCGAGCGGGCGGCTTCGGCGTAGAGCCGGGCCGCGGCCACCGGGTCGCCGTCGCGTTCGTGCAGGTATGCCGCGACGGCGGGGTAGCGCGGCAGGGTGGGGTCCAGCTCCGCCAGGGCGGCCAGGCCGGCGCGCGGACCGTCGGCCTCGCCCACCGCCACGGCGCGGTTGAGGCGGGCCACCGGGCTGCCGGTGAGGCGCACCAGTTCGTCGTACCACTCGACGATCTGCACCCAGTCGGTCTCCTCGGCCGTCCGGGCGTCCGCGTGCAGCGCGGCGACGGCCGCCTGGGCCTGGAACTCGCCCAGCCGGTCGCGGGCGAGGGCGGCCTGGAGCACCGCGACGCCCTCGGTGATCAGGCCGGTGTCCCACCGGCTGCGGTCCTGCTCGGCCAGCGGCACGAGCCGGCCGTCCGGGCCGGTGCGGGCCGGGCGCCGGGCGTGGTGCAGCAGCATGAGCGCGAGCAGGCCCGCCACCTCCTCGTCCCGGGTGCCGGCCGCCAGCCGGCGGGTGAGCCGGATCGCCTCGCCGGCCAGGTCGACGTCGCCGGAGTAGCCCTCGTTGAAGACCAGGTAGAGCACGCGCAGCACGGTGCCGAGGTCACCGGGCCGGCCGAACCGGACGCCCGAGACGGTCCGCTTGGCCCGGCTGATCCGCTGCGCCATGGTCGCCTCCGGCACCAGGTAGGCCCGGGCGATCTGCCGGGTGGTCAGCCCGCCGACCGCGCGCAGCGTCAGCGCGACCGCCGAGGCCGGGGTCAGCGACGGGTGCGCGCACAGGAAGTACAGCTGCAGCGTGTCGTCGACCTCCCGGCCCGGGCCCGGCGGCGGCTCGAGCTCGACGAGCACCTCGCGCCGCCGCCGGGAGGCCTCGGCGCGGGCGGCGTCGAGGAACTTGTGCCAGGCCACGGCGACCAGCCAGGCCTTGGGGTCGCGCGGCGGATCGTCCGGCCACCGGCGGACCGCCTCGACCAGGGCGTCCTGCACGGCGTCCTCGGCGCCGGCGAAGTCGGCGCCGCGGCGGACGAGGATCCCGAGCACGGCGGGGGTCAGGTCCCGCAGCCGAGCCTCGTCCGCCATGCCGTCACTCCGTGATGGTCGGGGGCTCGGTCAGGAACGGGCGCAGCTCGAGCCATTCGTGGATCGGCTCGCCACCCGCGCCCGGCGCCGCGGACAGCTCGGCGGCCAGCTCCAGCGCCCGCTCGTAGCTCTCCACGTCGATCGCCATCCAGCCGGCGATCAGATCCTTGGTCTCGGCGAACGGGCCGTCGGTCACCGGCGGGCGGCCCGTGCCGTCGAAGCGGACGAACGTGCCCTCCGGCGACAGCGCCTGGCTGTCCACGAACTCGCCGGTGTCCTCCAGCCGGGCGGCGAAGTCCCGCATGTACTGCATGTGCGCCGCGATCTCCTCCGGCGTCCACTTGTCCATCGGCACGTCGTTGATCGGCGCCGGTGCGCCCCGGTAGTGCTTGAGCAGCAGGTACTTGGCCATGGTGGTCTCCTTGATGCGGTACGGCCCATTGTGACCGGGTCGGCGCCGGGGACGGAACCGCGGCCGGGTTCTCGACATCGCCCGCCCGGGAATTCTCCGCCAGGGCGTCAGCCGCCACGCACGGCGGTGGAGTCGCGGGGCACCAGGCGGCAGGGCCGGGTGCGCCGGCCGTGCACCGGCTCGCCGTTGATGGCGCCGAGCAGCAGCTCGGCGGCCGTCCGGCCGATTCCCTCCAGATCCATGTCGATGCTGGTCAGCGCCGGCCGGCAGCCGTCGACCATGACGTCCCAGTTGTCGAAGCCGACGAGGGCGACGTCGCCACCGATGGCGCGGCCGGCCTCGCGCAGCGCCTCGGCCAGCCCGCGGGCGATCTGGTCGCTGCCGCAGAAGACCGCGTCGATCGGGGTGCCGGCGGACAGCAGGATGCCGGCGGCCTGCCGGCCCCAGGCCTCGCTCCACTCGCCGTACAGGGTGGGCGCGGCCAGGCGCAGGCCCTCGGCGGCCAGGGTGTCGGTCGCGGCGGCGGCGCGCACGGTGGCCGAGTGGTGGTGGTCCGGGCCGGTGACGTGGGCGATGCGGCGCCGGCCGGTGTCCAGCAGGTGCCGCACGGCGCGGCGGGCGCCGTCGGCCTCGTCGGGGACCACCGAGCAGTCCCGCGGGTCGGCCGAGCTGATGAACGCGTACACCACCGGGACCGGCAGGCCGGTGCCGATCGGCGCGCGGGACTGGGTGCGCCGCCCGGTCACTATGATCCCGTCGACCTTGCGGCTGAGCAGCGTACGCAGGTAGTACTGCTCGCGGATCGGGTCGTCGCGGGCGTCGCAGAGGAAGACCGACATCTGCCCGGCGCCCAGGGCGTCCTCGGCGCCGATGAGCAGCGGGATGCTGAACCGGCCGATGGTGTCCGTGGTGATCATGCCGACCGTGTAGGTGCGGCCGGTCTGCAGGCTGCGGGCGGCGGCGTTGGCCACGAAACCCAGCTGCTCGGCGGCCTCCCGCACGCGCACCCGGGTCTCCGGGCGGAGCGCGCCGCGGCCGTTGAGCGCCTTGGAGGCGGTGCCGGTGGAGACGCCTGCGAGGGCCGCGACCTGGCTGATGGTGACGGCGCGTTCGACGGTGCTCAGTGTTTCCTCCAGAGTTTCCTGACCGGCGTTGCATTTCCTCGTCATGCGACCGTAACGCGCTCTTGACATGCCAGCAAGCGTCTCTCTAGCTTCTAGGCAATCGTTTTCCTTGTTTCCGCCATGACTGAGGGACACCATGATTTCTGACTCCGTACGACGCCGGCTCGGCGCCGCCGCAGCGCTCGCCCTCGCGGCCGGCCTGGTCGTCGGCTGCTCATCGTCCGACGACGCCGCCGGCGACGCCGCGGACGCCGGCGGTGCCTATCGGATCTGGGACCCGTACCCGCAGTTCGACACCGGCTCGGACTGGGTGAAGCTGCTGACCAAGTGCGGCACGGACGCCGGCGTGGCGGTCGAGCGCACCGGCTACGACACCACCGACCTGACGAACAAGGCCCTGCTCGCCGCCCAGCAGGACAACTCGCCGGACGTGCTGATCGTGGACAACCCGGTGGTCTCCACCCTGGCCGACGCCGGCGTGCTGACCGCCACCGACGAGGTCAAGGTGGACACCGCGGCGGTCTCGCCGAACCTGCTGGCCGCCGGGCAGCTCGGCGGCAAGACCTACGGCGTGCCGATCGGTGCGAACACCCTGGCGCTCTACTACAACAAGAAGATCCTGGACGCGGCGAAGGTCGACCCCGCCGCGATCAAGGACTGGGCCGGGCTGACCGCGGCGCTGGCGAAGGTGAAGGCCGCCGGCAAGAAGGGCATCACGTTCTCCGCGATCGGCACCGAGGAGGGCTCGTTCCAGTTCCTGCCCTGGTTCTGGGGCTCCGGCGCGAGCCTGACCCAGCTCGACTCGCCGCAGGCGGTCTCCGCGCTGTCGCTGTGGACCGACTGGCTCAAGCGGGGGTACGCGCCGAACTCGGTGCTCAACAACACCCAGACCACCAGCTGGCAGGAGTTCGCCGCCGGCGACTTCGCGTTCGGCGAGAACGGCACCTGGCAGCTCGCGAACGCCAAGAAGACCGGCTTCGAGTACGGCATCATCGCGATCCCGTCGTCGGCGGGCGGCACCGCCCCGGCGCCGACCGGCGGCGAGTTCGTCACCGCCCCGGTGCAGACCAAGACCGCCCGGTACGCCACCAGCCAGAAGCTGATCACCTGCCTGACCAGCGCCGACAACGCGCTCACCACGGACACCACGCTGTCCTACATCGCCGCCACCGAGGCGGTGCAGCGCAAGCAGGTCGCCGAGAACCCGGAGCTGAAGGTCTGGGTCGACGCGGTCCAGGCCGCCAAGGGCCGCACCAGCGACGACCTCGGCACCAAGTACCCGAAGATCTCCCAGCCGCTGTGGACCGCGTTCCAGGCCGCGCTCAGCGGCTCGGCGGCGCCGCAGGAGGCTCTCAAGACGGCACAGGCCACGGCCGCCGCCGCCACCAAGTGACGACGGCACCGGACACGGTGACCCGCGTTTCCGCTCCCGCCGAGGTGGGTGCGGGGGCGCGGGGCCGGCGCGGCAACCGGGGCCAGTGGACGGCCTGGGCCTTCCTCGCGCCGATCGTGGTCTACCTGGCGGCGTTCTACGCCTACCCGCTCTACCGCAACCTGGACCTGAGCCTGCGCCACTACACGGTCCGCTCGTTCGTGCGGGGCGACGCGCCGTTCAGCGGGCTCGACAACTACCGGACCATCTTCGCCGACCCCACGTTCGGGCCGGCGCTGTGGCACACGATGGTGTTCACCTTCGTCTCCATCGCCTTCCAGTTCGCCATCGGGCTGGCGCTGGCCGTCTTCTTCGCCCAGAACTTCCGGTTGTCGGCCACGCTGCGGGCGCTGTTCCTCGTACCGTGGCTGTTGCCGTTGATCGTGAGCGCGTCGACCTGGTCGTGGATGCTCAACAGCGACTCCGGCATCGTCAACTGGGCGCTCGGGATCGCCGGCGTGGACCCGGTCAACTGGCTCACCTCGCCGGACTGGGCGCTGACCAGCGTGATCATCGCGAACATCTGGATCGGCATCCCGTTCAACCTGGTCGTGCTCTACAGCGGGTTGCAGGCCATCCCGGCCGAGGTGTACGAGGCCGCGGCGCTGGACGGGGCGACGAACTGGCAGCGGTTCTGGCGCGTCACGTTCCCGCTGCTGCGGCCGGTCTCGGCGATCACGCTGCTGCTCGGGCTGGTCTACACGCTCAAGGTCTTCGACATCATTTGGATCATGACGAAGGGCGGGCCGACGGACTCCTCCACCACGTTCGCCACCTGGTCGTACCGGCTGAGCTTCGGCAATCTGCTGCCCGAGTTCGGGCCCGGTGCGGCGGTCGGCAACCTGCTGATCATCATGGCGCTCTTCTTCGGGCTGCTCTACATCCGGTTCCAGCAGCGGCGGCCGTCGTGAGGCGGCGCGTCAAGACCGGCATCGGGCTGATCCTGACCGCGATCATGCTCTTCCCGATCTACTGGATGATCAACGTGTCCTTCACCCGGGACACCGACATGCGCGCCGACCCGCCGCACCTGTTCCCGGTCAACGGGACCCTGGAGGGCTACCGGGCGGTGTTCGACCAGCAGCTGCCGTACCTGGGCACCAGCCTGATCGTCGGCCTGGGCACCGTGCTGCTCACCTTGGTGATCTCCGCGCCGGCCGGCTACTCGCTGGCCAAGCTGCGCCCGAGGGGCGGGGGAGCGCTCAGCTTCGTGCTGCTGATCGCCCAGATGATCCCCGGGATCATCATGGCGATGGGTTTCTACGCCATCTACCTGCGGGCCGGCGTGCTCAACACGGTCCCCGGGCTGATCCTGGCGGACTCGACCATCGCCGTGCCGTTCGGCGTGCTGATCTTCACGGCGTTCATGTCCGGCGTGCCCGACGAGCTGATCCACGCGGCGCTGATCGACGGCGCCTCCCGGTGGCGCACGTTCCGGTCGGTGATCCTGCCGGTCTCCCGCAACGCGCTGGTCACCGTCTCGCTGTTCGCGTTCCTGTGGGCCTGGTCGGACTTCGTCTTCGCCACCACGCTCGCCGGCGGCGCCGACCACCAGCCCATCACGCTCGGCATCTACCACTACATCGGCAACAACAACCAGCAGTGGAACGCCATCATGGCCACCGCCGTGATCGCCTCCATCCCGGCAACGCTGCTGCTCATCATCGCCCAGCGTTACGTGGCCGCCGGCGTGACCGCCGGCGCCGTCAAGGACTGAGGACGCGCATGACACTTCTCCACGGCCCTGTCGTCCCCTCCGCGCAGGCGCTCGGCGTGCTCCGGCCGCTGCCCGCCAGCGCGGTGCGGCTCGCGCCGGACGGGTTGCTCGGCGGCTGGCAGGAGCGCAACGCCGGCGCGACCCTGCCGCACTGCGTCGCGCAGCTCGAGGCGCACGGCAACCTGGCCAACCTGCGCCGGGTCACCGGCGACGCCGAGGGTGCGTTCGCCGGCATGTGGTTCGCCGACACCGACGTGCACAAGACCCTGGAGGCGGCGTTCTGGGAACTGGGCCGCTCCGGCACGGCGGCGCCGTTCCTGGCCGACGCGGCCGCGCTGCTGGAGAAGGCCCAGGACCCGGACGGCTACCTGGACTCCTACTACCAGACCGACCACCGCGACAAGCAGTGGACCGAGCTGCACCTCAGCCACGAGATGTACACCGCCGGCCACCTGCTCCAGGCGGCGGTCGCCGCGGCGCGCAGCGCGCCGGAACACCCCGCCGCCCAGCAGGTGCTGACGGTCGCGCGCCGGTTCGCCGACCTGCTGGTCCAGCGGTACGGGCAGTCGCCCGAAGTGGACGGCCACCCGGAGGTCGAGACCGCGCTCGCCGAGCTGTACCGGGTCACCGGGCACCGGCCGTACCTGGAGCTGGCCGCCCGGTTCGTGGCGAACCGGGGCCACGGGGTGCTCGGCGAGGGCCGTTTCGGGCCCCGCTACCTGCAGGACCACGAGCCCCTGCGGCAGGCCACCGAGGTCGCCGGGCACGTGGTGCGCCAGCTCTACCTGCTGGCCGGTGCCGTGGACGTGGCTGTGGAGACCGGCGACACCGACCTGCTGGCCGCCGCCGAGCGGCTGTGGGACTCGGCCCTGGACAGCCGCACCTACCTCACCGGCGGGCAGGGCTCCCGGCACCGCGACGAGGCGTTCGGCGACCCGTACGAGCTGCCGCCGGACCGCGCGTACGCCGAGACCTGCGCCGCGATCGCCGGCTTCCAGCTGGCCTGGCGCCTGCTGCTGGCCACCGGCAAGGTGGGCTACGCCGACGAGATGGAGCGGGTGCTGCACAACGGCATCGCCGGCAGCACCGCGCTCGGCGGCACCGCCTTCTTCTACTCCAACCCGCTGCACCTGCGCACCGGCCACGACGGGTCCCACGAGGACGCCCCGGCGCAACGGCTCGGCTGGTACTCCTGCGCCTGCTGCCCGCCCAACCTGGCCCGGCTGATGGCGTCGCTGCACAGCTACGCGGCCACCGGCGACCACACCGGACTGCAACTGCACCTGTACGGCAGCGGCACCGTCACCGCCGGCGGCCGTACGCTGCGGGTGGACACCGACTACCCGTGGGACGCCCGGATCTCTGTGTCCATCATGGACAGCGAGGCGGCGCCGTGGACGCTGGCGCTGCGCGTGCCCCGCTGGTGCACCGCCGCCCGGCTCACGGTCAACGGCGCCCCCGGGCACGCCGCCGAGCAGGAGGGCTACCTGCGCATCCACCGCGCCTGGCAGCCCGGCGACCGGGTCGAGCTGGAGCTGCCGATGCCCGCGCGGCTGGTGGCGGCCCATCCGCGGGTCGACGCCGTCCGTGGCACCGCCGCCGTCGTGCGCGGCCCGGTCGTGTACTGCCTGGAGCAGGCGGACCTGCCCACCGGCGGCCCGTTCGCCGGCGCCGTGCTGGAGGACCTGGAGCTCGACCCGGCCGCGCCGCTGACGGTGACCCGGACGCCCGGCGACCTCGCCCCGGCCACCGTACGGGTGCCGGTACGCCTCCGCGGCGCGACCCCGGCGCCGCTGTACCGGGACCTGCACGACACCCCGGTGACGCCGCCGACGACCGCGACCACCGTCACCGCCGTCCCCTACTTCCTGTGGGCCAACCGGACCCCGGGCGCCATGCGCGTCTGGATCCCGCTGGCCGCACGGGAGGCGTAAGTCCGTCCTCCACCCCCGCTCCCACAGAGGTGTCGCTATGCGAAACCGAAGAACCGCCGCGTCCGCGGCGATCCTGACCGTCCTCACCCTCGTCGCCGCCGGCGCGCTCCCGAGCCCGGCCCGGGCCGCCGGCAACACCCTCACCGTCAACGTCGGCACCGCGGTACGCCCGGTCACGCACGTGGCGGCCGGCGGCCTGTACGCCGTGGACACCGGCACCAAGCCCCCGCCGGCGCAGATGTACCCGCTGCGGCTGAACCACCTCACCCAGCCGCCCCCCGGCGGCCAGCAGCTCGGCAACGGCGCGACCACCCCCTGCTGCGACGGCCTGCAGATCGCCGGCAAGGTGACCGGCGTAGGCGCCCAGCAGTTCTTCCGGCTGCCCGACATCTACCCGAACTTCCCGTACCGCTGGGTGAGCTGGGCGGACTGGGAGGCGAAGGTCCGCACCATGGTGCAGGCCCGGGTCAACGCCACCGCCGGCACCAACATCGACGGCTACGAGCTGTGGAACGAGCCCGACTGGACCTGGAACACCTCGGCGGCCGGCACGTTCAACGCCGGCTGGACCCGCACCCACCGGCTGATCCGCACGCTGGACACGATCACCCCGATCGTCGGGCCCAGCCACTCGATCTACAACCACAGCTGGATGGTCTCGTTCCTGACCAACGCCCGCGACACCGGCACGCTGCCCGACGTCATCGTCTGGCACGAGCTGGACAACGACAGCTACCTGAACGTCGCCGCGCACGTCAGCGACTACCGGGCGATCGAGCAGTCGCTGGGCATCAGCCCGCGGCCGATCTCCATCAACGAGTACGCGTCACCGTCGCAGGTGGACATCCCCAGCGTCGCGGTGCACTACATGGCGGTCTTCGAGCGGCACGGCATCCGCTCGGCCGAGCGCGCCTACTGGTACGAGGCCGGCACCCTGAACGGCCTGCTGTACAACAACGCCCCGACCGCCTCCTACTGGGCGTACAAGTGGTACGGCGACCAGGCCGGCAACATCGTGCAGACCGTGCCCGGCTCGTGGCTGGAGGGGGTCGCCTCCTACGACAGCACCCGCCGGATCGTCAACGTGGTGCTCGGCGGCGACAGCGGCAACAACACCGTCCGGGTCAACGGCCTGGGCGCTCTCGGCTCGCAGGTCCGGGTGACGCTGTCGCGGACCGGCACGACCGGCCGCTTCACCAACCAGGCCGCGCCGACCACCGTCTCGACGGCCACCTACACCGTGAGCAACGGCAGCATCAGCGTGCCGGTCACCGGCATGGACGCGCTGGCCGCCTACCAGCTGCTGATCACCCCGACCAGCGGGGTCGCCACCTGGCAGCAGCGCTACGAGGCGGAGAACGCCACGGTCGTGAACGCCAACCGGTTCTCCTCGTCGTCGGCCTCCAACGGCGGCTACGTCGGGCAGATCGACGGCACGGCCACCTCCCGCGGCCAGTCGTTCGTGGACTTCCTCGTCAACGTGCCGCAGACGCGGGCTTACACGATGGCCATCGGCTACGCCAACGGCACCGGCGCGACGGCGACGCACGGGCTGGCGTACAACGGCGGGGCCTTCTCGACGGTGAGCTATCCGGCCACCGGGGCGTGGGGCGCGTTCGGCGCCTCGGTGACCGTGCCGGTGAACCTGAACGCCGGCTGGAACATGATCCGGCTGGCGAAGGGAGCCCCGAACTTCGCCGGCGGCACCGGCTACGCCGAGCTGGACGCGATCACGCTGTCGTAGGCACGGGCGGGTGCTCCGGCTGCCGGCGTACCGGCTGCCGGGGCGCCCGGCCGCCCGGTCAGCGTCGCGGACGACGGCCGGACCGGACGAAGTAGACCAAGGAGACGAGGAACAGGACGGCGGCCAGCCCCGCGGGGACGATGGAGAACATGACAGCCAGGACGCCCCAGCCGGACGGATCGGGACCGCCGCCGCCCGACAGCGTCAAGGCGAAGATGCACAGCGCCGCCGTGACGAAGACGCAGGTCACCGCGGCGACAAGGGTGCCGATGGCGATACGCGTGTTGGTCTGCATCGGCTCAGCCTTCTCGCCCGCGCGCTCGATCGCCTGAGTCTCCGGCCCTATCTCCGCCGCGGCGACCGGAGCAGAATGATCCGCGTGCGCAGCAGGTGGAGCACCGCGGTCCAGGTGACGACCATGGTGGCCCTGCTGTGCCTGCTGCTGTGGCGCGGCGACCGGTGGTGGGTGCTGGCCGGATGCCTGCTCGGCCTTGCCGCCGTGCTCTTCTGGTCGTTCCGGGAAGTCGCCGCCGAGGAGGCGGCCGCGGCGGCGCTGCCGCCGGGCCTGCCGGTGTCGGGCGCCGACCCGCCCGGGATCGGGCAGCCACTTCCGGTACGGGAGCCGCACACCGTCCTCACCGGACACGCAGCCGCCGTCACGGCGCTCGTGTTCAGCCCCGCCGGCGGGCTGCTCGTCACCGGCGCTCGGGACGGGACGGCCATCCTGTGGGAGATCGCGGACCCGGCGCGCCCGGTGCCCGTCGCCTCGGTCGCCGTGCCCGCCGCGCGTCGGCGGTGGCGCCGCCGAGCCGGCCCGGAGGTCGGCCTCGGCCTGCGCGGCCGGCTGCTGGCCGTCGGCGGTGAGACGGTGGGGATGTGGGACCTCACCGACCCGGCGCAGCCGGCGCCGATCGCGATCCTGCCCGAGCCGGGCCGGTCCAGGATGGCGGGTCACGCGGTCTGCTTCAGCCCGGACGGGCGCCTGCTGGCGGTCGGGAGCATGGACATCGTCGTCCTCTGGGACGTGACCGACCCGGCGCGGCCGGCACCGGCCGGCCGCCTGCGCACTCACCGGCGGCTGTCCCTGACGCCCGTCAACGCCGTGACGTTCAGCCCGGACGGGCGGCTGCTGGTCGTTGACGGCGGGCCCGACCTCGTCGTCTTCGACGTCACGGAGCCGGCGCGTGCGGCGCAGGTCGCCCGCTGCCGGATGTTTCCGAAATCGGCGTCCACCATGGCGGCGGCCACCTCGCTGGCGTTCGGCCCGGCCGGCCGGCTGCTGGCCGTCGCCGGCTACTCCCAGAACTCCACCCCGTACGGGTCGTCGCAGCAGAGCGCCGTGCTGTTGTGGGACCTCACCGACCCGGCCCGTCCGGCCAGGACGGCGTCCCTCGTCGACCGCACCGGGTATCGCGGCCGGACCCGGAGCCGGCAACGGACGGCGCGGGCAGACCCGACGACGCTCACCGGCCACCGGGGAACGGTCCGGGCTGTCGCGTTCGGCCCGGACGGGCGGTCGATGGTCAGCGGCGGCGCGGACGGCACCGCCCTGTTCTGGGAGGTCACCGACCCGGCACACCCCCGGCCGACTGCCACGTTCGCCCGGCCCGGCGCCGTGCCGGCGGTCGCGATCAGCCCGGACGGGCAGTTCCTGGCCACCGGCGGCGCCGACGCGACCGCCGCCCTGTGGAGCATCTGACCGGCGGCGGGCAACATCGGCCGGAGAAGGTGAGGAGCGCGCGGCACCGGGGTCGATGGTCGAGCTGGGCGGGCGAGCCGCCCGCGAGCGCCGACCCGCCGGCGGGAACGGGGTCAGCCGGTGTTGACGGTGATCCGGCGCGGCTTGGCGGCCTCGGTCTTGGGCGCCCGCACGGTCAGCACGCCGTCGGCCAGATCGGCGCTGATGTGCTCGCTGCTGATGTCGCCGAGCAGGGTGGTGCGGAAGGCGAACCGGCCGGCCCGGCGGGTGCGGTGGCGCAGCCAGCCGACCTTCTCCTTCTCGACGATCTCGCCGCTGACCCGCAGCTCACCGCCGGCCACCTCGACGGTCAGGTCCTTGCGGTGCACGCCGGGCACCTCGATCTCGACCAGGTAGGCGTCGTCGGTCTCGGTGACGTCGGCCAGCGGCGTCCAGCCGTGCACCGTCGCGGGGCGCAGGTCCCCGCCGAGCGCGGTGCTCATCAGCTCGCTCATGCGCTGATGCAGCTGCGCGAGTTCGCGCAGCGGCTCCAGCGCGGTGGCGTTGCGGTCGGACATCGGAGTGTCTCCCTCGCTGCGATATCGGGTCACGGCCCGGCGCTCCGGGTGGGAGCGCCGGGTCGCTTCGGAGGTGACCAGGAACAAGCCGGCGCACGGGAACCGGACTGTGCCGGTCAGCTCTTGATCTGCCGGCTGCCGCTGCTGCCGGCGCCCACGCTGATCTTGCGGGGCTTGGCCTGCTCGGACACCGGGATGCGCAGCGTCAGCACGCCGTTGTCGTACGTGGCCTGGAGCGCTTCGGTGTCGAGGGTGTCGCCGAGGAACAGCTGGCGGCTGAACACGCCCATCGGCCGTTCGGCGATCACGCTCTCCACGCCCTCCTTGGTCTGGCGGTGCCGCTGCGCCCGGACCTGGAGCACGTTGCGCTCGACTGTCAGGTCGATCGAGTCGGGGTCGACGCCGGGCAGGTCGAAGTAGACGTTGAACCAGTCGCCGTCGCGTTCGGCGTCGATGTGCATCACCGCCGGCCGGCTCGTGGTGCCGGCGAACTGCTCGAACATGCGGTCGATCTCCCGGAAGGGGTCAGTACGCATCAACATGGTCCTCTCCTCCTCGGTGTTCCTTCACTGCATCAGTTATTGAGTGCCCTTGACTCAACTTACCTCAACCGATACAACGAAATCATGTCTTTGTCAAGTCCCCGTTTCGGGGCAGGCGCGAATGTTCTGGGTGGGCCGGCGGAGGGCCTCTACCCGATCTCCGTGGTCACCGAGCTGACCGGCGTCGGCGCACCCGCGCTGCGCGGTTACGAGCGTGCGGGACTGCTCACCCCGGCGCGCAGCGAGGGCGGGATGCGCCGGTACAGCACCAATGACCTGGCCGTCATCCGCCGGGTCGCCGACCTGTCGCGGCAGGGTGTGAACCTGGCCGGCAGTCGCCGGATCCTGGCCCTGGAGGCGGAGATCGCGTCGTTGCGCGCGCAGCTCGACGCTTTGCGTGGACGGCCGCCGTTGTGACTTGTGTCACCACGTAAGAGTTGACAGTGGGGGACTCAAGTTCTATCAGTGGAAGGAAAGAGCTTCGGCGATTCCCCGCAACTGAAGGAGGCTGACCATGGGACGCGCCGTAGGTATCGACCTCGGCACCACCAACTCCGTGATCGCGGTCTACGAGGGCGGTCAGCCGCAGGTGATCGCCAACGCCGAGGGTGCACGGACGACGCCGTCGGTGGTCGCGTTCACCGACGCCGGCGAGCGGCTCGTCGGCCAGCTGGCCCGCAAGCTCGCCGACGACGCTGCCAAGCACCTCGGCGAGAAGGTCACCGACGCGCCGACGGGTCCACGGTGATCGTCGACCACCGCGCCGACGCCGGCCTGAGCGTGACCTGGACGGCGCCGGCGCCCACGCCGGTCGGCGGATGACCTCGCGTCACTCCCGGCCCGCGCTCCGCGACGTCGCGGCCCAGGCGGCGAGCAGCTGCGGGCCGTCGCCCGAGGGGGTCCGCGGCGCAGCCCGGCGACCGGGCTGAGGGGGTCACTGCCGGTACCCCTTTGCCTGAGGTCTCCCTCCCGGGCGGCCCAGGGTGTTGGCTGGGAACATGGTCGCCGGACGCCACGGCACACGAAGGGAACGCATCATGCCCACCATCCCGCACCTGACGCTGAACAACGGTGTCGAGATGCCCGCCCTCGGCTTCGGTGTCTTCCAGACCCCGCCGGAGGAGACCCGCACCGCCGTCGAGGCCGCGCTGGACGCCGGCTACCGGCACATCGACACCGCCGCCGCGTACGGCAACGAACGTGAGGTCGGCGAGGCCGTCGCCAAGTCCGGGCTCGACGTGTTCCTGGAGACGAAGATCTGGATCAGCGACTACGGCTACGACCAGACGCTGCACGGCTTCGACAAGAGCGCCGCCAAGCTCGGGGTCGAGCAGATCGACCTGCTGCTCCTGCACCAGGCTCTGCCGTCGGACTTCGCCAGGACCCGGGAGGCCTACCGGGCGCTGGAGAGGCTGCTGGCCGACGGCAAGGTCCGCGCCATCGGGGTCAGCAACTTCATGGTCGACCACCTCACCGCGCTGCTGGACCGGGCCACGGTCGTGCCCGCGGTCAACCAGATCGAGGTGCACCCGTACTTCGCCCAGCGCGAGGTCCAGGACTTCGGCGCCGAGCACGGCATCCTGACCCAGGCGTGGTCGCCGATCGGCGGCATCACCTTCTACCGCGACAGCGGGCACACCAGCACGCTGCAGGACCCGGTGATCGGGGAGATCGCCCGGGCGTACGGCAGGACCCCGGCGCAGGTCATGCTGCGCTGGCACCTGCAGCAGGGCCGCTCGGCGATTCCGAAGTCGACGAACCCGGCGCGGATCGCGGAGAATCTCGCGGTGACCGACTTCGCCCTCACCGCCGAGCAGCTCGCCGCGATCGACGCCCTGGACACCGGCAAGCGCGGCGGCCCCGAGCCGGACGCCGTCACCCTCGAGGCGTTCGGCCGCGCGATCCCCGAAGCCTGAACGGAGACACCGCGCAGACCGCAGCCCTCGGCAAGCTGACCGTCGCCCGGACAGCAGCCCGGCCAACGTCCGCGCCGCGGTCGAGGGTTCCCTGCGGCGGCTGGGCACCGACCACCCCGATCGAGGACACCATGGGTGTGCTCGCGGAGCTGGTCGCCGATTTCCGCCATTTCTGGATCACGGCCCCCCGGTGATCCAGCCCGTTGCCAGGTTCGTCCGGTATGCGGGATTGGCCGTGGAGTGTGTGGCGAGGTTCATCTCAGGCGGTGTGCGATGGCTGGAACGTTTTAGCTCATCAAGATCTGCGGGGAGGCTGCCGCTGAGTCCCGGTCACCGCGCTGCGGCCGGAGTACTCGCTGTGGACCCGCGACCAGGACCAGCTCAGCCGCGGGTTCCTCACCGGCCGCGGACGCCGTCACGCTCACCCCCGGCGGCTTCACCGGCCGGGTGATCGGGCTGTACGCCGCCGCGGGCACCGTCCACTTCGACTGGTGCGACTACGTCGGTGACCCCGCGCAGTGACCCGCGGGCAGGGGCCGTCGGGGTGGCCGCCGGGTCGGCGGCCACCCCTCGTTGCCGGTCAGCGTCAGCGGTGGGCCCGGAGCCAGCGCTGGATCTCGGTGACGACCTGCCGGTCCGGCTCGCCGAACTCCGGGGTGAACTTCGGGGTGATGTTCATGGTGTGCGCCATGCCCGGGTAGATGACGATCTTGTGGTCCTTGTTGCCGGCCGCGGCGACCGCGGCGTCGGCGACCAGCGCGGCGCGGGCCGGGGTCTGCAGGTCGTTCTCGCCGTTGAGCAGCAACGTCGGGCCGGCGAACCGGGGCAGGGCCTCGGACACCGTCGGGAAGCGGGCGATGTCGGTCAGGTAGTCGACCACCGGCTGGTCCAGGCCCGGCACGTGCGGGTAGGCGTCGATGCCGGTGGACTCGCGCAGCACCGGGCCGGCCTCGGCGTCGATCGCCACCCGGCCGTCGTGGTCGGTGTCGGTGCCGGCCCGCAGCTTGCCGCCGTCCAGCAGGACCGTCCGGAACTGCTCGGCGAGCTCCTCGGGCTGGCCGGTCAGGCCGTTGACCGCCTCGGTCGCGGTCAGCTGCCCGTCCGCGTCCACGTCGAACTCGTCGTGCAGCTGGAGCAGCAGCCGGCCGTAGATCTGCAGGGTCAGCAGCTGCTTGACGTCCAGGCCGACGACGCCCATCTCGATCACGCCGGCCGGCTTCGGGATGCCGTACTTCTTCGGGTCGGCGGCGAGGTTGGCGGCCACGTTGGTGCCCTCGCTGTGCCCGAGCAGGAAGATCCTCGACGGGTCGACCCGCGGCGCCGCCGCCGCGAACCGGATCGCCGCGGCCACGTCCCGCTGGATCCGGTCGTACGGCCGCTCCGGGGCCAGCTGCGCCGGGTCGGTGCTCTCCACCGGGCCGATGCCGGTCACGCCGCGCTTGTTGAAGCGCAGCGTCGCGAAGCCCTCGCGGGCGGCGGCCTGGGCGAGCGGGACGAACGTCGACCCCTTGCCCTCGGGCAGGGTCTGGTTCATGTCGTTGTGCCCGCTGCCGTGCAGCAGCACGACCACCGGCAGCCGGCCCTTGGCCCGGCTCGGATAGGTGAGCTCGCCCTGGGTGACCCAGCCCGCGCCGAAGTCGATCTGGACCGCCTCGCGGGTCACGCCCTGCCAGCCGGTCGGCTGCCGGCCGGCGGAGGCCGCACCCTGCGGCACGGCCGCGTCGGCGACACCGCCACCAACGGCGAGCACCGCGGCGGCGCCGAGAGCGACCGTCAGGTTCCGGAATTTCTTCGTCGTCGTCATGGCGGAAACGCTATTTACCGCGGTGGCCGCGATCGATCCCGCCAACTACCCGGTGCCGGTAGTGCTGGCTGTACCGCCGCGAACGCGACGATTCGCGCCGCCGGCCCCGCCCGGCCCCTGAGCTCAGCCACCACCTGTGACCGCCGTCAGCAGCAGGGGAGCGGCGGCCGCCCACGCCTGCGGGGAACAGGAGTGCGGGTAGGGCACCGGGCCGCTGCCCGGCTCGCGGGCCAGGCCGGTCATCACCTCGGGCAGCCGGCCGGCGCCGAAGGACGCCGCGGCGAGCAGCCCGTCGGCGATCCGCGCCGCCTCGGCCGGGCGCCCGGCGGCGGCCAGCCCGGCCACCGCGATCGCCGTGTCGTGCGGCCACACCCCGCCGCGGTGGTACGACAGCGGGTGGTACGGGGCCTGTCCCGCGGCCAGCGTCCGCACGCCCCAGCCGGAGAAGAAGTCCTCGCCGGCCAGCCGGTCCGCCACCGTGGCCGCCCAGTCGTCGTCGAGCAGCCCGCACCACAGCAGGTGTCCCGCGTTCGAGGCCGCCGCGTCGACCGCGGTGCCCGTACCGTCGAGGGCCAGCGCCACGAAGCCGTCCGGCAGCCGGAAGTCGGCGGCGAACCGCTCGCGCAGGCCGGCCGCCGCCGCGGTGAGTTCCGCCGCCCACGCCGGGTCGTCCCACACCCGGGTGGCGAGCCGCGCGGTGCCCAGGAGCGCGCGGTAGGCGTACCCCTGGGCCTCGGCGACCGCGATCGGGCCCGCGGCCCGGGTGCCGTCCCGGAAGACGATCGAGTCGGCGGAGTCCTTCCAGCAGTGGTGCACCAGGCCCGGCAGGTCGGTGCGGTAGCGCAGGTAGCCGGTCGCCAGCCCGCCCGGCCCGGCCATCCAGCCGGCCGCCGCCCGGGCCGCACCCTCCAGCTCCTTGGCGAGCACGTCGTCGCCGGTCAGCTCGTGGTGGGCGGCGAGCAGCATGAGGAACAGCGGCGTCGCGTCGACCGAGCCGTAGTAGCGGGCGTACGGCACCTCGCCGGTGCTGGCGAGCTCGCCGCGGCGCAGCTCGTGCAGCACCTTGCCCGGCTGCTCCACCCGGGAGTCGTCCACCGTGCGGCCCTGGGTGGCGGCCAGCACCCGCAGCGTGCCGGCGGCCAGCTCCGGCCGGTGGGACAGGGCGAACAGCGAGGTGAGCAGGCTGTCGCGGCCGAAGACCGTGAGGAACCAGGGCGCGCCGGCGGCCGGCACCACCGACCCCGGCACGCCGGGCGCCGGCATCCGCAGGGCGTCCAGGTCGGCGAGCCCCTGCCGTACGCACTGAGCCAGGTCGTCGCGCACCACCGGGGAACGGCGTGCCGCGTCGACCGGCGGCGCGGCGGACACCGTGATCTCCAGGGTCACCGTGCCCCGCGGCGGCAGCGCCACCCGCCACTGGGGGCCGTTGGTGGTCAGCCGGGCGCCCGGCGAGGGGCGGATGGTCGTGGTGCGGGCGAACCCGCGCCGGGCGTACGAGAAGACCAGCTCGTCCGCGCCCATCTCGGCATGCCGGACCGCGTCGGACTTGTCGAAGGCCCGCGCCGAGCGCAGCTCGAACTGGTCGGCGAAGTCGGCCGCCACCCGATAGCCCACCTCCAGGGTCTGCGCGTCGGCGACGAAGCTGGTCAGCTCCAGCGACTCGACCAGGCGCCCCGGCTCCACCCGCCGGCGGCGGACCAGCAGGTACGGCGGATCGTCGTGGCGGCCGGTGTCCGGCGTGCACGTCGTCGAGCCGGCGCCGCTGCTCAGCACCCGCAGCGGCAGCCCGGACACGTGCAGCACCAGCCGCGACAGGTGCCGGCAGTCGTCCACGAAAAAGCCGTCCATAGTGGAGCCGGTGAGGTCGGCGCCGGCGGTGACGGTGAGCAGGCAGGTGGTGCCCGCGACCGTCGAGTGCCCGCTCACGCCGCCCGGAGCAGGTCGAGGGTCAGCGCGGCGGTCCAGCTGAACCCGTCGGTGCCGTGCCCGGCGCCGGTCAGCGGGTCGAGGTACTCCCGGAAGCCCGCGGTGCGCACCCGCTCCAGCAGGCGGCCGCGCAGGTCGTCGGCGAGCGTGGTCTCGCCGTGCAGCCGCAGCCCGTGCCAGAACAGCCAGCTGGTGTTCACCCAGCCCGGCCCGCGCCAGTAGCGGCTCGCGTCGTGGTCGGCGGCGGTCAGGTCGTACGACGGCAGCGGGCACGCCTCACGCAGCCGGAACCGCTCACCCAGCGCCGTGCTGACCAGCGCGGCGGCGACCGGCAGGCCCGGCACGATCAGCGGCAGGAGACCGCCGACGGAGTACGACCGGATGAGCGCGCCGGTGTGCGCGTCCCGCGGGAAGAAGATGCCCGCCTCCGGGTCGTACAGGGTGGACATCAGCGCCTCGGTGACCCGCTCGGCCGCGGCCAGGTGGGGCCGCGGGTCCTGGCCGAGTTCCGCCGCCATCGCCGCCAGCGCCTCCTCGCCGGCCGCCAGCAGCGCGTTGCACATCGGGTCCTCGACCGCGAACCCGTGCACCCGCAGCGCATCGGCGTAGCCGGAGTCCCGGTAGTCCCGGGCCAGCCGGACGTAGCGCCCGTAGTCCTCGTCGGTCGGCCGTTCGGCTGCCGCGGCGTGGTTCAGGTCGCGCCGGGCGAACTCGCCGATCGGCACCGGCGTGACCCGGGACAGCGGCAGGTCCCAGGCCGGGCTGTTGTCCATGCCGGACTCCCACGGGTGCCCGATCGCCATCAGGCCGCTGCCGGTCAGGTCCCGCCGGGTGGTGAGGTAGCGGTGCCACGCGACCAGCCGCGGGTAGATCCGGGGCAGGAAGCCGCGGGCGCGGGCCGCCTCCGGATCGGCGCGGAAGGTGGCCCAGGCGGCGAGGGCGTGCGCCGGCGGCTGGACGATGCCGGAGGTCGGCACGCCCGGCGCGCCGGGCGCCGTCGCGGACTGCCAGAACGCGGGGCCGGGGAAGTAGGCGTCGGCGGGCACGTGCGGGTCGAAGACGATGTGCGGCACCCGCCCGTCCCGCCACTGCGCGCCGAACAGCGACTCCAGCTCGCGCTGGGCCCGGACCGGGGACAGGTGGCGCAGGCCGATCGCGATGAAGGCCGAGTCCCAGCTCCACTGGTGCGGATAGAGCCCGGCGGCCGGCACGGTGGCGCACAACCGCCAGTTGCCGGCCAGTGCCCGCCGCGCCGCCCGGTCCAGTTCACCGTCCCGTCCGGTCAGGACGGTGCCCGGTGCCGACGGGCGCGTCCCGGTGCGGGCGGTCATGCCAGGACGGTCAGGTCGTGGCGGCGCAGGAAACCGGGCACGGCCGCCACAGCCGCGGCCGGTTCGCCGCGCAGCCGGCATTCCAGCGCCAGGTAGCCGTCGTAGCCCACCGCGTCCAGGGTGCTCAGCAGCGCCGCCCAGTCCAGGTGCCCGGCGCCGGGCTGGAACCGGTTGGAGTCGCTGACCTGCACGTGGCCCAGCCACGCCGCGGCGCCGACCAGGGCCGAGGTGGGCTCGTCCTCCTCGATGTTCATGTGGTAGGTGTCGGCCAGCACCCGCACCGACGGCAGGCCGACCCGAGCGACCAGCTCCACCGCCTGCTCCAGCCGGTTGACCATGTGGTCCTCGTAGCGGTTGAGCGGCTCCAGGACCAGCGTCGCGCCCTCGCGGGCGGCATGCTCACCCAGCTCGGCGAGGCCGTCGAGCAGCACCGCACGGTCCTGCTCCTCGCTGCGCGGCGGCTCGAACGGGGGCAGCCGGCGGGAGAACATCCCGTACGAGGCCGGGGTGCAGGCCACCGCGCCGGGGCCGCCCACCTCGGCGATCACCGACAGCTGGGACTTGAGCTGGTCGACGGCGTCGCGGCGCAGGCCGGCGTCGAAGGCGCCGAGGAAGTGCGCCATGTCCACGCACACCGACGGCATCGGCACCCCGTCGCGGGCGGCGCGGCGCAGCTCGGGCAGCCGGTCGCGGAACGCGAAGCCGCCGCGGCCGCGCAGCTCGATGGCGTCGTAACCGGCCTCCCGGGCGAACTCGAACTTCTCCTGCAGCGTCTGGCCGGGCAGCAACTGCTCCTGGCAGGAAATCCTGATCACGGGAACTTCAACACCACCTGGAGGGCCTCGTGGGGACGGTGGTCGAGCATGCGGTACGCGGCCGCCGCCTCCTCCACCGGAATGACGTGGGTGACGAGCCCGGCCGGGTCGATCTGGCGGTCGACGGCCAGCCGCAGGAACGTCTGGTTGAGCCGGGTCTGGTCCCACCGGCCGGCGACGTCCGGCGGCACCCCGCCGATCTGCGAGCAGATCAGCCGTACCCGGTTGTGGTGGAACTCGTCGCCGAGCCGCAGCCCGACGCCGTCGCCCTGGTAGAAGCCGGCGGCGACCACCCGCCCGTTGACCGCGACCGCGCGGATCGCCTCGTGCAGCGCCGGGTAGGAGCCGCTGATCTCGATCGCCACGTCGGCGCCCCGGCCCTCGGTGAGCTGCCGGATCTGCGGGCCCACCGTGCCCGCGCGGGCGTCGACCACGGCGCCGGCGCCGTACTCCAGGGCCTTCTCGAGGCGGCCGGGCACCGCGTCGACCGCCACCACCGTGCCGCCGGAGAGCCGCACGAGGCGGGTGGTGAGCAGGCCGAGCACGCCCTGGCCGAACACCGCGACGGTCTCGCCGAGGTGCACGTCCGCGGCGAGGACCGCGTTGAGCGCGACCGCGCCCACCCGGGCGAAGGTCGCCGCGACCGGGTCGAGGGTGTCCGGGACCGTGCAGCCGCGCAGCTTCTCGGCGGGCAGGACGGCCTCGCCGCGGTGCCCCCAGATGCCCCACACCTGCGTGCCGACCGCCGGCAGGCCCGGGTCGTCGGCGACGTCCGGCGCGACCTCGACGACCTCGCCGACCTCCGAGTAGCCCAGCCCGGCCAGCGGGTAGCTGACGCCGCTGCTCCGGTCGACGAACAGCCGCAGGTCGGGATCCCACGACCTGTTCAGGTACGGGTTGGTCCCGCGGTAGGCGGTCAGCTCGGTGCCGGCGGATATCCCGGAGTAGCTGGTGCGGACGCGGAGGTGGCCGGGGCCGAGCTTCGCGGTGGGCTGGTCGATGACCTCGACCCGGTGCGGGGAGGTGATCTGCACTGTCTGCGGCACCCCGACATTTCACCCCAGGTTCGCGGGGAATGTGGCAGAACGCGCGATCTTTCGCCCGATCATTGACCCCCTTATGCGTGACCGCCGGGCATTAGTGCGGCACCTCGTGCGGACGAACCGGTCCCGTCGGCCGCGCCTGCGGGGCGGCCTGCGCGTTGACCCGTTCATGATCGCCGCGAAAGGCAACCAGAACTCGGCGGGTCACCTGCTGTGGCTGGTGCGCACCGGGCGCGCCCGTACGCGGGGTGAGCTGCAGAGCTACACGGGCCTGTCCCGGTCGACCATCACCCAGCGCCTGGACCTGCTGCGCGCGACCGGCTACCTGCGGGCGTCCGGGGTGGAGGGTTCGACCGGCGGCCGGCCGGCCGAGCTGCTGGAGGTCGACACCGGGCACGGCGTGGTGCTGGTGGCCGACCTCGGTGGCAACCACGCCCGGGCCGCGGTCGTCGACCTCGGCGGGCGGCCGCTGGCCGAGGAGCACGAGCCGATCAAGATCGGCACCGGGCCGGAGTCGGTGCTGGGCTGGGTGGACGGCGCGTTCCGGCGGGTGCTGGCCCGGACCGGGTGGGACGCCGCCCGGGTCCGCGGCATCGGCGTCGGCGTGCCCGGCCCGGTCGAGTTCGACGGGGTGGTGACCCAGCCGCCGATCATGCCGGGCTGGGACGGGTACCCGATCGCCGAGCGGCTGCGCCGCACCTGGGACCGGCCGGTGTTCGTGGACAACGACGCCAACCTGATGGCGCTGGGCGAGCAGACCGTGCACTATCCCGGCTGCCCGACGCTGGTGCTGGTGAAGGTGGCGACCGGCATCGGCGCGGGCGTGGTCATCGACGGCCAGGTGTACCGCGGCATCGACGGCGGCGCCGGCGACATCGGCCACATCCGGCTGCACGACTATCCCGAGGCCCGCTGCGAGTGCGGGCTCTACGGCTGCCTGGCGGCGGTGGCCAGCGGCCTCGCGCTGGCCCAGCGGCTCACCGCCGCGGGCACGCCCACCTCGTCGGGCTCCGAGCTGGTCGAGCGGATCCGGTCCGGGCACGCCGAGGCGGTGCACCTGGCCCGGACGGCGGGCAAGCTGGTCGGCGAGGTGCTGTCCACGGTGGTCTGCATGCTCAACCCGGGGGTGCTGATCGTCGCCGGCGACCTGGCCGACATCCACTTCGTCACCGGCGTGCGCGAGGTGCTCTACCAGAGCGCGCTGCCGCGCTCGACCCGTCACCTGGAGGTCAGCGCCAGCCGGCTGGGACCCCAGTCGGCGGTGATCGGCGGCTACGCGATGGTCGTCGACCAGGTGTACGCCCCGGCCGAGGTGGACGCCGACCTGGCCCGCACGATGCCCGCCGCCGCCACCTGCTGAGAAGGGACCACGATGGAATCGACGAACGCCGGGGCGCCGGTCGCGGTCGGGCTGGTGGGCGCCGGGCCGTGGGCGTCGGCGATGCACGGACCGGTGCTCGCCGCCGGCCCGGAGACCCGGCTCGCGGCCGTCTGGGCGCGCCGCCCCGAGGCCGCCGAGCGGCTCGCCGCTCAGCTGGGCACGCACGCGGCCGGCTCGTACGAGGAGCTGCTCGACCGCTGCGAGGCCGTCGCGTTCGCGGTGCCGCCGGACATCCAGGCCACGCTGGCGCCCCGTGCCGCCCGGCTCGGCAAGGCGCTGCTGCTGGAGAAGCCCCTCGCCCTCGACCTGGACAGCGCCCGCGCGCTCGCCGACACCGCCGCGGAGCACGGCGTGGTCACCCAGCTCGTGCTGACCAAGCGCTACCACCCGAGCACCCGGGCCTTCCTCGCCGCGGCGGCGGCGTTCGAGCCGTCCGGCGCCCGGGCCCGGTATCTGCACGGCGCGTTCCTGGGTGGCGCGATGGCCACCGGCTGGCGGCTGACCCGCGGCGCGCTGGACGACCTCGGCCCGCACCTGCTGGACCTGGTCGACGCCGCGCTCGGTCCGGTGGAGGAGCTGCGCGCGGCCGGTGACAGCCGCCGATGGATCGAACTGACCTGCACCCACCGCGGCGGCGCGGTCAGCCAGCTGTCGCTGTCCGGCGCGGTCGCGCTGCCGTCCTCGGACGCGGGCATCACCCTGTACGGCCCGGCCGGCACGCTGGTGCTCGACTTCGGCACGGTCGACCACGCGCAGTGCTGGCCGGTGCTGCGCGCCGAGTTCGCCGCCGCCGTCCGCTCCGGGGTGCCGCACGAGCTGGACGTGCGCCGCGGGCTGCTGCTGCAGGAACTGCTCGACCGGATCTGCTGAGCGCGCCGAGAAGGACCGTCAGGCCCCGACGCGGGCGAAGGCGCCGTCGCCGGCGAAGACCAGGTCGGCGAAGCGGTCGCCCATCCGGCGGTGGGTGGCGGCGTCCGGGTGCAGCCGGTCCGGCAGCGGCAGCTCGGCGAAGTCGGCCGCGCCGTAGAGCGCCGGCCCGTCCAGGTAGTGCAGATGCGGATCGTCCGGGGCGCGCTGCGTCACGATCCGGGCCAGCTCGTCGCGGATCACCCGCAGCGTCAGCTTCCCCGCGGCCCGCTCGGCCGGGTCGCCGGTGGCGGTGAACCGGACCTGCCCCTCCCGCAGCGCCGCCAGGTCGAACGCGCCGGGACCCGGGGTGTCCTCGTGGATCGGACAGTGGATCGGCGAGACGACCAGCAGCGGGGTGTCCGGATGCCCGTCCCGGATCGTGTCGAGGAAGCCGTGCACCGCCGGGATGAACGCGCGCAGCCGCATCAGGTCGGCGTTCACCAGGTTGATGCCGATCTTGACGCTGATCAGGTCGGCCGGGGTGTCCCGCAGGGTCCGGGCGGTGAACGGGTCGAGCAGCGCGCTCCCGCCGAGCCCCAGGTTGACCAGCTCCACCCCGCCGCGCGCGGCGGCGAGCGCCGGCCAGGTGGTGGACGGGCTCGCGGCGTTGGAGCCGTGGCTGATCGAGCTGCCGTGGTGCAGCCACACCGGCCGCCCGTCGCCGGTCACTGGCACGACCGGGGCGTCGGTGCGCAACGCGACGAGGTCGGTGATCTCGTCGTACGGCAGCCAGATCTCGACGTCCTTGGCGGTGCCCGGCAGGCCCGTGAACGACACCGTGCCGACCGGACCCGCCCGGTGCTCGACCGCGCCGGTGGCCATGGTGATGGTCAGCGTGTCGCCGCCCGGCACGCTCTGCCGGCCGGTGAGGTGGCCGTCGACGAGCAGGTCGTAGACGCCGGGCGGCCGGGACGGGACACCCGCGTACGCCCGCCGGGTGGCCAGGGCGTCCAGCTCGATTGCCGTGGCGGTGGTGCGGAAGCACAGCCGTACGCCGGAGGGCTGAGCCTCCACCATGGCCAGTTGCGGATCGGGGGTCTGCGCCCGCGCCCGGGCGGGCAGCCGGTGCGGCCGCAGGCCGTGCGCGGTGGGTTCCAGCTCGGGCGCGCCACGGACGAGGGCGGCGGTGATCGGGGTGGTGATCCAGGCGGTGATGACGGCACCTCGGCTTCCAGGGGCGGGGTTCACTCGGCGGGCCAGTGGCGCAGCAGCGCGTCCAGGCCGGCCATGATGCGGGACCAGGACTGCTGCGGGCCGGGGCTGCTGTGGTCGAAACTGCCGGCGAGCTCCAGGCTGATGAAGCCGTGGAAGGTGCTGCCGATCAGCCGTACGGCGTGCGTCTGGTCCGGCTCGCCCAGCCGGTAGCCGCGCAGGATGGCCCGGGTCAGCTCGGCGTGCCGGGGCCCGGCGCCGGCGGCGGCGGTCTCGGGGTCGAGCCGCATGCGGGTGGCGGTGTACCGGCCGGGGTGGGCGCGGGCGTAGTCGCGGTAGACCGAGCCCAGGGCGGTCAGGGCATCCTTGCCGGCCCGGCCGGCCAGGGCCGCGGCGCCGCGGTCGGCGAGCTCGTCGAGGGCGAGCAGGGCGATCCGGGTCTTGAGGTCGCCCGAGTTGCGGACGTGCGAGTACAGGCTCGGCACCTTGACGTGGAAGTGCCGGGCCAGCGCGGAGACGGTGACCTGGTCGAAACCGACCTCGTCGGCCAGCTCGGCGCCGGCCCGGACCAGCCGCTCCGGCGTCAGACCTGCTCGTGACACGGCCGCCTCCCTCTTCCTAAAGCAACTATGCAATAACCTAATAGCTTTAGGCAAGGGCGCCGAGCTGGTGGGGGAGCTGACCGTCAAGAGCCCGGACTTCCGCACCTGGTGGGCCGGTCAGGTCACCAGGCCGCGGCGGTAGGCGTAGACCACCGCCTGCACCCGGTCGCGCAGGTTGAGCTTGGTCAGGATGCGGGACACGTACGTCTTCACGGTCTCCTGGCTGAGCACCAGCGTCGCGGCGATCTCGCTGTTGGAGCGGCCGTCGGCGATCAGGCGCAGCACCTCCAGCTCGCGCGGGGTCAGCGTGCTGTCGGCCGGCCCCTGGTCGGCGGGGCGGATCCGGGCCGCGTACCGGCCGACCAGCTGGCGGGTCACCTCGGGCGCCAGCAGCGCGGCGCCGGTCGCGACGGTGCGGATGCCGTTCAGCAGCTGGGCCGGTGGGGCGTCCTTGAGCAGGAAGCCGCTGGCGCCCGCGCGCAGCGCCTCGTACACGTACTCGTCGAGGTTGAAGGTCGTCACCACCAGCACCTTGACCGGTTCGGCCACGCCGGCGCCGGCCAGCAGACGGGTCGCCGCGATGCCGTCGAGCACCGGCATCCGGACGTCCATCACCACGACGTCCGGGCGCAGCCGGCCGGCCAGGTCGACCGCGGCGCGGCCGTCGCCGCACTCGCCCACCACCGCCAGGTCCGGCTGGGCGTCGATGATCGTGGCGAATCCGGTACGGATCAGCGCCTGGTCGTCGCAGACCAGCACCCGCACCGGCGCGGTCACACCGGGCTCCCGGACGGGATGCGGGCCCGCACCACGAAGTCGCCGCCCGCGCGCCGTCCCGCGCTGAACTCGCCGCCGAGCACGCCGACCCGCTCGCGGAGCCCGGCCAGGCCCCGCCCGCCGCCGCCGGGCGACGCGGGGTGCGGGGCCGAGCCGTCGGTGCTGACCTCCACAGTGGTCTCCCGTTCGCCGTGGCGCACGTGCACGGTGGTGCGGCTGCCGTGGGCGTACTTGAGGGCGTTGGTCAGCGCCTCCTGCACGACCCGGTAGGCCGCGACCTCGGCGCTGCCGGTGGTCTCCGCCGGGCTGCCGTCCTCGGTGAACTCCACCGGCTGGCCGGCCAGCCGGGTCTGCTCGACCAGCGCCCGGAGCTCGCCGGCGGACGGGGTGAGGTGCGCGGTGCTGTGGTCGGGGTTGAGCAGGTCCAGCAGGTGGCGCAGGTCGCCGACGGCCCGCCGGCCGGTGTCGGTGATGGCGGTCAGGGTCTGGTCGAGGCGGTCCGGCGCGGCGGTCAGGTAGCGCGCCGCCTCGGCCTGCACGACCATCGCCGTCACGTGGTGGGTCACGACGTCGTGCAGCTCGCGGGCGATCCGGGTGCGTTCGGCGGCGCGGGTTGCCGCGGCGATGTGGTGACGCCGCTCGGCCTCGGCGGCCCGGGACGTCCGCAGCCACGCCCCGGTGCCCCAGGCCAGTGCCAGCACGAGGTAGAACGTCACGAACCCGGCGACGCCCTCGCCCGAGCCGCCGCGGTCCAGGGCGACGGCCAGCGGCACGTACGCGGCGGAGGCCAGGACCATGGTGGTGCGCCGGTGGCGTTCCAGGTGCGCCCCCGCGCTCAGCAGCGCGATCGGCAGCGCGGTGCCCGCGACCAGGTGGTAGCCGCGGAGCTGGTCGATCGCGAAGCCGAGCGACACCAGCGCGAGGCAGAGGGCCGGCCAGCGCCGGCGGACGGCCAGCGGCAGGCACTCCAGCGCGACCACCCCGACGGTCAGCGCGTCGAACGGCCGGCCCGGCAGGTCGCCGAGCTGCGTACCCTTGTTGTGCAGGGCCGGCACCGCCGACGCGAGCACGAGCAGCAGAGCGATCGGGAGGTCCCGGACCGTGACGTCCCACCGCCGCCACGGGTCCGGGACCCGCCGGAGGTCGATCATCGGGAAACTGTAGCGGTCGCCGCGGGGTCGGCCGCGCGTCGGCGCCGCGGGACGAGGTGGCCGCGGCGGTGGGCCAGCCAGAGGAACACCACGGTCAGCGCCAGGCCCGCCGCCACCGTGTAGAGGCTGCCCTCCGGGCCGAAGGCGCCGCCGGTGAGCAGGGCCGGGCCCGAGGTCGTGGCGTCGAGCAGGCCCCGGGAGTCGCCGTTGCCGGAGACCACGGCGCTGAACACGCCGCCCGCGACGAAGTTCCAGCCGAAGTGCAGGCCGATCGGCACCCACAGGTTGCGGGTGGCGGCGTAGCAGGCAGCGAGCATGAAGCCGGCCTCGATCGCGATGGCGGTCGCACCCCACAGGGTGGCGTCCGGGTTGGCCAGGTGCATCAGGCCGAACACCACGCCGGTGAGCAGCAGCGCGATCCAGGTGCCGGTCCGCTCCTCGATGACGCGGAACAGCACGCCGCGGAACAGCAGCTCCTCGGTCGTCGCGGCGGCGGCCATGAAGCCGACCAGCCCGACCGCGCCGGTCACCGAGCCCAGGCCGTGCACGTGGTAGCCGCCGAGCAGGGCGATGTTCAGGATGACCGCGGCGAACATCGCGGCGCCGATCAGCGCCCCGCGGACGAGCCGGCCGCCGGCGCCGGCCCGGGCCACCTCGGTGGGCGCGCGGCGTTCGGTGCGCCGGACCACCCACGCGTACACGAGCACCGCGAGCACGGCCGTGGTGATGCCGAGCACCAGCGTGAGCCAGGGGTTACCCGACACCGCGGCGACGGCCTGGCCACCGGCGAAGGTGACCGCCGCAACGGCCAGGAACTGCTTCAACAAGCGCATGACGACTCCCTTGACGAGGGCTCGCGGCGGGAGCGCCACGGCCTGGTCAAGACGCTAGGGACGCGCCGGCCCGGAGTCGTCACCGTGCGGTGGACAATGCCGGGTAGCTCGCACGGGGGACAGCCCCGCCCGGCCGGTCGGTCCGCGAAGTCCCGCAGCCCCTGTTCCCAGCGTTGGCGCCGCTGCTCGGCGGTCTGCGCCCCGGGCGCCGTCGGACTCCTTCCGGCGCGCCCCGGTCGAGCCGCGCCGGTTCCAGAATCGCAGGTCAGCCGGCAACTGCCTGCGGCTGCACCCGGTTCAGCCGGCGCAGGATCCGGTCCGGGTCGGCGTCCGCGATCCGGTGCCCGGTCTCCCGGCGTACGGCCAGCGCCCGGTCCGCGGCGGCGCGGGACTCGGCCGGCCGGCCCCGGCTGAGCTCCAGCTCGGCCAGCACCGTCCAGGCGTGCCCGGTCACCAGGCGGTACCCGTGTTCCTCGCTGACCGCCAGCGCCCGGCGGACCAGCCCCTCCGCCTCGGCCCAGCGGCCCAGCCGGTGCTCGGCGGCGGCCAGCCCGACCAGCGCCTGCACCCCGGGCAGCGGGCTGACCGCGTGCGCCGCGCACTGTTCGGCCTGCCGGTAGCAGTCCAGCGCGGTCCGGTCGTCGTGCCGGGCCAGGTGCAGCGAGCCGAGCACGTTGAGGATCTCCGCCTGGTTGCGGTCGTCGCCGGCGGCCCGGATGAGCACCAGGGCGGCCCGCGCGTGCCCGAGCGCCTGCTCCGGGTCGCCGAGGTCGCGGGTGACGGTGGCGAGCAGGCCGAGACCGTACGCCTCACCGACCCGGGCGCCCGCCTCCCGGTGCAGCGCGATCGACTCCTCGACCAGCGGCAACGCCTCGGCAGGCCGGCCCATCGCCCAGTGCGCCATGGCGAGGTTGTTCAGCGCGGTGGCGCTGGCCGGGCGGGCACCCATCGCCCGGAACAACTCCAGCGCCCGGGTGTGCAGTTGCGCGGCCCGGTGCAGCTGGCCCAGCTCCGCCAGCACGATGCCGAGGTTGCCGGTGACGGCGGCCCGCCGCGACGTGCTGCCGTCCTCGCCGGCGATCGCCAGCGACTCCTCGAGGCACTCCACCGCGCGGGTGAGCCGGCCCAGGTCGTTGTAGGTGCGGCCGAGGTTGCCCAGGGCCAGCGCCTCGCCCTCGGGCCAGCCCGCCCGCCGGGACAGGTCCCGGGCGACGTGATACCGCTCGACCGCGTCGGGGGCGTGCCGGGTGGTGGCCAGCAGGGCGAGGCTCTGCGCCATCGCCGCCTGGGCGTGCCGGTCACCGAGGCGGACCGCCGCGTCCCGGCCGGCCTCCGCGAGGACCCGCCACTCGGCGAGGTGGGCGCCGTGCCACAGGTAGCCCCGGACGGTGTCGGCGATGCGCCAGGCGTACGGCCCGTGCCCGGCGCAGGCGACCAGGTTGGGCCGTTCGTCGTCCAGCCAGCGCAGCGCCGCCTCCCGGTCGGTCCACTCCTTGGTGGACGGTGCCGGCTCCATCCGCCACACGTGCGGGTACAGCAGCCGGGTGGCGGCGCCGGCCCGGGCCAGGTACCAGTCGAGCAGCCTCGTGCGCGCCTGATCCCGCTCGGGGTCCGGCAGCCGGGCCGCGTACTCGCGGAGCAGGTCGTGGAAGGAGTAGCGGCCCGGCCGCTGCTCCTCCAGCAGGCAGGCGTCCGCGAGGATCGCCAGCAGTCGCCGGCCGTCGTCCGGGTCGAGACCGGCCAGCGCGGCGGCCGCCGGCGCGGTCACGTCCCGCACCGGGGCGACGCCGAGCAGCCGGAACAGGCGCCGGGCGCCGGCAGGCAACGCCTCGTACGAGTGCCGCAGCGCCGCGGCCACCCCCGGCCGGTCGTCGCCGGGCAGCGCCAACGCGGCGAGCCGGTCACCCGCGCCCAGCGCCGCGACCTTGCCGGCGATGCTCGCGCCCGGCCGGGAACTCAGCTCGGCGCAGACGATCCGCAGCGCCAGCGGCAGGTAGGCGCAGGACTCGGCGAGCGCCCGGGCCGCCGCGGCGTCGGCACGCACCCGGCGCTCGCCGAGCAGGCCGGTGAGCAGCCGGCCGGCCTGCGCGGCGGTGAGCGGCTCGAGGACGACCTGCCGGGCGCCGTCGACCGCCACCAGCCCGGTCAGGCTGTCCCGGCTGGTCACCACGACGTGGCAGTGCGGGCCGCCGGGCAGCAGCGGGCGCACCTGGGCGGCCGAGCGGGCGTTGTCGAGCACGATCAGCATCCGCCGCTCGGCCAGCCGGGTCCGGTAGGCGGCCGCGGCCTCCTCCAGCGCGGCCGGCACCCGGTCCGCGGCCACGCCCAGCGCCCGCAGGAACGTGCCGAGGACGTCGAGCGGCTGCTGCGGCTCGTCGTCGGCGTAGCCGCGCAGGTCCACGAAGAGCTGCCCGTCGGGGTAGCGGTCCCGGGCCCGGTGCGCCCAGTGCCGGACCAGCGCCGTCTTGCCGACCCCCGCGGTGCCGGTCACGATCGAGACCCCGGCCGGGGTGCCGCCGTGCCGCCCGGTGTGCAGGTCCAGCAGGCGCAGCGCGTCCTCGCGTCCGGTGAAGTGCCCGACGTCGGCCGGCAGCTGCGCCGGCACCGGCACCGGCGGCGCGGGCGCGGGCGGATCCGGCGGCGTCACGGCGTCCTGGCGGAGCACCTTGAGGTACGACCCACGCAGCGCCGGGCCGGGCTCCACCCCGAGTTCCTCGACGAGCCGGTCGCGCAGCAGCCGGTACGCGTCGAGCGCGGCCGCCTGCCGTCCGGCGGCGCCGAGGGCCTCGATGAACACACCCTGGAGCAGCTCGTCGAGCGGGTGGCGGGGGGCCGCCACGGCCAGCAGGTCCACCGCCCGGACCGGTTCACCGAGCCGCAGCAGGGTGCGGCCCAGCTCCACCGTGCAGGCCAGCCGCTCGCCCTCCAGCTGCGACACCACGGCGTCCTGGGCGTACCGGGACGGCACGTCGTCGAGCGCCGGCCCGCGCCACACGGCCAGCGCGCCGGCCAGCCCCTCGGCCCGGCCCCGCTCGTCGAGGTCCGGGCACATCGCCCCGGCGGCCAGCGCCCGGAACCGCTGCACGTCGGTGCCGCCGCCCGGCAGCTCCAGCCGGTATCCGCTGGTCGGCCGGGTCACCTGGACCGGGCCGGCCACCGTGGCCGCCAGCCAGCGGCGCAACCGGTGGATGGCCACCGCCACCGTCGCCTCGCGGGCCGAACCCTCGCCGCCCCGCCACACCGCCTCGATCAGGGCGGCGGCGCTGGTCTCCTCGGTCGCCAGGGCCAGGGTGGCCAGCAGCGCCCGCATCAGCCCGGTCGGCGGGGCGCGCCACTCGCCGCCGTCCCGGAGTCCGACGGTGCCGAGCACCATGACTTCGACGGGCATGGTTGTGATCATGGCACAGCCCGGCGAGCGGCCGGTCCTAAGGCGCGGCGTTGAGCAGGTCCAGGGCGCTGTGCTGGCAGGAGTGGTTGGTGCCGGCGTACGGCCCGGCCCAGTGGCTGCCGTACGCGTCGAAGCCGGTCCGGTCCTTGGCGTACGCCGAGTCGGCCTGCCGCCGCAGATACGCGTCGTAGGGCCGGCCGGTCGCGGCGTTGAGCACCCCGAGCCCGCGGACGAACGCGCCCTTGAACGACACCCCGTCCCCGCCGCACTGGTCCGGCTCGTTGGGCTCGCGCAGGATGCCGTTGCTGTTGAGGTACGTGCTGGTGGTGGCCGCGTCACCGACCCGGCGCGCCACGGCCAGCGCGGTGGCGTCGCCGGTCAGCCGGTGCAGCTGGACCAGCGCGTTGATCAGCACCCCCTGGTTGTAGGTCCAGGTGACGTCGCCGTTGTTCCGGCAGGTCGCCAGGTTGACGCCGTCGTTGACCAGGTTCGCGCCGTTGATCAGGCCGGTGCCCTGGAACCAGGCCCAGCCGGCCTGCGCCCGCCCGCGGTAGACGGTGTCGCCGCTGATGCGCTGCGAAAGGGCCGCGTTGAGCTGGATGTAGAGGCTGTTGGCGATGGCGTTCTTGACCGTCCGGTCGGTACGCCAGTACACCCCGCCGCCGCAGCGTGTGTCCCAATAGCTGAACATGTGGTCGGCGCCGGCCCGGGCGGTGTTCAGGTAGCGGCTGTCGCCGGTCCGGTCGTACGCGGCCACCCAGGCGAGCGCCCACCAGCCGGTGTCGTCCAGGTACTCGTTGCGGAACTGTCCCTGCGCGGCGTTGACGTTCTTGTCGTACGTCGCGGCGATCACGTAGTCGTAGCTGCGCATGCCGCTGATCCGGCTGGTGTCGATCAGCGCGGTGAGCGCGTTCGCCCCGGTCCACCAGCCGTTGCCGTCGAACCGGCCGGCGCCCTGGTCGAAGCGCATCATCAGGGCGGTGGCCGCGGCCGTCCGCCGGTCCCAGGCGTTCCAGGTGCTCCGGGCCCAGCCGGTGCAGGTGAGCTCGGGACGGTCGCCGGCCTTGCCGCAGGCGCGCAGCACGCCGACCCCGCGGGAGACCCAGTTGTCGACGTTGAACATGGCGGTGCGGGCACCACCGGAGCCGGCCGGGACCGTGGTGTCGCCGAGCCGGCTGTCACCCGCCCAGGTGCGCCCGCCGTCGAAGGAGCGGTCCAGCCACACCTGGTCGCCGGGCTGTCCGTTCTCGACGGTCGCCCAGCTCATCGCGTCGGCGTCGTTGACGTGCACCTTGAACGTACGGCCGTAGAGGGTGCCGGTGGCGGCCACCCGGTCGCCGGGGGAGAGCGCCGGGTCGCGGCCGTCGCAGTACCGGTTGCAGACGGTGGCTGCCCGGGCGGCGGCGACGGACTGGACCTGGAGCAGGGCGGTGGCGGTGGCGGCGAGGGTGAGGGTGAGGGCGGCGATCCAGGGGTGGCGCATCGTGACACCTCCGTGCGGTGGAAGCACTTGGGATCACTGTTAATAATGTACACAGATTCGTCATAGTCAATGGCTGGCCCGTCCTTCATGGATCGACATATGGCGACCTCCCGTCACCCGGCCGTGCCGCCGTTGTCGAGCCGGGCCAGGAACTTGCCGACCGCGGCCTGGAACGCCGCCGGTTCCTCGGAGAACGGGAAGTGGCCGGATTCGGTGAACTCGACCAGCTCGGCCCGCGGGAGGCCGGCGGCCAGGACGCGCCCGGCGGCCGGCGGGCCCACCCAGTCGTGCCGGCCGACCGCGACCAGCGCGGGCACGCCGATCTCCGCCAGCCGGGGACGCACGTCGTAGCCGGGCGCGAGGGTGCCGAAGAAGTGCCGGGCGACCTCGGCGTTGAAGTCGGTGAGCGCGAACAGCCGGCCGGGCACGTCGACGTGCCGCGGGCCCGCGTACGCGGGTGCGACGTGCCGCTCGAAGGCCCGCATGGTCGCCGCCGAGAAGTCGCCGCCGAACATCCGCGCGGCCAGCGCGGCGGCCTCCGGCGAGGTCCGGTCGGCCAGGCTCGGCGGGGGATCGTCGTCGTCGAGCGGGCTCAGCGCGGCGGCGGTGCCGCAGAGGATCAGGGCGCCCGCCGCGCCGGGGTGGCGCAGGGCCAGGTGCAGCGCAACGAATCCGCCGCCGGAATGGCCGAACACCACCGGCGCGGTGATGCCCAGCCGGTCACAGAGCCCGGCCACGTCGTCGGCCATCCGCTCGAGCGTGCAGGTGGTCACCGGCGGCCGCCCCGAACGCCCCTGCCCCCGCAGGTCGACGAAGACGACCTGGGCGTACGCGCTCAGGCCGGCCAGGCCGGGCCGCAGGTAGCCCTGGTCGAAGCCGGGACCGCCGTGCAGGGCCACGACGGTCGGGCGCTCGGCCAGGGTGTCCCCCTCGACGGCGAGCTGGGCGCCCTCGACGTCGAAGTAGATGCTGACGCCGTCCACGATCATGCGCATCCGGTCCTCCGATCGAGCGGGCCCGCCGGGGCGGCGGGTGGCTCGGTTACCGGATGCCCAGGATCGGGGAAACATGTGTGCTCCGATCCGGCAATCCCGGGTGGAGCCGCTGATCCCGATGGTGGCCGACAGCGCTGCCGCCGGATCGGTCCTACGATCGGCCCAGACGCGCGGAGATCGGCTGCGTCGGGCTGGGGGAGCGACCGGATGAAGGTTCTCATCGCCGGGGGCGCCGGATACATCGGCAGCACCATCGCGTCGATCTGCCTCGACAACGGCATCACGCCGATCGTCCTGGACAACCTCAGCACGGGCCGCGCCGACTTCGTCCGCGACCGGATCTTCTATTCCGGCGACATCAACGACGACGGCCTGGTCCGGCGGATCTTCGACGACCATCCCGGCATCACCGTCACGGTGCACTGCGCCGCCGTGCTCGCCGCGCCCGATTCCGTCCAGCATCCGCTGCGGTACTACCGCGAGAACGTGGCGAAGTCGCTGGCGTTCGTGGAGGCCCTGGTGCACGCCGGCTGCCGCCGGCTGATCTTCAGCTCCAGCGCCGCGGTCTACCAGCCCGCACGCGACTTCGGCGTCGACGAGCTGTCCCCGATCGGGCCGTCCACCCCGTACGGCTGGAGCAAGGCCATGCTGGAGCGGATCCTGCACGACTGCTGCCGGAGCCGGCTGCTGCGCGGGGTGTCGCTGCGCTACCAGAACGTCGTCGGCGCCGACCCGCACCTGCGGACCGGGCCACCGCCCGCGGGCTCGGCGCGGGTGCTCGACTGCCTGCTGGACGCCGCCGTGGCCGGCCTGCCGTTCACCATCACCGGCACCGACTGGCCCACCCGTGACGGCACGGCCCTGCGCGACTACGTGCACGTCTGGGACCTCGCCCGCGCGCACCTGCTCACGCTGCAGAAGTTCGACACCCTGACGTCCGCACCCACCGCGGACGGCTATCTGCCGCTGGACCTCGGCACCGGTACGGGCACCACCGTCGCCGAGCTCATCCGCGTCATCGAGGCCGTCCTGGGCCGCCCGGTGGCGGTCACCGCCGGCCCGCGGCGACCGGGGGACATCGCGGGCTGCTTCACCCGGAGCCACCTCGCCCGCCAGCAGCTCGGCTGGCGGCCGCAGCTGACCCTCGACGCCGCCGTCCGGGATCTGCTGCGCTGGCGGGCGCCGGCCGGCGATCACGGCCGGGTGGGCGACTTCGCGTACTGATCGTGGTAGGAGCTCATCGTCTCCAGCAGGATCTCCCGCAGCCCGATCCGCGGCGTCCAGCCGAGCAGCGTCCGGGCCCGGTCCAGTTTGGGCATCCGGCGGTCGCAGTCCTCGTAGCCCGCGCCGTAGAACCGTTCGCCGTCGATCACCTCGATCGGGTGGTCGCGGTAGCCGGGGTCGCCGGTGATCTCGGCGTAGCAGTGGCGCATCAGGTCGGCCAGCTCGGCGATGGTGACCTCGTTGTCCCGGTTGCCGATGTTGAAGAACTGGTTCTGCGCCCGCTCCGGCCGGGCCAGCATGAGCAGCAGCGCGTCGACGGCCTCGTGGATCGAGACGATCGTGCGGTGCCGCCGGCCGCCGTCGACCAGTTGCAGCGGGCGGCCCTCGATGAGCGCGTTCATGAAGCAGGCCAGCACCCGCGGCACGCCCTCACCGTCGCGGCCGGGCAGGTAGTCCATCCGCGGGCCGAAGAAGTTGAGCGGCCGCACGATCGTGAACGGCAGGCCGTGCTCGTGGTGGTACGCGTAGATGTAGCGCTCCAGCATCTGCTTGGCGCAGGCGTACGTCCACCGCTGGTTGCGGACCGGCCCCATGATCAGCGGGGTCTCGTCCTCGTCGAGCTCGTACAGGTCCGGGTCGTCGTAGGTGTTGCCGGGCAGGTAGCCGGCGAGCGTGCGCCCGTACACCTCGCTCGTCGAGAAGCTGATCAGCCACGTGCGTTCGGCGGCGCACAGCTCCACCAGCGGGTGCACGTCCAGGAAGCCGGCCCGGATCACCTCGATCGGGTGGGTGTTGTACTCGGCCGGGTTGCAGATCGCGGCCAGGTTGATGACCGCGTCCGCCCAGCGGACCGCGTCGCGCAGCTCGTCCTGCCGGCCCGGCTCGTGCACCGGGTGCCGGTGCAGCCGCAGCCGCGGGTTGTCCAGGTGCCGGGTGATCTTCCGGACCTGCGGGTCCCAGCCCCGGACGGACACCGTCTCGTCGGCCAGCAGCCGGTCGAGCAGGTGGCTGCCGATGAAACCGCCGCAGCCGATGATCACGAGTCGCATGTCCGCCCCCACGGCTACATCAGCCGTTCGGCCCAGACGGCGGGCGTCAGCTCGGAACTGATCTCGATCGGCAGGTGGTACTCGAACGGCTTCGGGCCGTGCGACCGGATGTAGGCGATGGTCCGCCGCAGCCCGTCCTCGAGCGACCAGCGGGGCGCGTACCCGAGCAGCCGCCGGGCCTTCGCCGCCGGGCGCTCGGCCAGCTGCGCGAGCGGCGCCGCGATCGCCCACTCCATGCCGTGCCGGTCGCCCAGGTTCGCCACCAGCTGCTCGGCGGCGACCTTCGCCAGCCCGTACGGGTCGACCGGCGCGGGCTCGAGGTCCTCGGTGAACGGGGCGGGGCCGTTGCCGTACCGCGCCATCGACGAGCACAGGACGAACCGGGTCACGCCGGCCTCGACGGCGGCGGTCGCCAGGGCCACCGTCGACTGCAGGGTGTGCTGGTAGACCAGGGTCGGCGAGAAGATGCTCAGACCCTCGTACGGCGCGGCCGCGCAGTGGAACACGACCTGCGTGCCGCGCAGCAGGTCGCGGTAGTCGTCGGGGGCCACACAGTCGACGGCCCGGAAACGGGTGCCCGCCGGGACGTGCTCCAGGTTGCCGCCCAGCATGTTGTCGATGCCCGCCACCGCCGCGCCGCGGTCCCGGTAGTGCCGGGCGAGGTGGCTGCCCAGGAATCCGGCCACGCCCGAGACGAAGACCCGGCTCACCACGGCGCGCCCCGCGCCGTCGGGGTCCTGACCACCATCGTCCGCTTGTACCGCTTGAAGGCCGGGTCGTTGATCTCCTCCCAGGCCCGGTCCCGGATCTCCTCGAGCTCCTCCGGCGGGACGACGGTGCGGCGCATGTTGGCCCGCGTCCAGTTCATCGTGTCCGGGTCGAAGTCGGGATCGAGGTGGCCGCGGGCGCAAGCCAGGTCGTACAGCGGCGTGCCCGGCAACGGCATCACCAGGAAGAAGTTGGCCGCGTCCAGGCCGGCCGCGACGTGCCGGCGGGCCAGCTGGACGGTGTTGTCGATCTCGGCCCGGGTCTCGTCGGGATACCCCAGCATGTAGTTGCCGGTGATCCGCAGCCCGTAGTCCTTGCACGCCGCGATGAGCGCCGGGATGTCACTGCGGTCGATGTTGAGCTTGTTGCTCGCGTACGTGCGCATCACCCGCAGGTTGCCGGTCTCGAACGGCAGGACGATCTCGGTGAACCCGGCGGCCACCAGCGCCTGCAGCATCTCGTGGTCCGGCTGCCAGCGCTTGAGCAGGTGGATGACGTTGACCCCGTTGACGTCCAGGATCTCCACGCCGGCGCCCCGGATCTTGTCCAGCAGCCGGATGCAGCGCTTCTTGTCGGCCAGCAGCGAGTCGTCCTCGATGAACACCTGCCGCACACCGAGGCCCTTGAGCGTCTCCAGCTCCAGCAGCACCCGGTCGTCGGACTTCATCCGGTACCGGCCGATGGGCCCGCTGGGGTGCTCGGCCGTCTCGCCGGCGATGTGGCAGTACGCGCAGTGGAACGGGCACCCGAGCGAGGTCATCAGCGACCCGTACCGCAGATCCGTCCGGGCGTCGAAGGCGCCGCCGTGCGGCCGGCCGATCGACCAGTAGCGCCGGTTGGGCAACAGGTCCCACGCGGGCACCGGCAGCGTGTCGAGGTCCCACCGGATCTCCTCGGCGCGCACCGGGTTGACCCGGATCCGGCCGTCGTGGACGGTCGCGACGCCGCTGATCGCGGAGAGGTCCGGCGTCGCGGACCGGCGGGCGGCGTCCACGACCCGCGTGATCGTCTCCTCGGACTCGGAGAGGCAGACCGCGGTGAAGCCGGCCGCGAAGAACCGGGACAGCCGGGACCGGGCGTTGACGCCGCCGGAGAGCAGGATCTTGCCGGGGAAGTGCTCCCGGATGAGCCGCGCGGTCCGCAGGACCATCGTCTCCTGCTCGGTGAAGATGGACGTGATGCCGACGATGTCGTACTCCGCCACCGCTGCGAGAATCCGCTCGTCGGGCACGCCGGTGCGGAGCAGCCCGCTGGGCAGCTCGGTGGGCGAGTTGTAGAAGGCCTCGTCGAGGTCGTCGCTGTCGTCACCCACGCAGGCGTCGAACAGCCCCACGTCGGTGCCGTGCCGGCGGAGCGCACCGGCCAGGCTCGGGTAGGCGAGCGAGCCGTTCGGCTTGCACATCGTCCGGGGCAGGGACTGGTTGGGCGGGTAGAGCAGCAGCACCCGGGGATTCCGTGAAGCCATGGCCACACCTCGACCGCATGAGGATCGGTGGGAATGGAGGAACCGGGCGCGACCCGGTGCGAAGAGCGGCCCGAAGGATCAGCGATCATCAGGGCCCGTCTACCTGAATTTCCGGACTATAGATTTGCCGGGGAACGCCGGTCAAGGGTTCGGGCCCGCCCGCGGCCGGTCGGGAAGTCGACACGGCCGCCGCCGGTCGGATACGGAAAGCTGAGGTGCCAGAAGCGCGTCTGCCCGAGGGGTTGGTCCTGCTGCTGGACCGGATAGTCCTGGTGCGCCGCCGGTCTCCCGACTGGCGCGGTCTCGCCTGCGACTACGAGGCCGGGATCCCGATCGATCCGCGCCGCTACCGGCCGGCCGACGTGCCCGGACTGCCCGCGGATCTGCCCTTGTGCATTCGCTTGTGGAACGATCTCTCGCCGGTGAATTTCTTCCGCTGCCGGCAGACGCTCAAAGAGATATCCGAACGGACCCTGGCGCGGGTGCGGGGCGCCGTTGTCCTCGGCGAGGATCAATTGTCCGAGCTGCCGTTCCGGGCCGGTGCCTCGCGATTCCTGCTGTTCTTCTTCGACGACGACGACCTGTTCGCACCCGACCTGCTCGACCGGTTGTCGGCGGTCGAGTTCGGCGACTGCGATGTCGCGGTCTTCCCGCTCGTCCGGCTGGGTGACCACAGCTACACCTTCGTGCGCGACGGCCGCCCGGCGCGCGTGCTGGTCGGGCGCCGGCAGGAGTTCCGCTACCGCTTCCAGACCAACAACTACGGCCTCCCGGCGCGCACCGCGCTCTCCCCGCACCTGGCGCACCTGAAGGAGCACGCGGACGGCTCGGTCTACGCGGACGAGCAGCAGCTCACCGACACCTATGCGGATGTCGTGGTCAGTGCCACGAACAAGACGCCCTGCTCGCTGGCGATGATTCGGACTCTGCCGTCGAATCGCCAGGAATACCACGACTACCTCCGGCGGTACGTCGACAACCTGCGGCGTCTCGACCTGCCGCCGGAGGTGGCGTGGCTGCGCGAGCCCATCGAGGAGACGACCACACTGTTCGGCCCGGTGGCGGAGCACGTCCGAGGTGGGCCATGCCGAGATTCTCGTTGATCGTGGTCGACTGCGACGACCACACGCCCCGGGAGTCGGCCCGCCGGGGCATCACCGCCATCCTCGCGCAGACCTTCGCGGACTTCGAGGTGGTGCTCGTCCACGACGGCTTCAAGCGGATCCCGTACGAGGCCGAGTTCGACCTGAGCGGCCTCGACCGGGTGACGACCATCTACAGCAAGACCCGGTTCCGCGACTGGGGGCACTCGCTGCGCCGGCTCGGCATGCGGGTCGCCGAGGGTGACTACTTCCTGAACGTCAACATCGACAACCTGCTGTACCCGGACTGCCTGGCCAAGGTCGACGGGTGCCTGGGCCGCGACGGCGCCGACATCGTGATCTTCAGCATCGTCAACCACAAGCGCGGCACCGACGTCGTGCGGACCGGCCGGCCGGCCGCCGTGGGCAGCATCGACTGCCTGCAACTGGTCGCCTCCCGGCGGGCGTGGCAGTCGATCGGCTACTGGCACCGCACCGACTACCAGGCGGACGGCCACCTCTATGCCGAGCTCACCGCCGCCTATCCCGCCCGCTACCTGGACGACATCCTGGGTGAGAACTTCCAGCGGGGAACGAGGCAGGCCACGAAGGAGTGATCGATGCGGCACATTCCCGCGTTCTACTTCGATGCGACCACACTCGAGCAGCGCCTCGCCGGCAGCGGCGGCGCCGCCCGGTTCCGCGCCGCCGAGCCCTTTCCGCACGCCGTGTTCGACGACTTCCTGCCGGCGGAGATCGTCCGGCTGCTGATCGCGGAATTCCCCGGCGTGGACGAGATCGCCTGGACCCCCTGGGGACCCGGGCGCACGGCCGCCGGCACCGCGGGCAAGGCCACCAAGCTGGGCCAGTCCGACGAGCGCTGCTTCCCGCCTTTCATCCGGCACTTCATGGGCCAGCTGCTGTCCGACACCTTCGTCACGTTCGTGCAGGCGGCGTCGGGGATCGACGGGCTCATCGTCGACCCGTCGCACCACGGCTGCGGCCTGCACTCGACCGGCCGGCACGGGCGGCTGATGATCCACACCGACGTGAACCGGCATCCGCACAGCAAACGGCGGATCCACCAGGTGCTCAACCTCATCGTCTACCTGAACGACGACTGGCGCGAGGAGTATCAGGGTCATCTGGAGCTGTGGACCGCCGACCGCAAGCCGGGCAAGCGGATCCTGCCCATCGCCAACCGGGCGGTGCTGTTCGAGACCGGCACGCGCTCCTTCCACGGCCACCCCGAGCCGCTGGCCTGTCCGGAGGGCAGGCGCAGGAACAGCCTGGCGGTCTACTACTACTGCCTCGACCGGCCGCCGTCCCAGACCTACGAGGGCATGCAGCGGCACGCACGCTGGGTGCCGACCGCGGCGGAGGACCTGCGCCGGGCCGCCGAGGTCGCCCGGCGCGCCGAGACGGTGAGCGTACGGGCGCACGGCCGGCGCGCGCGGATGCCGGCCGACCTGCTCCCGGTCGCGATGGCGGGGCTGGGCGAGCACGACGACGCCTACCTGACCGTGCTCCACGAGTCGGCGCTACCGCCGGAGTCCCGCGCCGAGCTCCGGCGGGGACGCTTGGCCGCCATGGTCGCCGGGGACGCCGCGGAGGTCGACCGCTACTACCTGCTCGGCTTCCTCAGCGCCACCGACGGCGCCCGCCTCGGCGACGCCGGCTCGCTGCTGCTGGCGTGCAGCCGGGACGACGGCGCGCTCTACCTCGAGCACCCGGAGACGGGCCGGGGTCTGTTCTACGGCTACTTCGAGAAGCTGGAGCGGGTCCTGCTCCAGGAGAAGGCGGTGACGGACACATGATCACGCTCACGCCGGCCGCGATGCCGGCCGTGCCCGCCGAGGCTGCCGTCGTGCTCCGGGCCGGCGCCGCGGCGTTGCCCGCCCGGACGGACGAGGAACTGCGCTCCCCGGCCGCGCAGCGGGAGCTGCGCGACCTGGTCCGCGCGTCCGCGCCGATCGAGTTCGACGTGCTGCTCGCCGACATCGAGGTCTGCCTGGAGAAGCCGCCGTACATCGCGTACGTGACCGGGCTGCGGTTCGACGACACGAACCACCTGTTCCTGGCGCTCGGCGCGGCGCTCGGCGAGGTCGTGGACCCGTACCACCGGCCCGGTTCCGCCCTGGTGCGGCGGCTGTCCCCGGCCCGCGACCGGCTCGTGCAGGGCGGCACCGACGTGCTGAGCGAGGCCCTGCACACCGACGGCACCGACTCGCCGGAGCCCAACGACATCACCTGCCTGGTGTGCGTACGCCCGGACCAGAACGGGGGCGGGCGGACCCGCCTGCTGGACGCCGAGGGCATCCGCACCCACGTGTTCCCGCGGCTGGACGCCGGGACCGTCCGGATCCTGACGACCGAGGCGATGCCGTGGCGGATCGCGGAGGCGCTCGGCGGCGGCACGGTGCCGGCGCCGGTGCTCGCCGGCGAGGAGCTGCGCTGGCTCCGCCAGGGCGTCGACCCCTCGGTGCCCCCGCGCACCGCGCGGGCGCTGCGGGAATTCGAACGGGCGCTGGCCGCCACCACCGAGGTCGTCGAGTTCGCCATGGCCCGCAACTCGCTGCTCGTCATGAACAACCGGCGCACGCTGCACGCGCGTACCGGGGTCCCGGACCGCGGCCGGTCCCGGCGCCTGGTGCTGCGGACGAAGGTCTTCCGCCGCGGCCCGGGCGAGGGGGCGTGAGCGGAGGCGGAGATCGTCGGCCGGGCCATCCGCTCAGCGTCGTCGTGCCGGTCCACAACGCCGAGCGCACGCTGCGGGCGTGCCTGGACAGCGTGGTCCGGCAGACCATGTCCGGCATCGAGGTCGTCGCGGTCGACGACGGCAGCACCGACGGCTCCGCGGCGGTGCTGGCGGAGTACCGGGACGCCTACCCGGACCGGGTGGTGGTGCTCAGGACCGGCAACCAGGGGGCCAATCGTGCCCGCAACGAGGCGCTGAAGCACGTCACCGGCGCGTACGTGGTGTTCCTGGACAGCGACGACGTGCTCGCGCCGGACATGTGCGAGAAGCTGCACACGCGGGCGGTCCGCGGCGACGACGACGTGGTCCTCTGTGGCGCTTACCACGTGCACGAGGACGGCGTGACCCGGGAGACGGTCGGGACCCGCCTGGACCGTCAGGACTTCAACCTGCGCGACCACGCGTACGCGTTCGTGCACCTCTCCCCGTTCCCCTGGGCCAAGCTGTTCCGCCGCGACCTGCTGGACGGCCTGGAGTTCCCCGAGCTGTCCTCCTTCGCCGGCAACAGCGGCCTGTACGCAGATCTGGTCCTGGTCTTCCAGGCGTGCTCGCGGGCCGGCCGGATCGGGGTGGTCGAGGAGCCGCTGTACCACTACCGCCGGACGACCGTGCGCGGGTTCTCCCGGCGCACGCTGGACGTGGTGCGGGCGTTCGAGCTGGTGACCGAGGACCTGCGCCGGACCGGCCGGCTGGACGGGCTCCGCGACGAGCTGGAGTGCGTCTGCGTCCGGCACTTCCTGCACCGCTACCCGCGGCTGTTCAAGCGCCGCGGCGACCTGGCCCTGAAGCTGGAGTTCATCGCCGCGACCCACGGCTTCCTCGACCGGGAGTTCCCCCGCTGGCGCCGCAACAGGTACCTGCGCCGGTCGTCCCGCCGGGCCCGGGCCGTGATCCGGCTCTACGCCGGCCGGGCCCGGATGACCCGGCTGGTGCGCCTGCGCGCCCACGTGCCGGATGCCGTGGCCGGCCCGCTCGCCCGGCGGCTGGAGCGGATCAACGTGCTCACCGAGCACCGATGACCGGGGACCCGCCGCCGGACGCGATCACCGCGGCTCTGCGGGACAGCTTCGGCGACCTCGCCAGGAACCGCATCCGGGGCGCGGCGCTGGACGCGTTCGAGGCCTTCGTGACCGCGCCGGGGGCGCTGACCCAGCCGTCGCTGCTGGTGCGCTGCCGGATCGGCGCCGGCGAGCCGGAGATCCGGGTGGTGGTGGACAAGCCGATCTCCCGCTGGCGGCTGGGGCGGTGCTTCGTGCCGTTCCTGCGGCGGGCGCTGCCGGCGGTGCGGGGCCGCGCCGAGTTCTTCGCGCTGATCAGTGACACCCTGCACGTCCCGGCGCACCTGGAGCCGGCGTACGCCGGCCACCTGCGGCGCGTGCCGCTGCTGCGCTGCGACCGGTCGGCGACCGATCCGGTGAGCCTGCCGGCGATCCTCATGCCCGACTTCTTCATGCAGGACAACCGGTACGGCGCCGAGCTCCGGGAGATCGGCGAGGCGGTACGGGCGCATCCGTTCGACCGGCGGCGCGATGTGATCATGTGGCGGGGGAGCCTGTCCGGTCCGGACTACCCGACGCCGGCGAACTACCGGAGTTTTCCGCGGTTCCAGCTGTGCCGGCTGGCGCTCCAGCACCCGGACGTCCTCGACGCGCGGCTCTGCAACTACGACGTCGGTGACGCCGCGCTGAGCGGGTTCCTGGAGCAGGAGTACGGCGCCCCGGCCGAGACGCTCCCCGCGGCCGGCTTCGTGCCGTACAAGTATCTGATCTCGCTCGACGGGGTGGGCGCCGCCTGGAAGCGCACCGCCACGATCCTGGCGTCCGGGGCGGTGCTGCTGCTGCACCACCGGTGGACCCAGTTCTTCTATCCCGGTCTGCGGCCCGGGGTGCACTACGTGCCGGTGGCGTTCGACTTCTCCGACCTGATCGACCGCTACGAGTGGCTGGCCGCCCACCCCGAGCGGGCGCGGCAGATCGCGGAGAACGGCCGGCGCTTCGCCCGGCGGGTGCTGACCCCGCCGGCGCTGGAGGCCTACTTCGCCCAGGTCCTCACGCTGTGCGGGGAGTTCTCCGAGCCGTGATCACCCGAGGGCGGCGGTGAACGCGGCGCTCATCGAGGTCAGGAACGTCCTGGTCACGTACCGGCGGCGCTCGTTGACCAGGTCGCCCTCGTCCAGGATCGCCGGGTTGGTGTTGATCTCGAACGTGATGATGCCGCCGGTCGGGCGCGCGGCGAAGTCGATCCGGCCGTAGTCGATGCCGGCCTCGGCGAACACCTCGGCCACCCGGGCGGCGTGCTCGTTCGCGGCGATGTAGGCGGCCTCGCGGGCGATCTGCTCGTCCGTGGTGCGCCGGGGCCGCTTGACCGACCAGTCCGGGGAGAAGAACAGGTGCCGGGGGATGACCTGGCCGCACCAGCCCACAGCGCCGTACTTGTGGAACAGGTCCGCCGGGCGCCGCCGGCAGTCCGCGAACTCCACGACGAGGTCCGGCCCGCCGGGGCCGGCGGCGGCGACGGCCGCGCGCACCTCCGCGGCCGAGTGCAGCAGGGCCGTGCGCGGGCCGTCGTGGTCGCGGTCGCCGCGCAGGAAGACCGGATACCGCAGGTGCTGGCCGCCGTCCAGGGCAGCCGCGCGGTGCTCGTTGAGGCCCACCTCGGCCAGGTGCCGCAGCAGCTCGAGCCGGGTCTTCACCCGCGACGGCGAGTTGAGCACGCGGCCGGCGCCGCGCCGGCGCAGCTCGTCCTCGGCCTCGACCAGCCTCGGGCGGTCCGCGGCGGCGAAGCGTTCGAGGTCGCAGAGCACCACCAGGGCGTCGGCGACCGGCACCCGCCCGGGCGCCGCGTAGTCGGCCACGTGCACCGGCAGGTCGTGGTCGTCGCGCATCACCCGCGCGAAGAGTTCGTGGGTGTAGCGGTGCTCCTCGTGGGTGACGAAGACGACGGATCTCATCGGGACATCCCCAGCGCCCGCCGGTCGACCTGGAGGTCGGCCTCGGCGATCAGCCGGGCCGGCCCGGTCAGCCGCCACGTGCCGGGGCCCGGCTCGACGCGCAGCGTGAAACCGCCGGCGGTCCGGAAGGCCAGCGGCCGATCATCGCCGAGGGTCAGCGCCGCGGCGACGCACCCGCTGCCGCACGCCAGGGTCTCCGCCTCCACGCCGCGCTCGTAGCTCCGGATCCGGTACGTGCCGCGCTCGCCGCTGACCAGATGCACGTTGGTGCCGGCCGGGAACGCCGGCTGGTAGCCGCGGATCGCCGCGGCGACCCGGGGGAAGTCGGGGTCGTCGAGCAGCCGGCGGCCGACGTGCGCCACGAAGTGCGGGTCGGCGATCGGCGCGGACCAGCCGCCCGGCACACCCAGCCCGGGCGGCAGCGGCACCCACGCGGGTACGACCGCCGGGCCGGCGAACGCGAGGCACACCTCGCCGTCCGCGCGGGCCGTCGCGTGCAGTTCGCCGTACCCGGTCCGCAGCAGGATCGCGTCCGGGCGCCAGCCGAGCTGGCAGGCCCGCAGGGCGGCGCACCGGGCGCCGTTGAAGCACATCTTCGCCGCGCTGCCGTCGCCGTTGAAGTACCGCACCCGCAGCGGCGCGCCGGGCGACTCCGCATCGAGGAACAGCGCGCCGTCGGCGCCCAGGCCCGTGCGCCGGCCGCACGCGTACGCGATCAGCGGCGGCAACCGCAGGTCCGCCGGCAGCGGGCCGGTGAACAGCAGGAAGTCGTTGCCCGCCCCGTGCATCTTGGCCACCGGTATCCTCATCGGAGCGCACCCGCCAGGTCCTTCTCGAGCAACGTGCGGACGCCCACCGCCCCGTCCGTCCGCAGGGCCAGGGCCGGCACCGGGCCGGCGGCCGCGGCCGACCAGTTCGCCCGGACGGCGCCCGCCAGCGCGTCCAGGCTCTCCAGCCGCTGCACGGGGTGGTAGCGGGCCAGCCGGTCGGCGAACCGCCGCTGCTCGTCCTCGTCGCCGGTGCGGCTGGGGTGGACGATCAGCCGCGCCCCGCCGAGGGCCGACTCCAGCAGCGAGTTCAAGCCGCCGCTGGACACCACCACGGCCGCGGTCCGGTGCAGCTCCGGCAGGTCCTCGCGGGTCGGATACACCGCGCAGTTGGCGGGGATCGTGAGCTCGGCCGGGGACAGCCGGGACCGGGGGCCGAGCACGACCGTCATGGTGATGTCGGGATGGTCACGCGCCACGGACACGCAGCGGCGCATCAGCTCCTCGGCCTGATGACCGCTGCCGCCCGAGCACACGACCGTCCGGGACCGGTCCCCGGCCGCGCCGGGCGCCGGGGCCACGAACCCGACGTACGCCAGCTTCGCCCGGGCGTCCGCGCAGTAGCCGTCCTCGGCGGCGAGGTCGACGACCCGCGGATCGGCGGCCACCACGATCCGGTCGTACGTGTCGGCGATCTCCTGGGTCGCGGCCCCGCGCAGGGCCTCCCGGTCCGCGGTGTCCGTGGTGCCGCGATGCAGGAAGTACCGCAGGCTGTCCCGGGTGCCGAAGAGGACGTCCAGCTCGCGCCGCTGGCCGTACGGCAGGTAGTCGACGATGATCGCGTCGGGCCGGTAGAGCCGGGCGACGTCCCGGATCGCCTCCGCGCGGAACCGGGTGGCCTGCTCCCGGGAGAGCTCGATCCACGGGGTCCGGCCGGCCCGGTCGGCCCGCCACCGGTCGATGCCCTCCCAGTCGGGCAGCTTCACCAGACCGCACTGCGGCGGCACGATCCAGCCCGCCTCGCGCATGCCGCACGCCACCAGGGTCGAGAAGCGTTCCTGGAGCACGCCGGCGAGCCGGGAGATCCGCCGGAGGTGGCCGAGGCCGGTGCCGTCATGGCAGAAGAGCAGGACGCGCGGGCTACCCATCGGCGGCCACCTTCCGGAGCAGGCCGGCCCAGGCCGCCCATTCGCGGTCCGGGGCGAAGCGGCGGCGGAACCCGTCGACCGCGGTGTCGTCGATCCGCAGACGGCCACCGAGCAGGTCGCCGGCCAGCGTGCGCAGCGCCTCGTGGAAGCCGGGCGCGTCGGCCACCGGCACCAGCCGGAGGTGCCCGGGTGGTGCCTCGTCGGCGAGCTCGCCGCAGCGGGTGGTCACCATGGGCACGCCCAGGCACAACGCCAGGGCGCGCGCCGCCGACGAGCCCTCGCCCAGGGTCGCCGAGGCGTAGATGTCCGAGGCGCGGAGCCGGTCGACGATCTGGGCGCGGTCGAGCGGGCCGGGGAAGCACACCGTGGGGCCCGCCTCCTGCTCGGCCCGGCGCCGGCGGGCGGCCCAGTAGTCCTCCTGCCCGCCCTGGTCGGTGCCGCAGACGGTCAGCCGGGCGTCGACCCCACCCGCCCGCAGCGCGGCGAAGGCGTCGAGCAGCACGCCCGTACCTTTCTTGAAGCTGAACCCGCCGTCGGAGAAGATGCCGATCCCCGGTCCGGCGGGCCGGTGCCGGCGCCGGCCGGGCGGCTCCACCGAGGTCTCGATCACCTCGAACGCCGTGCCGGGCAGGTGGCGGCGCAGCTCGCGGACCTGCTCCGTGCTCTTGCCCACGACCACGCGGGCCGCGCGGCAGACCTCCAGCAGCGCCAGCCGATCGATCTTGTTGCGGAAGCCCCGGGTGAAGTCCGTGCCGGCCAGCAGCGGCACGTGCGGCAGCCCGAGCGCCTCGGTGACCAGGTGCGCGGTGAAGCCGACGGTCGTGGCGAAGGTCGACAGCACCACGGCGGGACCGGCGCCGAGCCGCTTGCCGAGCTCGGTGCGCAGGCACGCGAAGCTCAGCCGTGAGCGTTCCTGCTCGAAGAGCCGGCGCTCCAGGCCGGCGGCGTGCAGCGGGGCCTCCCACGGCGCGCGCAGGCTCGCCACGTCCACGATCTCGAACGGCCGGCCGCGGTGCTGCCGCGGGTCGACCGGGTCCTCGCACGCGTACACCACCGGGCGGAGCCCGCGGTCGCCGAGCGCGGTGGCCAGCTCGCCGGTCCATCGCTCCAGGCCGCCGCCGTGGGGCGCGAACCGGCTGGTGGCGATGTGCACGGCCGGGTCAGCCATGGCCGGCCTGCAGCGGGGTGGTCAGGTCGCGGCGGTTCCACTGCCGGTCGCCGAGGAAGCCGTCCGCGAGCCCGGCGTGGGCCAGCAGGATGCGCCCGGGCACCTCCCGCGCGGCGCGACCGGTCAGCGGCGCGAGGCCGTACGGGACGGCGTAGTGCTCGGGGCGGGAGCCCAGCCGGTCGTGGAACCACTCCTGGGCGCCGCGCAGGTCGGCGACCAGCTCCGCCTCGGTCATGGCGGCGATGTCGCGGTGGTCCCAGCCGTGGCTGCCGATCCGCACATCCCGGGCGACCAGGTCCCGCAGATCGTCGACGGTCATCGTCCGCGCGTGCTCGGGCACCGCTTCCGACGCCGGCCGCAGCAGCCCGGCGACCTCGTCGAGCAGGTCGTCGGTGGCCTCCTCGGGCAGCGGCATGAGCCGCGCCTTGACGGCCAGCCGGAACGCGCGCAGGGCCCGGCCGGGCCGCAGCTCGAACTCGCGGCCGTCGAACACCGCGGAGCCGGCCCGGCGCTGGTCCATGATCACGTCGAACCTGCTGAACCAGTAGGTGCGGCGGCGGTCGATCTGCGCCGGGTTCACGAAGAGCGTCACCTCGTGCCCGGCGGCGCGGGCGAGGCGGCAGGCCCGGGCCGCCCCGCACGTCGAGTCGTCGATCGTGAGCACGTCGCCGTCCGCGGCGCCGGCGATGCTCCGGTACGGCACGCGGCGCTCGTCGAGGTGCCGCTTCAGGGCCTCCTCGGGCACGTAGTTCCGCTCGGTCTGCACGGACGGGTGCCACGACGGCACGCAGCCGTGCAGCAGATGGGTCAGGCCGGCCATCTAGGACACCCTTCTGCGCGCCAGCGAGCCGCCCAGGGCGCCGAGGAAGGCGGCGGCGTCCGCGTGCGGGAGGTCGGGGTGGAGGTAGAACAGCGGCTGCTCCGCACCGGCGACGCGCACCGGGACCGCGCCGGCGCCCTCCACGGCGAGCACCGGCAGGGTGCACAGCTTGATCTCTTTCCGCTTGGTGAGCTTGAAGACCGCGACCCCGGCCCAGGCCTGGACGCGCAGCCCGTTCGCGGTCGCGGTGGCGATCGCGAGCTGCCCCGGCTTGGCGTGGATCGTCCACCGGACCTGCCCCGGCAGGCAGGTCAGGATGGGGTCCTCGGCCAGCTCCCGGTCGCTCTTGATCTCGGCCAGGTAGTCGATCGCGGTGGCCCAGGCCTCCCGGAGCATCGCCTGCCGCAGGTATTCCCGGGTCGCGTCGGTCGGCGCGAACCGGGCGGCGGTGGCCAGCGCCGCGCCGGCCTCCGCGAGCTCGGCGGGGGAGAGCACGGCGTACGGCTCGAACAGATGCGCGGTCAGCTCGCGGTAGAGGGCGCGGTAGGCCGGGGCGCTCAGCCGTGGGACCCGGTCGAGTGTTCGGTAGTGGACGGTGAACACCAGCGACTTCAGCAGCGACACGAACCGGCCCTCGGGGTTGGCGTACTCCGGGTCGGGCTCGACGGCGGCGGCGGTGCGCAGCATCGTGGCCGGCTCGTACGGGTCGAGGACCGGCCAGAGCACCTTCGCGTACTCGATCCGCGCGTCCGCGGCGATCGCGGCCTTGACCTCCCGCGCGGCCGGCGGCAACGCCTCCCGCAGCAGCGACCGGTAGTCCACCAGCGTGATGTACTGGTCCAGGCCCAGCCGCCGCACCCACCGCTGCAGGCCGGCCCGGTAGCGGTCGACGGCGCTGTCCGGCTCGTGCACGATCCGGTTGAACCGGCTGCCGTCCGAGACCACCGTGAACCCGGCCAGCCGGCCGGTCAGCCCGGGCCGCGCGGCGCGGTAGACCAGCTCGACGGTGGCCGCGATCTCGTAGAGCTCCAGCAGGAAGTTCAGCTCGGCGAGGTCCGGCAGCCGGCCGCGGGTGCGCAGCGGCGAGGAGAACTTGAACGGCAGCGCGGGGATGACCATCCTGATCGGACGGTCGGCGTCGACGTGCGCCGCGACCGTGCGGCAGAGCAGCTCCCGCGAGCAGGTCTGCCGCGTGCCCCGCTGGTACTGGCGGTCGAACAGGACCTCCGTGACGACCTGGGCGGGGCCGACCTCGCGCGGATCGCCCAGCCCGTAGGCCCGGTACTGTTCCCGGGCGCGGGCGGTGGCGGCCTCGGCGCGCTCGCGGGAGAACGCCTCGCACGCGCGCAGCAGCGCCGGGATCAGGGTCTGCTCGACGGCCTCCGCGGTGATGGTGAGCGCGCTCGCGGTGAACCGGTCGTCGTCGTAGAGCGCGAGCCGGCCGTCCCGGGCCAGGCCCTGCATGCAGTGCGCGCTGATGACGGCCTCTTCGATCCGATCGAGGCCGGCGGTGTAGCCGAGCGCCGGGGCAACGGGGCCGTGGCTCATAGGAACCGCCGCAATTTACCCCCTGGCGTGTTGATCACGGGAACCCGGCGCACCGCGAACCGGGCGCCCGGGAAGCGCTTGCGCAGGCTGCCGGCCACGGCGGCCGACGTGCGGCGCTCGTCGGCGGACGGCTCGGGCAGCCACGAGACGACGATCTGCCGGTCGTCGCCGGGCGCGACCTGATACTGCCGGACCGCGCCCGCGCCGGCGGCCTCGATCACGGCGGCCAGGTCGGCGGCCGCTATCGGCTCGCCGCCGGTGCCGTACGCGGCGCGCTCGCGCCCGGGCAGGGCCACGATGGTCTGGCCGTCGTGCCCGCAGGCGCAGGCGCCGGTTGTCACCGTTGCCCGGTCGCCGAGGCGGTAGCGGACGAAGGCGTGCCGCCAGTTGATCGTGTTGGTGATCAGCAGGCGGCCGGTGCCCACCGGGGCGGTGCTGCCGTCGGCCGTCTCGACCTCGACGGCCAGCGCATCGGCCTGCACGTGCAGGCCGGTGCGGTGCGGGCACTCCAGGGCGATCATCCCGGACTCGCTCGCCACGTACGCGTCGGCGACCGGGCAACCGAACCAGGCCGCCAGCCGGTCGCGGTCGTCGGGGTAGAGGTTTTCCCCGCTGCACACCACGGCCGTCGGCGTGATCCGCCGCTCCGGGGCCAGCAGGGCGTCCAGCTCGATCAGGCGCAGCAGCACGGACGGCTTGCCGTGCAGCAGCGCGACCGGGGCGCCGCGGAGATAGCGGACCAGCGCCTCGTCGGTGGCGGCGTCGCGGCTGAGCACCAGCCGGCGCAGGACCGTCCCCTCCAGGGCGGGCATCACCAGCGAGAAGCGGCGGTCGCCGGGCAGGTCCGAGACCACGAACACCGAGGGCGCGCCCGGGACCAGCGAGGTCAGGAATTCCGGCAGGGCCGTGGAGAACCGCAGATAGCTCGCGTGATTGAACTCGAAGAGTGTCGGGAGGTCCCACGCGACCCGCAGGCTGGGCCCGAGCGTGCCATTCGTATGAATCGCCATTTTCTTGGCGAGAAGGTCGTCGAACGGAACACTGACGAATTGCCGGCGATCGGCGTCGTGATCGGCCCGGCCGACAACGGGGAATCGCCGCAGAGGGGGCACGTCGCCGGCGAAGAGACGCCGGTAGAACGGCACGGTCGACGTGCAGTTCGCCAGGAACGACCGCATCGGTTCCGGCTGACCCAGTCTTTCCAGCCACCGCGGATATGCTTCGTACGCCAATCGGAGATTGATGCCGGGGCTGTCCGGCGGCAGCTCGTCGGAGACCAGATCCTCCAGCGCGGCCGTGCCCATGGGATCAGGCCATGACGAGAATGTTGAATCCCCGCGCGAAGCGCAGTTGATCGTCGGAGATGTCCGCGATGGCCTTGGTGAGGGCGGCCCGCGCCTCGTCGGTGGAGGCGAAGCGCTCCTGCGCAATCTTCAGCACGCGGGTTCTGGCCGCCGGCTGGATCGCGGACGAATACTTGTCCATCTTTTCCTCCGTTGTGGGAATTGGGATGTTTAGCGATGGCTGTTTCCCGGGAAACCTCCTCAACGTAGCATCGGAGCCGACCCTGAGACGCCATCTGTCGGCTTTCGGGCTCGGGTCCAATGGTGGCCTTTCGGGATCTTGAAAGGCACCGGAAAGGGGAGGGTCGATGAGCTTTGCCGCGCCCGGTCCGCTCCGGGGACCCCGCGTGCTGCTGGAGCCGCTGAATGACGATCATCGGGAGCCGTTGCGGCTGGCCGCGGCCGAGGATCAGTCGATCTGGACGTACTTCCCGATCAACTACAACGGCGCCGGCGAGGATTTCGACGAATGGTTCGACTACACCATGGCGCGGCGCCGCGCCGATGAGCACTATCCGTTCGCGGTGCGCCGGCGCGACGGCGACCGGGTCGTCGGCACGACCCGCTTCTACGACATGGTCCCGGACCACCGGCGCCTGGCGATCGGGTCGACCTGGTACACCCCGGACGCCCGGGGCACGCTGATCAACCCGGAGGTCCGGCTGCTGACGCTCACGTACGCCTTCGACGTGCTGGCGGTCAACCGGGTGGAGCTGATCACCGACCCGCGCAACCTGAGCTCGCGGGCCGCGATGCGGATCCTGGGCGCCGTCGAGGAGGGGGTGATCCGCCGGCACCTGATCTACAAGGACGGCCGGGTCCGGGATTCCGTGCTGTTCAGCATCATCAGCGGCGAGTGGCCGGACGTGCGCGACCGGCTGCTGGGCCGGCTCGGCTACCCGGCGGACGCGATCGCGGTCGGCTGAGCCGGTGCTATCCGGGGGTGTGGACCGTGACCCCGCGCGGGCGCGGCCGGATGTGCACCAGGTCGTGCTCCAGCAGCACGGTGCCGCCGTCCGTCCCGATCTCCCGGAAGCCGTGGAACTTGTAGGTCAGGTACATCAGGCGGTTGCGGTCGTTGGGCACGAACTCGGCGCGCAGCGACACGCCCCGGCGCTGCGCGGACTCCAGGATGTGGGTCATCATGATGCCGCCGACCCCGCGGGACACGACCCGGCACGACGTGATGAACAGCCTGATCAGCCAGGCGTGCGGGCCCCGGTCGACCAGGGCCAGCCCGACCGTGCCGCTGGTGCCGTACCGGTCGGTCAGGCCGGCCACCAGGAGCAGGTGGTCGGGCGAGCGGGTCAGCGCGCAGAGCTGCTCGTACGAGTAGGGCCGCCCGGTGGTGTTGAGCTGGTGGGTCCGCACCGTCAGCTCCTCGGCCCGGCGCAGGTCCGGCTCGCCGGCCGGCCGGATCGTCACGTGCATGCCGAGCGTGGCGAGGAATTCCTCCCGGGTGCCCGGGAACTCGCTCTCGTCCCTTTTGCGCACCTCGTCGGTGACGTACATCGTGCGTCTGATCCGCGACTCGGCGGTGACGAAGCGGGGGCGCATCCCCGGCAGGCCGAGCAGCCCGCCGAGGTCGGCGGCGTCGATGGTGGTGACCATCGGCAGCGCGTGACGCACCTCGTCGCGCTCGACGGCCTGGTCGTCGACGAAGGCCACGGCGTCGAGCCCGATGCCGAGCCGGTCGGCCACGGCCCGGACCGACCGGGACTTGTCGGCCCAGCAGATCTGCGGGTGCAGGAAGAACTCGTCGAGCCCGAACGCCACCACCCGCGCCCAGGCCGGCTCGTGGTCGTTGCGGCTGGCGATGGACTGCAGGATGCCGCGACGGTCCAGCTCCCGCACCACCTCGCCGGCCCCGGGCGTGAGCACGGGCTCGTCACCGTCGACCAGCGTGCCGCGCCACAGCGTCTCGTCGAGGTCCCAGACCACACATTTGATCAACAAGACCGCCCCGATCCCTAGTCCCGGTACGGCCGCTGGAAGGCGTAGTTCGCCAGCGAGATCTGGTGGATCTCGGCGGTGCCCTCGACGATGCCCATGACGGTGGCGTCACGCAGGTAGCGGCCCACCGGGTAGTCCGGCCCGCAGCCGTTCGCGCCGTGCAGGTGGACCGCGTCGGTGGCGGCCCGCAGCGCCGCGCCGGCCGCGAAGTACTTGGCCATCGAGGTCTCCATCACCGCCCGCGGGTCGCCGTCCTGGCGCAGGCAGGCGCTGCGGTGGCAGAGCGCGCGGGCGGCGGTGTACGCGACCAGCATGTCGGTCAGGTGCCGGCGGACCAGCTGGTAGTCCTTGAGCGCGTGCCCGCCCTGCCGGCGCTGCCGGGTGTACGAGACACAGGCGTCCAGGCAGGCCTGGATGATGCCGGTGCTGCCCCAGGCGACGGAGGCCCGGCCGTGGTCGAGGGCGGTGTGGGCCACGAAGCCGGTGCCCGTGCCGGCCGGGCCGAGGCGGCGGGCCGCGGGGACCACGACGTCGTCGAGGCGCAGCTCGGCCGGCATCGAGCCGCGGGTGCCGAGCAGGTCCCGTACCGGGGTCACCGTCAGGCCGTCGCTGTGCCGGTCCACGACCAGGGCGATCGGCCGGTGGTCGCAGTGCGCGAGCACCAGGAAGAGGTCGGCGATCTGGCCGTAGGTCGTCCATTTCTTGACGCCGTTCACCCGGTAGCCGCCGCCGTGCGGCACCGCCTCGGTCTCCAGCACGTCGACCGAGCTGCCCGCGTTCGGCTCGGTCAGGGCGAAGGCGATGAGCTGCTCGCCGGTGCAGAGCCGGGGCAGCAGCTCCGCGCGCTGGTCCGGGTCGCCGGCCCGGAAGATCGCCTGGGCCGCCATGTTGTGGACCGTCATCAGGCTGCGCACCGACGAGCAGGCCCTGCCGATCTCCTCGGTCACCAGGCCGTAGCTGACCGGGTCGAGACCGCCCCCGCCCCACCGCTCGGGCAGGGCCGCGCCGAGGTAGCCGCTGCTCCGCATCGCCGCCAGCACGTGCTCGGGGGTGCTCTGCCGCTGGTCGATCTCGCCGGCCCACGGCGTGATCGACGCGGCGGCGAACTCCCGCGCCCGGTCGCGGTGGCCGAGCTGGCCGTCAGTCAGCCGGACGCTCATGTCCGGCCTCCAGCTTGCCGAGGACCAGCCGGGTCAGCGCGTCGACGGAGCAGAAGTTGTCGATGTCCAGGTCCGGCAGCTCCACGGTGATCGGGAACTCGCTCTCGACGAACGTCACCAGCTGCAGGGCGAACAGCGAGTCGACCACGCCGAGGGCGAAGATGTCGTCTTCGTCGCGGAACTCCTCGGTGATCGCCTTGTCGAGGTAGCGCCTGATCCTGCTCCGTACGTCCATCGGGGTCCCCGCTAGTCGCCGTACTCGAAGAAGCCCTGGCCTGTCTTGCGGCCCAGCCGGCCGGCGTCGACCATCTGCCGCAGCAGCGGGCAGGGCCGGAACTTGCTGTCCGCGTAGCTCTCGGTGAGCACGTCGAGGGTGCGGAGCACGGTGTCCAGCCCGATCAGGTCGGCGGTCGCCAGCGGGCCCATCTTGTGCGCGAAGCACTGCACGAAGATCTCGTCGACGTCGGCCGGGGACGCGACGTTCTCGTGCACGACGAACACCGCCTCGTTGATGGTCAGCATGAGCACCCGGCTGGACACGAAGCCGGGCCGGTCCCGCACCACGATCGCCCGCTTGCCCAGCCGGTCCAGCAAGGACCGGGCCGCCCGCACTGTCTCCTCGCTGGTCTGCCGGCCCCGGACGACCTCGACCACCGGCTTGCGGTGCACCGGGTTCATGAAGTGCATCCCGATCACCCGGTCCGGCCGCGCGGTCAGCGCGGCCAGCCGGCCGATCGGTACGGCCGAGGTGTTGGCCGCCAGGATGCACTCCGCCCGGCAGGTCCGGTCGAGCACCGGATAGACGGCCTCCTTCACCGACCAGTCCTCCGTGCTGTTCTCCACCACCAGCTCGGCGTCCCGCAGCCGGTCGTAGTCGGTGGTGAAGGTGATCCGGGCCAGGATCTCCGGGTGGCCCTCCCGGCGGGCCGCGGCGTCGAAGAGGGCGGCGAGCCGCAGGCCCCGCCCGATGTCGCGGCGGGCCCGGTCCAGGATGTCGCCGGCGACGTCGACCAGCACCACCCGGTGCCCGGTCTGCGCCAGCGTCTGCGCCACGCCCACGCCGATCGTGCCCGCGCCGACCACACCGATGTCCCTCACGGGCCCACCCTCAGGTCGTCGACGACCACCTGCTCGATCGCGGCCGCGCCGTCGAAGTCCAGCTCCCGGCGGCGGTCGGGGGCTGCTCCGGTACGCGGCGCGGCCAGCGCCTCGTCGACGAGCGCGGGCAGCTCGGCATAGTCCGTCGACACGGTGATGTCGACCCACCGCCGCAGGCTCGCGGTGTGCCGGTACTGCTCGTCGCGGTGGTCCGGGCGCTTCGGGAAGCAGACGATCCGCGCGTTGCCCTGCAGCGTCTCCAGCAGCGAGTTGTAGCCGCCCGAGGTGACCACCAGGTCCGCGCTCGCGTGCAGGTACGGCATCTCCCGGGTCTCCCGGTGCAGGCGCAGGTTGCCCTCGGTCAGCACGCTGCGGTGCGGGTCGGCCCAGGGCAGCCGGGACCGGGGGCCGAGGACCACGTCGAAGGTGACGTCGCGGCGGGCCCGGGCCAGCGTGCGGCACCGTTCGACCAGCTCCTCGCCCAGCTGGCCGCCGCCCGCCGAGGCCACCACCCAGGTGTCGCCCGCGGCGAGGCCACGGTCGTCGCGGGTCTGCTTGATCGCCTCCGGTGGGAGCCGCTCGGTGACGTATCCGGTGTGGACCGTCTTGCGGCGCACGCCGGGCGCGATGTTGTACTGCCGGGTGAAGTCGACAACCTTGCGGTCGCACGCGACGAGCACCCGGTGGTAGTGCGTGTGCAGGTACTCACCGGCCCGGCCGCCGAGGATGAGCCGGCGCAGGTCCTCGGTGCCGTTGAGCACGCCCCGGGTCACCAGGTACTTCCGGCACGGCGTGCGCGCGATGATCCCGGCCAGCTCGTCGTGCGCGCCGAGCGGCAGGTGGTCCACGAAGATCACGTCCGGCTGGAACGCCCGCACGACCCCGGCCAGGATGTGGCCGCGCAGCCGGGTCGCCTCCGCCACGTCGAGCGTCAGGAACGGGCGCCGGCCCCAGTATCCGGCCTTGGACTCCAGCAGACTTTCCCAGTTGGGCAGGTGGACGTACTCGCATTCCTCGGGCACGAACCAGGGCGCGGCGGCCCGCTGGCCGGTGACCACGAGGCAGGCGAAGCGGCCCTGGAGGCGGCGCGCCACACACGCGAGCCGCCGCAGATGACCCACGCCGATGCCACCGTCAAAAACGAAGAACAGAGCCCGCAGCGGTACGGAGTCGGCGACCACGGGAGACGCCTCCCCTCGGTGGGCATCCTCGGGCTCACTATAGAAACCGGTAACTCTGAAGGCAATCGTGGATACGCTCGGTGAGCCCAGGGAGGTGTCCATGGCTCCGGTGCGGATCGACGACTACCGGAAACTGGCCCGTGAGCGGCTGCCGGCGGGGATCGCCGACTACATCGACGGCGGGGCCGGGGACGAGATCACCGTGCGCGCCAACCGGCGGGACCTGGCCGCGATCCGGCTGCTGCCGTTGGCGCTGCGGGACGTCAGCACGCCGGACCTGTCGGTGGGCCTGCTCGGGCGGTCGTTCCCCGTACCGCTGGGGTTCGGCCCGACGGCGTTCCACCGGATGGTCCACGACGAGGGTGAGGTGGCGACGGCGCGGGCGGCGCGGGCGGCGGGCGTACCGATGGCGGTCAGTGCCATGTCGAGCATCGCGCTGGAGGAGATCGCCGAGCGTTCCGGCCACGGGGATCTCTGGTTGCAGACCTACATCTTCCGGGACCGGGCGCTGACCGAGCGGCTGGTGCGCCGGGCCGAGGAGGCCGGCTACCGGTGCGTGCTGGTGACGCTGGGCTGCCCGGTCCCCGGCAAGCGCGACCGGAACATCACCAACCGCTTCGTGCTGCCGCCGGGCGTGACGGCCGCCAACTTCGGGCGCAGCGCCGTGGTGGTGCACAACAACCCCGTCCACTCCGTCGCCGGCGCCGCGCTCGACCCGTCGGTGACCTGGCGCGACCTCGAGTGGCTGCGCGGCCGCACCGGGTTGCCGGTGCTGCTCAAGGGCGTGCTGAATCCGCTCGACGTGGCGCCCGCGCTCGACCTGGGCGTGGCCGGGATCGTGGTGTCCAACCACGGCGGCCGGCAGCTGGACACCACGATGTCGACGATCGCGATCCTGCCGGAGATCGCCGCTGCGGTGGCCGGCCGGGTCCCGGTGCTCGTGGACAGCGGCTTCCGCCGGGGCACCGACGTGCTCAAGGCGATCATGCTGGGCGCCGACGCCGTCCTGCTGGGCCGGCCGGTGCTGTGGGCCCTGGCAGCCGGCGGGGAACAGGGTGTGGCCGACGCGGCCGACCTGCTCGTCGAGGAGCTGCGCGTCGCGTTGCAGACGTGCGGTCTTGCCGGCCTGGCGGACGCCCGGCGTAACGCCGCCGCCGTCATCCGTCGCTGACCGGGCTCCGCGCCGGGAGCTGGGTGGGCAGCAGGCACCAGCCGAGCTCCAGCAGGGCGGGCACGCAGGGGTCGACGATCCGGTAGTAGATGCTGTTCCCGGCCCGCCGGGTGGCCAGGATGCGCTGGTCCGCCAGGCGCTGGAGCTGGTTGGACACCGCCTGCTGGCTCATCCCCAGCTCGGTGGCCAGGTCGCCGACCCGGACCTCGCCGCGGCGGGCCAGCGCGTGCAGCAGCCGCAGCCGGGTGTCGTTGGCCAGCACCTTGAACAGGGCCGCGATGCCGGCCGCCTGCTCGGCGTCGAGCTGCGGCCGGTCGGTCAGCGGGGGCGCGCAGGTGAGCTGATCGAGAACCGGCAGCGTGGGTCGGTCACTGGTCATCGGTCCGCCTCTACCACTTTACAACTGGTCCGTGTAATAGTTGTTGTATCAGTACCGACGTCGGGAGGAACGATGACCACCGATCACATCCTTGAGCAGGTCCGCGACCATTATGCCGCCGCGGCGCGGGCCGTTCCCGCGAGCGACTGCTGCGCGACGGCGACATGCTGCGACGGTACCGCCGCGACGCCGGAAGCGTTCGGCTCCGGCCTCTACGACGCCGCCGACCGTGCCGGGCTGCCGGCCGCGGCCGCCGCGGCGAGCCTGGGCTGCGGCAACCCGACCGCCGTGGCCGACCTGCACCCCGGCGAGACCGTGCTGGACCTGGGCTCCGGCGGCGGGATCGACGTGCTGCTCTCGGCCCGCCGGGTCGGGCCCACCGGCCGGGCGTACGGCCTCGACATGACCCCGGAGATGCTCGAGCTGGCCCGGCGCAACGCCGCCGGGGTGCCCAACGTGGAGTTCGTCCAGGGCCGCATCGAGGACATCCCGCTGCCCCCGGCGAGCATCGACGTGGTGATCTCCAACTGCGTGATCAACCTGTCGGTGGACAAGCCGGCGGTGTTCGCGTCCATGAACCGCGTGCTGCGGCCCGGCGGCCGGATCGGGGTGTCCGACATCGTGGCCGACGACCGGCTCACGGCTGCGGAGCGGGCCGAGCGGGGCGGCTGGGCGGGCTGCATCGCGGGCGCGCTGTCGACGGGGGAGTACCGGGCGGGCCTGGCGGCGGCCGGCTTCACCGACATCGCCATCACGCCCACCCACACGGTGGCCGACGGGATGTCCTCGGCGATCATCCGCGCGACCAAGCCGACCGCCTGACCGCCGTGCCGGTCCGGTGAGGGCGCGCCGTGGCTGCCCCTGGCGGTCGATGCGTTCCGGGATCCTGGCGTTCGCCATTCGAATCTTCTTCTTGGGTGGTTGGTGGACGCTCCGCAATAGCCCAGCTGAGTGATCCGGCCAACCTGACAAAACGGGAATTCGGCGCCAGAAGTCCCGACAGCGTCCCCACCGCGGGCGCTTGACAGCGAGACGTCGGGCAGCCAAGAAGAGGACTCATTTCTGGATCACGGTCCTCCTTGATCCAGCCCGTTGCCGGGTTCGTCCGGTATGCGGGATTGGCGGTCGTGGAGGTTGAGGGGTCATCTCAGGAGGAAAGGGGTGCGAGTGGTGGACCTTGTTGCGGTGCGGTGTGGCTGGAGAGTCTTTTGCATGGCTGTTGTGATGATCGATCGCCATCCCCCGGACGGGCGACACGCTTCTGCCGCGCCGAAACGGCCGCGCCAAGCATTGCCGGAGGCCTGCCCACCGCCGAACCCGCGGCACTGGCCCACATATTGAGCAGGATTCTCACATCGCAGGAATCCTAAGGTAACAAAGGGCGTAAAAGTCACGAAGCGAGCAGCGAATTGTCGATCTTGTGGACTTAAGGTTCGGAGCTCACCCCACATCAACAAGATCGAAATCTTGCGCGTCGGTGGCGGTCGGCGCGCGGCCCACGTCACTCCGGCGGGCTATTGCCATCGCCCGATACACCAACCACGCAAAAGACTCTGGAACGTTTTAGCTCATCAAGATCTGCGGGGAGGCTGTCGCTGAGGCTGCGACGGCGATGAAATGACGAAAGTCGACCGGGATGGGGTGGCGGATACCGCGTTGTCGCCGTTCGCGGCCGGGTCCTGGGGTAGGCCTGGTCGGCGCGATGAGCATGGCGGGCTTCTGGCGGGGTCGCCCCGGCGTGCCGGGGCGCACCCGGATCGCGTCCGGCGCAGTGGACAGGCGCGGGTTGTCGCCGGCTTGACCAGCCGTGAGCAGCGCCGACAGGGGCTGGGCGCGGCCATCGACCGCGAGATGGATCTTGGTGGTGCCGCTGCGGGGGCGACCCGGCGCCTCACCGCCCTGCGCCGCCACGCCGATGCCGCGGGTGGTGCTGGCGGCGCTGGGTCTCGTAGGGCGATGCCGCGGGTAGTGCCCTGCGCCGCCACGGCGATGCCGCGGGGTGGTGCTCGCGGCGCTGGGTCTCGTAGGGCGATGCCGCGGGTGGTGCTCGCGGCGCTGGGTCTCGTCGGGCGATGCCGCGGGTAGTGCTGGCGGCGCTGGGTCTCGTCGGGTGAGGCTGTGGGTGGTGCTGGCGGCGCTGGGTCTCGTCGGGTGAGGCCGCGGGGATCGCTTGCGGCGTCCGGTGGCTATCGGGTGAGGGCCGCGGGTAGTGCTCGCAGGGTCAGGGCGATGCGTGCCAGGCTGGCCGGCGCCGCCGCGAGCAGCAGGCCCGCCGTGGTCGGTGCGAGCAGCAGGGCCGTGAGCAGCATCGTCGTGTCCAGGGCGATCAGGCCGCAGCCGCCGGCCGCGCCGAGGCGGGTGCGGCGGTAGTTGTGCCGGCTGGTCGCCGCCGCGGTCAGGGTGGCCACCACGGCCAGCAGCGTCGCCGCGAACAGTGCCGCCGCGGGGGCGGGCACCGGCCAGGACCGGGCGTCCGAGGTGAGCAGGGCGGCGCCCCAGCAGGCGCCCACGAGCGGGCCGGTGGCCAGCAGCATCCGGGCGGTGCGCCGGCCCGGTGACTCCGCCACGAACGCCTCGGTGATCTGGTCGGGGGTGCCGAACTCGGCGATCGCGGCGTGCGCGGCCGCGGCCGGCGCCAGGCCCGCGGCGACGTGCCGCTGCCAGGTCTCGGTCAGGCCGTCGGCGAGCTCGTCGACCGGGCCGGCCGGCAGCCGGCGGGCCAGGGCCGCGACGTGGGCGTCGATCAGCTGGTGGCCGGCCATGGCCCGGGCTCCAGCAGGGCGGTCATCGCGGTGGCGAACTCGTGCCAGTTGCCGCGGTCGGCGTGCAGGCGCCGCTCGCCCGCGGCGGTGATCCGGTACGTGCGCCGGCGCCGGCCGTCGACCGCGGACCACGACCCGCTGATCAGGCCGGCGTCCTCGAGCCGGTGCAGGGCCGGATAGATGGTGCCGGTGGGCAGGTCGAAGCGGCCGCCGCTGCCCTCGCGCAGGGCCTCCTTGACCGCATACCCGTGCCGGGGCCCGCCGGCCAGGGCGGCCAGGAGCAGCACGTCCAGGTGTCCTTTGAGCTCCTGCGCACCGGCCTTCATGAGGCGCAGTCTAGCCCTCCGATAAGTAGCTATGCTACTGTCCGCCCCATAGGTAGTTTACCTAGTCATAGGCGGGTGGTCGCGGTGGGCGCACAGCCGGCAATCGACGCGTACGGGCTGGTCAAGCGCTTCGGCACGGTGACCGCACTGGCCGGTGTGGACCTGCGGGTGCCCGCCGGTGAGGTGCTCGCCCTGCTCGGCCCCAACGGCGCCGGCAAGACCACGGCGGTCCGGATCCTGACCACCCTGCTGCCGCCGGACGCCGGCCACGCCCGGATCACGGGGCTGGACGTGGTCCGCCAGGCGCCCGCGGTGCGCCGGGTGATCGGGCTCTCCGGGCAGTACGCCGCGGTTGACGCGTACCTGACGGGGCGGGAGAACCTCACCATGATCGCCCGGCTCTCCGGCCTGCGCCGGGCCGCCGCCCGGCGGCGGGCCGGCGAGCTGCTGGAGCTGTTCGACCTGCAGGGCGCGGCGGACCGGACGGTGCGCGGCTACTCCGGCGGGATGCGCCGCCGGCTGGACCTGGCGGCCGGGCTGGTCGCGCGGCCGGCGGTGCTGTTCCTGGACGAGCCCACGACCGGCCTGGACCCGCGCGGGCGGCTCGGCCTGTGGCGGCTGATCGGCGGCCTGACCGCGGCCGGCACCAGCGTGCTGCTGAGCACCCAGTATCTGGAGGAGGCCGACCAGCTGGCCGATCGGATCGTGGTGCTCGACCGCGGGCGGGTGCTCGCCACCGGCACCTCCGACGAGCTCAAGGCCCGGGTCGGCGGCGACCGCCTCGAACTGCGGGCCCGGCCGGGCGACGATCCGGGGCCGCTGGCGGCGGCGATGGCCGGGCTGGGCGCCGCGGCGCCCAGCGTGGATCCGGGCACCGGGCTGGTGGTGCTGCCGGTCAGCGACGGGCCGGGCATCCTGCCCGAGGTCGCCGCCCGCCTCGCCGCGTCCGGGCTGCGGATCTCCGACCTGACGCTGCGCCGGCCCAGCCTGGACGACGTGTTCCTCGCGCTGACCGGCGAGCCGGCCCTGACCGTCCCCTCAGGAGGGCAGCGATGACCGCCGTGGACCTGCCGGGGCGGCTGCTGGCCGACACTGCCACCGTGACCGGCCGGAACCTGCGCCGGCTGGTGCGGGTGCCGACGCTGATCGCGTTCGCCACGGCGCAACCTGTGCTGTTCGTGCTGCTGTTCACGTACGCCTGGGGCGGTGCGGTGCACCCGCCCGGCGTGGACCGCTACATCGACTACGCGCTGCCCGGGATCTGGGTCCTGGCGATCGCGTTCGGCGCGTCGCAGACCGGCGTCGCGATCGCCGACGACCTGACCACCGGCATGATCGACCGGTTCCGCGCGCTGCCGACGGCCCGCGCCGCGGTGCTGGCCGGCCGGGTCACGGCGGACGCCCTGCGCAACGTGTTCGTGCTGGCGCTGATGACCGGGGTGGCGCACGCGATCGGCTTCCGGTTCCACGCCGGCCCGGCGGCGGCCCTCGCGGCGGTGGGCCTGGCCCTCGCCGTCGGCGTCGCGTTCTCGTGGACCTTCGCCCTGCTCGGCCTGGTGGTCCGGGACGCCGAGTCGGCCGGGATCGGCGGCCTGCTGGCGGTCATCCCGCTGATCTTCACAAGCTCGACGTTCGTCCCGATCGCGACGTTCCCGGGCTGGCTGGAGGCGTTCGCGACGGTCAACCCGGTGACGGTGTGGGTCGACGCGCTGCGGGCGCTGTGCCTGGGCGGCCCGACCGCCGGGGCGGCGGGGGCGGCGCTGGTCTGGCTCGGTGGGGTGCTCGCGATCGTGGTGCCGGCGGCGGTGATCCGCTACCGGCGGGCCTCGGCGGGCTGAGCCGGTCGTCGCGCCGGCGCCGGGCGGAACGTCGTCGTGCCGGCACCGGGCGGAACGCCCGGAGCGGGCAAGGAACGGGCGAGGCGGTGCCGGCGCGCTGAGCGCCGGCACCGACTGCTGCCGCTGTTCGGGGATCTCATGCCGTTGCGGGGACCGGGATGCGGCTGATCGTCGGCGTTTCGAGGAGGGCCAGCTTGCGGGCGTCGGTTTCCGCGACCATGGCGCTGTAGCGCTCCTCCGTCAGCGGATAGCGGATGAAGACCAGCATCGCCAGGACAGCCGCCGCCGCCGGGATCAGGCCCAGGGACGCCTTGATCGCGATGATGGCCGTCTCCGGTTGTGCCGCGGCCGGGCCGAGGGTGCTGACGTAGCCGCCGAGGGCCAGGGCGAAGGCGCCCAGGGCGCCGCCGATCGACTGGGTGATCTTGCGGGTGAAGGAGAAGATGGCGTACGTGGCGCCCTCGGTGCGGCGGCCCGTCTGCCATTCGCCGTATTCCACGGTGTCGGCCTCGAGGGCGAACATCAGGGTGTTGATCAGCTGGACGCCGAAGCCCTTGACGGCGACGAAGAGCAGGGCGAGCAGCGGCAGGCTGCCCGGGGTGAAGAACAGGGCCACGCCGCCCGCGACGGTGAACAGGCCGCAGTACTGGTAGAGGTTCTTCTTGCCGAAGCGGGCGACCAGCCGGGGGATGAACGGCGCGGTGGCGAACTGGACCACGACCGTCACCAGCGTCATCCAGATGATGTAGCGGGCGTCGCCCAGCACGTAGATCGCGTAGTAGGCGGTGGCGCCGCCGACGGCGAACAGGCCGATCAGGTAGAAGAAGCTCGATCCACACAGGATGCCGAGCGGCTTGTTGGTGCGCAGCGTGCCGAACGTCTCGCGGATGGAGACCCGCGGCTGGACCCGGACGACCACCTCACGGCACCACTTGTAGGTGAGGAAGTACAGGGCGGCGCCGACGCCGACGAACAGGATCGTCGTGGTGAGGAAGACCGACTGGAGCTGCTCCGCGCGTACCGCTGCCGACAGGGTCTTGTCCCGGGTGATGGACTGGATCTGCGGGGCGATGATGAACGTCAGCAGCAGGCCGGCCGAGGCCGCGCCGAGGCCGCGGGCCGTGGCCAGCTTGGCCCGTTCCCGGGAGAGCTGGGTCATGGCGCTGGCCAGCGAGCCGTAGGGCACGTTCACCAGGGAGTAGACCAGGCCGAGCACGGCGTAGGTCAGGTACGCGTAGAGCAGCTGCGCGCCGCCGGACCAGCCCTTCGGCACGGCGAACGTCAGCACGCTCAGGACCAGCAGCGGTACGGCGCCGAGCAGGATGAACGGCCGGAACTTGCCCATCCGGGTCATCGTGCGGTCGACGACGCGGCCCGCGAACAGGTCGGCGAACGCGTCCCACAGCCGCACGACCAGGAACATGGCGCCGACCGCGGCGGCCGGCAGGCCCACCACATCGGTGTAGTAGAGCAGCAGGAACGCGGTGCCGAGAGTGAAGGCGAGGTTGTTCGCGGCGTCGCCCGCGCCATAGCCGATGATCGATCTGACCGAAAGTCTCATGACGCTGAGAATCCGGCCCGGCATCGAGGGGCGGCAATCACTTGCCACCTGTTGCCCTGGGTCAGGCGGGGCGGGCGTGCGCAGGCAGCGTGGTGCCCACGGTGAGCCCGGCTGCTGCTGCGGCGGCTGCGGCCTCGGCGAGCACCTGCCGTTCGGGGCGGCCGAGCCGTGCGGCCAGCGCGGCGACGTCGGTGAACTCCGGCATCACCTGCACGATGACGCCGTGGTCGTGGCCCACCTTCACCGCGACGGTGCCACCGGCCACCTCGACGTCGACGAACGCCCGGGGCAGCGCGTACTTGCGCAGCTCGCTCTCGCGGACGCCGAGCGTGCTGGTGTCCCGGAAGATCCGCTCCCGCAGCGTCCCGGCGGTGCCGGGGTGGCACAGCACGCTGAGGATGTGCGCCGGGCGGCCCTTCTTCATGGTGATCGGCACCAGCCAGGCGTCGGACGCGCCGGACCGGAGCAGGCCGGCGAGGATCTCCGGCCACAGCCGCGGGTCCAGGTCGTCGATGTTGGCCTCGAGCAGCACCGCCGGCTCGGCGGGAGGGCCGGGTGCCCGTGCGGCGGTGCCCAGGACGACGCGCACCACGTTGGCCCGTTCCGGGGTGTCCCGGCCGCCGGCGCCGACCCCGGTCCGCTCGACCCGCATCGGCGGCAGGTCCTCGTCGCGGGCGGCGAGCGCGCGGATCACCGCCATCCCGGTCGGCGTGGCCAGCTCGCCGGTGCCCCCGGCGCGGACCCGCCAGCCCCGGGCCAGTTGCGCCACCGCGGGCACCGGCACCGGCAGGTCGCCGTGCGCGGTGCGCACCCGGCCGGCGCCGACCGCGACCTCGCCCGCGCTGAGCGTGGCGACGCCGAGCTGCTCCAGCGCCGCGCAGACCCCGACGACGTCCGCGATGGAGTCCCACGCGCCCACCTCGTGGAAGTGCACGTCGTCCGCCGGGATGCCGTGCACGTGCGCCTCGGCGTCGGCCAGCCGGGCGAAGACCGCGGTGGCCCGGTCGCGGATCCGGTCCGCCAGGGCGGCGCCGGCCAGGAGATCGCGGATGGTGACCCAGGTACGCCGGGACGCGTCGGTGACCAGCGGTTCGACGCGTACCCGCACCGCCCGCAGGCCGGCGCGGGTGACCGGGGCCGAGGAGAGCCGGACGGCGCCCGGCACGACCGCGTCCACGGCGGACTGGAGCGCCGGCAGCTCCGCGCCCGCGTCGACCAGGGCCCCGAGCAGCATGTCGCCGGCGACGCCCGCGGACGCGTCGAGCCAGGCGTGCCGGTGGCCCGTCACGCGTCACCGGCCGGCGCCGGGGCGGCGATCTGGGCGGCGAGGTGCCCGGCGCCGTACCCGTTGTCGATGTTGACCACGGCGACCCCCGGCGCGCAGGCGTTCAGCATGGCCAGCAGCGGCGCCAGACCGCCGAAGGCGGCGCCGTACCCCACCGAGGTGGGCAGCGCGACCACCGGCACGGCCACCAGGCCGGCGACCACGCTGGGCAGGGCGCCGTCCATGCCGGCCGCGACCACGACCACCCGGGCCCGGCGCAGGTCGTCGAGGCGGGCCAGCACCCGGTGCAGGCCGGCCACCCCCACGTCGACGATCAGCTCGGTGCGGCGGCCCAGGTAGCGCGCCGTCTGCAGGGCCTCGCGGGCGACCGGCAGGTCGGAGGTGCCGGCCGCGACCACGACCACCAGCCCGCCGGCCGGTTCCGGCGGCCGGGGCGGCCAGGCCAGCAGCGCCGCGTCGGCGTCGTGGTGTGCGTCCGGGAGCTCGTGCAGCACCGCCGCGGCGTGCTCGGGGCCGGCCCGGGTGAACAGCGTGACGAGGTCGGGCCGGGCGCGCACGGCGGCGGCGATGGCGCCGACCTGCCCGGGTGACTTGCCCGCGCAGTACACCGCCTCGGGGTAGCCGCGGCGCGCGGTCCGGCCCAGGTCGAGCTCGGCGAAGCCGGCCACGTCGTCAGGCACGGGCGGCCCGGACGAGCGGCAGGGTGAACGCGCCCGACTGCACCCCGGCCAGGTCGACGGTGGCGAACCGGAAGCCCGCCGCCAGCACGGCGTCGCGGATCGCGCCGCGCAGGGGCTCGGCGACGGCCCGCGGCAGGTCCGCCGGCGGCAGCTCGATCCGGGCGATCTCGCCGTGGTGGCGCACCCGCAGGTCGGCGAAGCCCAGCCGGCGCAGGGCGGCCTCGGCCCGTTCGATCTGCCGGAGCTTGTCCGGGGTGACGTCGGCGAAGTGCGGGATCCGCGAGGCCAGGCAGGGCGCGGCGGGCTTGTCGGCACACGGCAGGTCCAGGGCGCGTGCGACGGCGCGGACCGCGGCCTTGTCGAGGCCGGCCTCCGCCAGCGGTCGCAGCACCCGGTGGGCGACGGCGGCCCGCGCGCCGGGACGGTCCGGGCGGCGGGCGTCGTCGGCGTTCTCCCCGTACGCGACCGCGTCCAGCCGGTGCGCGGTGACGACCTCGTCGGTGATCCGGGTGAACAGCTCGTCCTTGCAGTGGAAACACCGGTCCGGCCCGTTCGCCCGGTACGCCGCCCGGTCGCCCTCGTGGGTGGCCACCTCCACCACCGCCACGCCGATGTGCCGGGCCACCTGGTGTGCGGCGGCCCGCTCGTCGTCGGCGAGGCTCGGCGATACCCCCAGGATCGCGATCACCCGGTCGGCGCCGAGCGCCCGGGCGGCCAGCGCCAGCAGCACCGAGGAGTCGACCCCGCCGGAGAAGGCAACGCCGAGCCGGCCGATGCCGGCGAGCCGGTCCGTCACGCCTGCCGTGTCGATCATGGCTGTCCCCTCGTCGCGTCCCGGGCATCCCGCCGGGAGCGGTTGCCGGAAGTGGTGCCGGTCACTAGCGTCGGTGTGGATCGCCCTCGGAGCCGGAGGTGCGCTGTGGCGGAAGCCGGGCCGGGCCGGCCGCACCGGTCGCCGACGATCGACGACGTCGCCCGGGCGGCGGGGGTCGCGACGTCCACCGTATCCCGCGCGTTCTCCCGGCCGGGGCGGGTCAGCTTCGAGACCAGCGAGCGCATCCACCGGATCGCCGCCGAGCTGGGATACCGCAGCACGTCGCTGGCCCGGGCGCTGCCGACCGCGCGCACCTCGATGATCGCGCTGGCCATCTCGGACATCACCAACCCGTTCTACAACGAAATCATCCGGGGCGCCCAGACGGCCGCCTCCGAGGCCGGCTACACCATCCTGCTGGCCGACACCCAGGAGTCCGGCACGCACGAGCGGACCGCCCTGGACCGGGCGGTGTCGGCGGTCGAGGGCATCGTGCTGGCCACCACCCGGATGCCCGACTCGGCGATCCGGATGACCGCGAAGCAGCGGCCGGTGATCGTGCTCAACCGGGCCGTCAACGACGTACCGTGTGTCGTCACCGACATCCCCCGCGGGATGCGCCGCGCGGTCGAGCACCTGGCCGAGCTGGGCCACCAGCGGATCACCTACCTGGCCGGGCCGGAGGCGTCCTGGTCCGACGGCATGCGGTGGCGGTCGCTGCGCGAGTCGGCGCTGGAGCTGGAGCTCCAGACCCGGCGGATCGGGCCGTTCCCGCCGACCGTCGCGGGCGGCGCCCGGGCGGCGGTGGAGTTCGCCGCCAACCCGACCACGGCCGTGATCGCCTACAACGACCTGGTGGCGATCGGGGCGATCCGGGCGCTGACGGCGCTCGGGGCGAGCGTCCCGCGCGACGTGAGCGTGGTCGGCTTCGACAACATCTTCGCCGCGGAGCTGGTCACGCCGCCGCTGACCACCGTGGCCGCGCCGCTGCTGGCGATGGGCCGCACCGCGGTGGGCAACCTGCTGGCGATCGTGCGGGGCGCCCGGCCGCATTCGCAGGCGCCGGTGAGCCTGCCGTGCCGGCTGGTCGTCCGCGCCTCGACCGCTCAGCGCAGGCGGTACAGGACCTCCCCGGCCTGGGCCACCACCAGCGTGTCCTCCTCGGCGGCCAGCAGGTCCAGGTCGACCGAGGACGGGTCGAGGTAGTCCAGGTTCGCCGCCCGCACCACGTCCTCCGGGATGCCGGTGGCCAGCGTCACCGTGACCCGGCCGCGCTCGCCCTGCTCGGGGTCGTACGTGCCGGCGCCGCGCAGATGGGTGGAGTGCGCGAGCACGCCCCAGTGGTGGTGCGAGAAGCGGTCCCACTGCTTCAGGAAGTAGTCGCGGCAGTGGTAGCCGATCTGCTCGATCTCCGGGTGCATCGCCGAGATCCGGGTGATGTGCGGGGCGTACACGATGACCTGGCCGCCGTCGGCCACCACCGGCTCGACCTTGTAGAAGCCCTTGGCGCCGGTCCACATGTCGTCGTACTTGACCGGGACCACGGACACCACCCGGCGGGCCGGGGCGTCGAGGTAGCGCACGTGGGTCTGCGCGGACACGTCGGCGCACGCGGCCCAGGCCGCCTCGGGCGGACCGAACGACGCGGCGTGCAGCTCGCCGGTGCCCGACCGGACCACCAGGCACAGCGCCAGGCGCCGGCTGGGGATCAGCGACGCGGCCTGGTCGATCAGCGCCCGCACCGGGGTGATCCCGCGGGTGCCGATGATGTCGGCGCTTGTGATCAGGGCGCCCAGCCAGTGCGAGAAGTCGATGATCTCCTGGCCCGCGACGCCCGGGAAGAAGTACTTGTTGCCGCCGGAGAAGCCGACCACCTCGTGCGGGAAGACCGGGCCGACCACCAGGCAGACGTCGTGCTCGACCACGGCCCGGTTGAGCGCCACCCGGACCGGCTGCCTCAGCCGCCCCTCGGACAGCTCGGCGACCCGGTCCGCGTTGATGTCGCCCAGCGTCACGAGCGTCTCGGGCTTCCACCACTCGTGGTTGAGCACGGTGCAGCCGGCGTACGGCCCGCCCAGGTGCAGGCGCAGCTGCGCCTCGGTCATCTCGGCGTGGGTGCCGAGCGCCACCAGCACGGTGACCCGGGTGGCCCGCCCGTCGAGGGCCTCGTGCACCGCGGCCAGCAGCAGCGGCAGCGGGCAGCTGCGGGTGGCGTCGGGCACGATCACGCAGACGCTGCGGCCGTCGAGCTCCGCCCCCGCCAGGCAACGGAGCACGAACTCGCGGACCTGCGCGTCGTCGAGGATCTCGCCGGGGCCGCCGATGCGGTCCGCGCCCACCACGGTGTTGTTCATACCTGCACCCTGCGCCGGGAGCGGGGCGGGCGCAAGCAGCCACGGCAAGACATGGCAACCGATTGCCGCCGGGGCCGGCCGGGACGAGGCTGGAGCCATGGCGACCGAGAACGCACCTCTCACCCTGCACCCCGACCGGTTGTTGCCCGCCGACCCGGGCGTGCGCCCGGTCGCCCGGCGGCTCTACGCCGCGGTCCGTGACCTGCCGATCGTGTCGCCGCACGGGCACGTGGACCCGCGGGTCCTGCTGGACGACGAGCCGTTCGCCGACCCGGCGAGCCTGCTGATCCAGCCCGACCACTACGTCACCCGGCTGCTGCACGCCGGCGGTGTGTCCCTGGACGCGCTCGGCGTCGGCGCGGGCCCGCTGCCCGAGGACCGGGCGCGGGCCGCCTGGCGGCTGCTCTGCGAGAACTGGCAGCTGCTGCGCGGCACCCCGGTACGGTTCTGGTTCGAGACCGAGCTGGCCGAGATCTTCGGGGTCACCCGGCGGCCCAGCGCGGCCACCGCCGACGCCCTCTACGACCAGGTCGCCGCCGCGCTGGCGGAGCCCGGCCACCGGCCCCGGGCCCTGCTCGAGCGGTTCGGCATCAGCTTCCTGGCCACCACCGACGACCCCGCCGACGACCTGGCGGCGCACGCCGCGCTGGCGGCCGACCCGGCGGTCACCACCCGGGTCGCGCCCACCTTCCGCCCGGACCGGTACCTGGAGCCGGCCGCGCCGGGCTGGGCGGACGCCGTCAAGCGCCTCGGCGCCATGGCCGACACCGACACCGGGCACTACGCCGGCTACCTCGCCGCGCTGGAGAACCGCCGCCGGTACTTCGTCGCGCACGGCGCCGTCTCGGCCGACCACGGTCACGCCGACGCGGTCGTGGCGCCGCTGGACCCGGCCGAGGCCGCCCGGCTCTACGGCCGCGCGCTCGCCGGGCAGATCACCGCGGCGGAGGCGACGGCGTTCCGGCGGCACATGATGCTCGAGATGGCCCGGATGTCCTGCGAGGACGGTCTGGTCATGACCGTGCACCCGGGGATCCACCGCAACCACCACCCGCCGACGCTGGCCCGCTACGGCCCCGACACCGGGCACGACATCCCGGTCGCGGTCGAGTACACCCGCGCCCTGCAACCCCTGCTGGAGCGTTACGGCACCCACCCGGACCTGCACCTGGTGCTGTTCACCGTGGACCCCGACGTGCTGGGCCGGGAGATCGCCCCGCTGGCCGGCTTCTACCCGTCGGTGTACGCCGGGGCGCCGTGGTGGTTCCTGGACAACCCGACGGCGATCCGGGCGTTCCAGGGCGCGGTCACCGAGATCGCCGGGCTGAGCCGGCTGTCCGGGTTCATCGACGACACCCGGGCCTTCTGCTCGATACCCGCCCGGCACGACATGTCGCGCCGGCTCGACGCCGGTTTCCTCGCCCGGCTGGTCGCCGAGCACCGCCTCGACGAGGACGAGGCGCACGACAGCCTGGCCGGCCTGGTCGCCGGCCAGCCCCGCAAGGTGTTCAAGCTGTGAGCGCCGCGCGGCTGACCCGCACCGCGGCGGCGCCGCCGGTGCGCATCGTGCACCTCGGGCTCGGCAACTTCTTCCGGGCCCACCAGGCCTGGTACACCGCCCACGCGCCGGACGCCGCGGACTGGGGCATCGCCGCCTTCACCGGCCGCTCGACCGCCCTCGCCGACGCGTTGACCGGCCAGGACGGCCTGTACACGCTGATCCGGCGGGCCGCCGACGGCGACGTCTGCGAGGTCATCGGCAGCGTCGTCGCCGCGCACCCCGGCGCCGACCTCGCGAGCTGGTACGACTACCTGACCCGGCCCGAGGTCCGCATCCTCACGCTGACCGTCACCGAGGCCGCGTACGTGCGCGGCCCGGACAGCCGGCTGGACGCGGACCTGGCGGCGCTGCGCTGCGATCCGCGGGCGGCCGTGGCGACCGTGCCGGCCCGCCTGGTCGCCGGCCTGGCCGCGCGGCGGACGGCGGGCGCCGGCCCGCTCACGATCATGTCCTGCGACAACCTGCCCGACAACGGGGGCGTCACCGCCGGCGTGGTGACCGACTTCGCCACCCGGCTCGACCCGGACCTGGCCGGCTGGATCCGCGCCACCGTCTCCTTCGTCACCACGATGGTCGACCGGATCACGCCCGCCACCACCGACGACGACGCCCGGGCGGTGGCCGGGCAGACCGGCCGCGCCGACGCGGCGCCGGTGGTCACCGAGCCGTACGCCGAGTGGGTGATCAGCGGGGACTTCCCCGGTGGGCGGCCGGCCTGGGACGCCGCCGGCGCGCGGTTCGTCGCCGACGTGACCCCGTACGAGCAGCGCAAGCTGTGGCTGCTCAACGGCGGGCACTCGCTGCTCGCGTACGCCGGCAGCGCGCGCGGGCACGAGACCGTCGCGCAGGCCGTGACGGACCCGGAGTGCCGGCGCCGGCTGGAGCAGTGGTGGGACGAGGCCGCCGGGCACCTTCCGCTGCCGGGGGAGGAGATCGCCGCGTACCGGGTGGCGCTGATCGAGCGGTGGTCGAACCCGCGGATCCAGCACCGGCTGGCGCAGATCGCCGCCGACGGCTCGCTGAAGCTGCCGGTCCGGATCCTGCCCGTGCTGCGCGCGGAGCGGGCCGCCGGCCGGATGCCCGCCGGGGCGGTCGGCGCCGTCGCGGCCTGGATCGCCCACCTGCGCGGCGCGGGCGCGCCGGTCCGGGACGCCGCCGCCGACGCCGTGCTGGCCGCGGCCGCCGGCTCACCGGCCGCGGCCTCCCGCCAGGTGCTGACGCTGCTCGACCCGGGCCTCGCCGCCGACCACGCCCTGATGGCGGAGCTGACGGACGTCCTCGGCGGGTGAGGTCACTGCTGCGCCAGGCGGCGGGCCTGGGTCTCCGCGACCATCGTGGTGAACGTCTGCTCGGTCAGCGGGTACCGGAAGAAGATCAGCATGCCGATCAGGATGAACACGACCGGGATGAGGCCGGAGGCGTACCGGATGGCGTTGAGCGCGGTCTCGTCCTGGACCGCCGCGCCGCCGGCGTAGCCGCCCAGGGCGATCGCGTACGCGGCGACCGCGCCGCCGACCGCCTGGCCGAGCTTGCGGGTGAAGGAGAACAGCGCGTACGTGATGCCCTCGGTGCGGACCCCGGTCTTCCACTCGCCGTACTCGACGGTGTCGGCCTCCAGCGCCCACATGAGCGTGTTGAGCCCGGCCGTGGAGACGCCCATGATCCCGAAGAACGTCATGGACACCCACGGCGTCGACGGCGGTGACACCGCGATGCCGACGCCGGCCAGCAGCCCGATGCCGCCGAAGGACAGGAACGCCGTCTTCTTGCCGATCGCCCGGACCAGCCGGGGCACCAGCGGCGCGACCACGAAGATCGCCCCGACGCTCAGCACGGTCAGCGCGGTGAGCAGGTTGGCGTTGCCCAGCACGTCCCGGGCGTAGTACACCTGCACGGTCTGCAGCGAGAACAGCGCGGTCAGGAACGCCAGCGAGGCCAGGCAGAGCATGATCAGCGGCTTGTTGCCCTTGAGGGTGGCGAAGCTCTGCCGGGCGCTGACCTGCTCGACGTCGCGCTGCACCGACTCGCGGGCGGTGGCGAACAGGAACAGGTACAGCGCGATGCCGGCCACCGCGAAGATCGCCGTGGTGATCATGAGCGAGCGCTGGAAGCCGTCCGGGTCGCCCTTGTACTGCTGGATCTGCGGCGAGACGACAAACGCCAGCATGATCGTGGTGAGCGCGGTGCCGATCATCCGGAAGCTGGCCAGCTTGGCGCGCTCGCCGGGCTGCTGGGTCATCGCCGCGGCCAGCGAGCCGTACGGGATGTTCACCAGGCTGTACGCCAGCCCGAGCAGCCCGTACGTCAGGTACGCGACCAGCAGCTTGGCGCCGCTGCCCGACACCTGCCCCGGCAGGGTGAACGTGGCGACGCTCAGCAGCAGCACCGGCGGGCCGGCGAAGAGGAAGAACGGGCGGAACTTGCCCCACCGGGTCATCGTCCGGTCGACGGTCCGGCCGGCGAAGATGTCCGCGAAGCCGTCCCAGAGCCGGATCACCAGGAACAGCGTGCCAGCGGCGGCCGCGCTGATCCCCACCACGTCGGTGTAGTAGATCAGCAGGAAGAACGACGTCATCGAGAACGCCAGGTTGTTCGCCGCGTCCCCCGCGGCGTAGCCCACGAACTGCAGCGGGCCGAGCTTGCGGGGGATCGCAGCGGGTACGGCAGTCGTGGCACTCATGGCGTCAGATGTCCTTCCGCCAGCGCCGCCGCAGCGCGTGCGCCGCGGCCTTGGGTTGCCGGTCGCGGGTGAAGACGCCCTTCTTGTTTCCGCCGACCCGCATCACCCCGGAGGTGGTGGCGAAGTCCGCGAAGTTCCAGACCTGCTCGCCGATGACCGCGTCGACCCGGTCGAAGACCTGGTGGTTCATGTCGAGGTAGGCGATCTGGTACTCCTCGCTCCACGGCTCCGCGCCGATGGAGTGCAGGCCGGGGTAGGTGTCCGCGCCGTACTCGGTGATGATGATCGGCTTGCCGTCGCCGGCCCAGCCGCGCAGCTCCTGTTCCCAGGCCTGCTCGGCGCCGGCCAGGTCGCCGGTGTGGGTGTACCAGCCGTAGTAGCGGTTGAGCATCAGCACGTCGGCGAACTGCGACACCCGGCACTTGCCGTGCGGCGCGAGCATCACGTTGACGAAGCCCACCGGCCGGCTCGGGTCCAGCTCCCGGGCCAGCGCGAACAGCGGCCGGAAGTAGGCCTCCGCGCCCTCGGTGTCGCTCTCCGGCTCGTTGGCGATCGACCACAGCACCACGCTCGGATGGTTCTTGTCCCGGTCGACCAGCTCCCGGATCGCCTGCGCGTGCACCTCGCGGCTGCTGTCGTTGACGGTGTCCGGGCTGAAGGTCCGATAGCCCTGGGCGCCGAAGATGCCGCCGCCGAGACCCATGTTGAGCCCGACCGCGGCGGTCTCGTCGATGAGCACGATGCCGCGCCGGTCCGCGTAGTCGAGGACCTCCTCGGAGTACGGGTAGTGCGAGGTCCGGAACGAGTTGGCGCCGATCCACTCCAGCAGCTCGAAGTCGTGCACCATCCACGCGTCGTTGTGGCCCTTGCCGATCACCGCCAGGTCCTCGTGCTTGCCGAAGCCGGTGAAGTAGAACGGCTCACCGTTGATCAGGAACCGGTTGCCGCTGACCTTGACCGTGCGGACGCCGACACTCTGGTGGTAGCTGTCCACGAGCTCGCCGCCGGCGGTGAGCCGCACCTCGAGGTCGTAGAGGTAGCCGTCGCCGGGCGCCCAGCGGTGCACGTTCGGCACCGTCAGCGTCCCGCTCGCCCCGCCGGCTTCGGCCACCGTCCGGCCGTCCGCGTCGCGCAGCACCACACTGGTCTCGGCGGCGCCGGCGGTGGCCGCGGTCGTGTAGCCGATCGTGCCGGTGGCGCCGTCCAGGCCGGTCACCACGGTGACGTCGGTCAGGTGCTCCGGGGCGGTCTGGTAGAGCCACACCGGGCGGTGCAGGCCGGCGTAGTTGAAGAAGTCGTGCCAGTACCGCTGCCGCGGGCCGGCCGGGGTCTGCTCGATGACGCCCGGGGGGATGGACTGGAAGCTCAGCGTGTTGTTGACCACGACGGTGACCCGGACCTGCTCGCCGGCGCTGACATGGGCGGTGATGTCCGCCGCGAACGGCGTGTAGCCGCCCTCGTGCGAGACCACCTCGGCGTCGCCGGCCCAGACGGTGGCCCGGTGGGTGGCCGATTCGAAGTGCAGCACGATCCGCCGGCCGTCCCAGCCGCGCGGCACCCGCACCACGGTCTGGTACCAGACGTCGCCGAAGTAGTCGCGGACCGCGGGGTCGGCGGCGATGTCGTTGAAGCTGGCCGGCACCGCCATCTCGCGGGCGTCGGCCAGCGGGCCGGCGAACCACCGGGCGGCGCGGCCCTCGCCGGCCGGGTCGAGGGCGAAGCGCCAGAGGCCGTCGAGGCGCTTGCGCTCACGAGTGGCGGTGTCCTGGGGTCGAAGCACGACGGTCCTCCATGGTCATGTGTTTCCGGGTTGTTACTCCATTGGGCGCGCTCCGGGACATCGGGGTCAACGTGTTGCCATCTGTTGCCCGCCGGGCCGGGGCGGCGCACGATGGAGTGGCTCAGCCCTGCTCGGGTGGGAGGTCACATGTCATCCGCTGTGCCGCCGGTCGTGACGCTCTTCGAGGCCTACGGGTCCGGCGCCGAGGAGGTCGGACCCCGGGTGGCCGAGGCGCTCGGGGTGGCGTTCCACGCCCAGGCGTTCTCCTCCGAGCAGCTGGAGTCACCGCAGCAGCACGACGACGGGATCCTGTCCCGGGTCTTCGCCGCGATGGGCGGGTCGTACGCGGCCCTGGACGGACCGGCCGTGGCGATGGCCCAGCGCGACGACCATGAGCTGATCCTGCGGAACACCCGCTGGGTCACCGAGGCGGCCCGCCCGGGCGGGGTGATCGTCGGCCGCAACGGGGCGCTGATCCTGGCGGCCTGGCCGGGCGCGCTGCACGTGCGGCTGGACGCGCCGGTGGCCGCCCGGGTCGAGCGGGCGGCCCGCACGGCGGGGATCACCCCGGAGCGGGCGGCCCGCCGGCAGCGCCGCGAGGACGGCATCCGGGCCGACATGTCGATCCAGCTGTACGGCTGGGACCCGCGCGAGCCGACCCGCTACGACCTGGTGCTGAACACCGGCACGCTGCACCCGGACGCCTGCGCGGACATCATCGTGCACGCCAGCCGGGTGAAGGCGGCGGGTAGCCCCTGACCCTCCCCGGTCAGCGGTTGGTCATGCGTTCCAGGTGATCCGGGTAGCGGGCGCCGCGCACCTCGATCGTCGCGGTCGCGGTGTCGAGCTCGTGCCGGTCCTCGGCGGTCAGCTCGACCTCGGCCGCGCCGATGTTCTCGGTCAGCCGGGCCGGCCGGCGGGTGCCCGGGATCGGCACGATCCACGGCTGCCGGGCCAGCAGCCAGGCCAGCGCGACCTGGGCGACCGTGGCGTGCCGGCGGGCCGCGACGGCGCCGAGCAGGTCGACGAGCGCCTGGTTGGCCCGCCGGGCGTCGGCGTCGAAGCGAGGGATGCTGCCGCGGATGTCGCCGTCGGCGAAGGCGGTGTGCTGGTCGATCGTGCCGGTCAGGAAGCCCTTGCCCAGCGGGCTGTACGGCACCAGCCCGATGCCCAGCTCGGCGCAGAGCGGCAGGATCTCCGCCTCGGGCCGGCGCCACCACAGCGAGTACTCGTTCTGCAGGGCGGTCACCGGCTGCACGGCGTGTGCCCGCCGGACGGTGGCCGCGGCGGCCTCGGACATGCCGAAGTGCCTGACCTTGCCGGCCTTGATGAGGTCCCGGACCGCGCCGGCGACCTCCTCGATGGGCACCTCGGGGTCGACCCGGTGCTGGTAGAACAGGTCGATCCGGTCGGTGCGCAGCCGCTTGAGCGAGGCGTCGGCGACCCGCCCGAGGTGCTCGGGGCGGCTGGACAGGCCGGTCTGCCTGCCGTCGGCGTCGAAGGCGAAGCCGAACTTGGTAGCGATGACCACCTGGTCGCGTACGGGTTCGAGGGCCTCGCCGACCAGCTCCTCGTTGACGAACGGCCCGTAGACCTCGGCGGTGTCGAAGAACGTGACGCCGCGCTCGACGGCGGTGCGCAGCAGGGCGATGTTGGTGGCCCGGTCCGGCCCGGGGCCGTAGCTCTGGCTCATCCCCATCGCGCCGAAGCCGATCGCCGAGACCTCAAGATCCTTGCCGAGAATGCGCTTCTGCACGGGTGGAACTCCTTACTCTCCGGTGACCTCGTTGAGCACGCGGATCGCGTTGAGGGTGCGGGGGTAGCCGATGAACGGTAACCCCGCCCCGGCCCGATCAGGGAGGCTCTGTCATTACCTGCCAGCGCGCACGACCGACCGCCGGCGCGAGGAGCGGTCCTCGCGCCGGCGGCGGCCGGGCCGGTGGATCAGGCGTCGGGGAAGGTGGCGAGGAAGCGGGCCGGCACGTCGGTGTACTGCTGATCGGGCAGGGCCGCGTACTCCGCCGGGGTCAGGTGGTCCTTCCGGCCCGCCGTGATGGCGTAGATCGCCGTGCTGACCTTGTCGCGCAGCAGCGTGCCGTCGGCCGGCGTCGCGCCGAGCCGAGCCAGCAGGCCGGCCGGCACGTTGATCGCGGCCGGGCTGCCCAGGGCGGCGTACTCGGCCGGGTTCAGCAGGAACTTCGCGCCGTTGACGACCTGGTAGATGCCGGTGGACACCGGGTCGCGGAGGACCAGCGAGCCGGCCGGCCGGGTGCCGGTCACCGCGGCGACGAAACCGTGCGTGACGTTGACCGAGGCCGGGCTGCCGAGCGCGGTGTACTCCGCCGGGGTCAGGTGGTACTTGGCCCCGCCCACGATCTGGTAGATCGCGGTGTCGCTGAGGTCGCGCAGGAACGAGTTGTCCGCCGGCACCGCGCCGAGCCGGTCGAGGAGGCCGACCGGCACGTTGACCGCGGCGGGGCTGCCGAGCGCGACGTACTCGGCCGGGGTCAGGTGGTCCTTCGCGCCGTTGATGACCTGGTAGATGGCGCCGCTGTCCTGGTTGCGCACGAAACCGGTGGACGGCAGCGTCCGGGTGATCGACAGGATCAGGCCGTGCGGCACGTTCGTCGACGGTGCGCTGTCCAGGTCGCTGTACTCCGAGGGGGACAGGTGGTACTTGGCGCCGCCGACGATCTGGTAGATGGCACCGTCGGTGATGTCCCGGATGAAGCTGCCGTCGCGGGGCACCGCCGCGGTCAGGTTGATGAAGCCGGCCGGCACGTTGATCGCGGCCGGGCCGCCCAGGGCGGCGTACTCGGCCGGGCTCAGGTGGTAGCGGGCGCCGCCGACGACCTGGTAGATCGCGGTGGTGCCGGGGTCGCGCAGGAACACCGAGTCGACCGGCACCGACGCGGTCACCCGGTTGATGAAGCCGGCCGGGACGTTGGTCGCCGCGGGGCTGCCCAGGCCGGCGTACTCGGCGGGGTTGAGGTGGTACTTGGCGCCGCTGACCACCTGGTAGATCGCGGTGCTGGCGGGGTCGCGCAGGAACGTGTTGTCGGCCGGCACGGCACCGAGCCCGGCGACGAGCCGGGCCGGCACGTTGCGGGCGGGTGGGCCGCCCAGCGCCGCGTACTCGGCCGGGCTGAGGTGGTACTTCGCGCTCCCGGCGATGACGTAGATGGCGCCGTCGGCGGTGGTCCGCACGTACGTGCCGTTGGCGATGATGCCGGGCATGCTCGCGAAGGTGCCGGCCGGCACCGCGCTGGCCGGCGGCGACCCGAGCTCGGCGTACTCGGCGGGGGTCAGGTGGAACGGCACGCCGCCGACCACCAGGCTGATCGCGCCGTTCGGCTCGCGCAGCACCGAGTTGTCCGGGCTGCCGGGCGGCGGGCCGTCGTCGGCGATGTTGCGGTACCGGATCGGGGTGTACGTGGTCAGCTCGCTCCAGGTGTCCTTGCCGAGCTTGCCGTAGTTGTTGACGGCGTTGGGGTTCTGGACGGTCTCACCGTTGTTGTTGAACGAGTACACCAGGGCGCCGTCCTCGTGCCGGTTCTCGTTGATCCAGCGGGCGAACAGCTCGATGTGCCCGACCCGCAGCACCGCGTCGCCGGCCTTGAGGTCGTGCAGGCTGGGCAGGTCGAACTTGCCACCCCAGTTCCGGAAGGTCGCGGTGCTGCGTGAGTCGGAGAGGTGCCAGGCCATCGACACCAGGCCGGAGCAGTCCCGCCGGTAGGTCCGGCCCTGCGGATCGGGCGCCCACGGGCCGGTCTGGGTGTAGGTGAAGCCGCGGTCGACCCAGTACTGCGACCGCTGCAACGTCTCCGAGCGGGTGATCGCCCCGCCGACGCCGGATGCCGCGGCGGCGACCGGGGCGCCGAGGACGGCCACCACCGTTCCGCCCGCGGCGCCCACCACCAGCGCGGTGCTGACCGTGACAGCACGGCCCAACGTGCCCATCCTCATGATTTCCCCTCATCAAATGTAAACAGGCAGCTCCACTATGGAACGCGCTGCCAACGTCGGGCTCCATAGTGGGCAGGGCATCGATGCGTGTCAACAGTTGATTCCAGGGAGCCGTACGATGTAACTTGTCATTGACATGGGTGGGAGGGGTTCGCACGGTGACTGGCGACCGGCACGCGCACCGCACCTTCGCCGACCGGCTGGACGAGCTGTTCCGGACGGTCGTCGCCGGTGACGGGCGGCTGTACAGCACGCGGGCGGCGGCTGCCGCCCTGGCGCGGCTGGGGTGTCCGGTCTCCCACACGCACGTCGGCAAGCTGCGCCGTGGCGAGGCCGACCCGCGCCGCTCCGAGATGCAGGCGTTCGCCACCCTCTTCGGGGTCAGCCTGGCCTACTTCACCCAGGACGAGGGTGACGACAGCGAGACCGACCGGCGGCTCGCCCGGGCCCTCGGCGATCCGGCGATCCAGGCGGTCGCGATGCGGATGGGCGAGGCCGAGATGTCCGCCGCCGGGAAGGCCGCCGTCGCCGCCATGGTCGAGCAGGTGGTGCTGCTGGAGCAGGCGGCACGGCAGCGGCACCAGCCGGCCGGGCCCGACACATCTACAAAGGATGGTGGGGTCGGCTAGACTGCCGCGCGACGGCCCGGGCCGCGACGCCCGGCCGGTAGGGGTGACGCGGTGAGGCGGGGCCGGTGATGCGAGTGCCAAGGTGGCTACCGAGGCCGTCGGCCCGGCGCCGCCCGGACGGTTTCCCCGAGCTGATCGGGCAGGCCCGGCGCGGGCTGGACCGGCTCGGCCTGCGCGGCCGGTTCACCGCCGACCGGCTCCACGAGGCGATGCAGGCGCACCGCGGCCGTCCCGTGCACCTGCTCGCCCGGCCGCTGCCCGCGGGCGGCCCGCACGGGCTGTGGGTGGCCGGCCGCGACGCGGACTACGTCTTCTACCCCGCGGCCGCCTCGCCGGTGCGGCGCCACGTGATCGTCGGGCACGAGTACGGCCACATGCTCTTCGACGACGTGGCTCCGGCGGCCGTGGCCGCTCCCGCGTTCCGCTCCCGCAGCTCCTACGAGGAACTGCCCGAGCGGCGGGCGGAGATCTTCGGAACCCTCGTGGCCCAGCGCATCACCGACTGGTCCTGGCCGCCGTCGCAGGCCACCGACGGCGACGAGGCGGCCCTGCAACGCCTGACCGGCCTGCTGGAGAGCACGGACGAGAGTGGCTGACGTCCTGCTCGCCGCGGGCGCCGCGACGGCCCTGATCAGCCTCGGCCTGGCGGTCGGCAAGCTGTGGGACCTCGTGCACCACCGCCACGACCGGCTGCGCCGGCTGCTCGGGGTGACGCTCGCGATGGGCGCCTTCGCGGTGTCGCTGCAACCGGTCAGTGCGCGCGTGGACCAGCTGCTCGGCCTGCTCGACGTCTGCCGGCTGGTCGGCAACGTGCTGGCCGTGGCCATCGTCGCCACCGGACACGCCTTCCTGCTGCACACCCTGCACCCCGGCCCGGCGACGCGCCGGCGGGTCCGGAACCAGTACCTGATCATGGTGGCGTGCGCGGCGGCGCTGATCGGGGCGTACGCGCTGACGCCGGCGCCGTACCGGACCGACGACCCGTTCGTGCGGGGCGGGGACTACTACGCCTCGGTGCATCCGCCGCCGGCGCCGTACCTCGTCGTCTACCTGGGCTACATGCTGTGGTGGCTGCCCCAGGTGGGCCGGCTCTGCGCCCGGTACGCCCGGGTGGCCCGCCGCGGCCCGGTGCGGCTCGCCCTGCGGATGATCGCGGCCGGCTGTCTCCTCAACTTCGTCAACGTCGGGCTGAAGCTCGCCAACCTGGCCGTCCGCGACCGGCCGGCGGTCTCCGCGGCGCTCTACCGGCTCACCTTCGGCACCTATGCGGTCGCGGTGCTGGCGCTGGTGATCGGCGTGATGATCCTGGCCTGGGGGCGCTGGCTGCGGCTGGACCAGCTCGCCGAGCACGTGCAGGCCTGGCGGGCGTGCCGGCGGCTCCGGCCGCTCTGGGTGCTGGTGTCCGGTGCGGCGCCGCAGGTCACCCTCGGCGACTGGCCGAGGCCGCGGGGCCGGCCCGGCGCGCTGTCGGGCGCCCGGATGCGGCTGATCAGGATGACCACGGAGATCCTCGACGGCTACGCGGAGCTGTGCCCGTGGACCAACCGCGGGGTCGCCGCCGAGGCCCGCGCGGCGGCCACCCGCCTCGGCCTGACCGGGGAACGGCTGGAGGCGGCCGTGGAAGCCCGGGTGGTGGCCGAGGCGGTGGCGGCGGCCGGCTCGGACCCGCCCGCAGCCGGGGACACCGAGATCGTCGACCTGCCGTCACCCCGGGCGGCGACCGCCGGTGACGCGGGCACGGAGGTGGCGTGGCTGATCGCGGTCGCCGCGCAGCTGCCCCCGGTTGCCGGGCGGCGACCGCGGCAAATGGGGTACAACGGCCCTGTCCGCGGGGCTTTCGGGTAGGCGACTCTGACAGGTGCCGGCAATGGGCCGGCGGGAGACGGCGGCGGGAGCTGAGTGGCGTGTGCGAATACTGCGGCTGCCAGGCGGTGGAGGCGATCGGCGAACTGACCCGGGAGCACGACACCGTGGTCGGGCTGATCAGCCGGATCCGGGCCGCGCACGGGCTGCACGACGTCCCGGAGCTGGCCGCGCTGGCCCGCGCGATCACCACGGTCCTGGAACCGCACACGGCGGTCGAGGAGCGCGGGCTGTTCCCGGCGCTGGTCGACGACTTCCCGGACCAGGTGGCCGCGCTGCACGCCGACCACCGCCGGATCGAGGCGGTGCTCGGCGAGGCGGCCGGCGGCACCCCGGCCGACCCGGCCTGGCCGGACCGGCTGGTGCAGACCGCCGAGCTGCTGCGCGAGCACATCCTGAAGGAACAGGACGGGGTGTTCCCCGCCGCGCTCGCCGGGCTCAGCCCCGAGCAGTGGGAGGCCGTCGACGCGGTCCGGTCCGGCGTCGGATCGGCGCTGCCGGCCCCGACCGCCTGAGCCGCGTCCGGCGACCCCGCCGCGGGCCGCGGGATGCGAAGATCGGGCATGGGCATGCCACGGTGGGCGACGCGGTTGCTGCCCGGCCTGGTGACCCTGCACGGGTACGAGCGGTCCTGGCTGCGCGGTGACACGCTCGCCGGGCTGACCGTGGCCGCGTACCTCGTACCCCAGGTCATGGCCTATGCCGGCCTGGCCGGCCTGCCGCCGGTGGCCGGCCTGTGGGCGATCCTCGCGCCGCTGATCCTGTACGCGATCCTCGGCTCGTCGCGGCTGCTCTCGGTCGGGCCGGAGTCCACGACGGCGCTCATGACGGCCGCGGCGGTGGCCCCGCTGGCCGGCGGCGACCCGGCGCGCTTCGCCGTGCTCGCCGGTGCGCTCGCCGTCGTGGTGGGGCTGCTGTGCCTGGTGGCGTTCGCCGCGCGGCTCGGGTTCGTCGCCGACCTGCTGTCCAAACCCATCCTGATCGGCTACCTGGCCGGCGTGGCCGTGACGATGATCGTCGGGCAGCTGAGCAAGCTCACCGGCGTCCCCGTCGACGGCGACGGGATCCCGGCCGAGCTGGCCTCGTTCGTCCGGAACCTGGACCGGATGGCGCCGGGGACCGCGCTGTTCGCCGCGGCCGTGCTGGCCCTGCTGTTCGCCGGGCAGTGGCTGTTCCCCCGGCTCCCGACGCCGTTGCTGGTGGTGGCGCTGGCCACCGTCGCGGTGGTGGCGTTCGACCTCCAGCGGCACGGCATCGATGTCGTCGGCGCGGTGCCGCGCGGGCTGCCCGGCCCGGCGCTGCCCGATCTCGACGACCTGCGGCACCTGCTGCTGCCCGCGGTGGGCGTTCTGGTCGTCGGGTACACCGACACGGTGCTGACCGCCCGGGCGTTCGCGGTGCGCGGCGGTGACCCGGTCGACGCCAACCAGGAGCTGCTGGCCATGGGCGCGGCTAACCTGGGCGCCGGGGTGACGCACGGTTTCCCGGTCAGCAGCAGCGGCAGCCGCACCGCGCTGGCGGTGGCGGCGGGCGGGCGGACCCAGCTCTACTCGCTGGTCGCGCTGGCCGCCGTGGTCGCGGTGCTGGTGTTCGCCGGGCCGCTGCTCGCCCACTTCCCGGCCGCGGCGCTCGGGGCGATCGTCGTGTACGCCGCGACCCGCCTGGTCGACGTGTCCGGGTTCCGCCGGCTGGCGGCGTTCCGCCGCACCGAGCTGCTGCTGGCGTTGGCCGCGCTCGGCGGCGTGCTGGTCTTCGACATCCTGTACGGCGTCCTGCTGGCCGTCGGCCTGTCCGTCGCCGAGATGCTGCACCGGGTCGCCCGGCCGCACGACGCCGTCCAGGGTTTTGTGCCCGGCCTGGCCGGCATGCACGACGTCGACGACTACCCGGAGGCGACGCTGGTGCCGGGCCTGCTCGTCTACCGGTACGACTCGCCGCTGTTCTTCGCCAACGCCGAGGACTTCCGCCGCCGCGCGCTGGCCGCGGTCGACGCCCAGCCCGAGCCGGTCGCCTGGTTCGTCCTGAACGTGGAGGCCAACGTCGAGGTGGACACCACCGGCCTGGGCGCGCTGGACGACCTGCGGGCGGAGCTGACCGGCCGGGGCATCGTGTTCGCGCTGGCCCGGGTCAAGCAGGACCTGCGCGCCGCGCTGGACGCGTACGGGCTCAGCGCCGCCGTCGGGCCGGAGCGCATCTATCCCACCCTGCCCACGGCCGTCGAGGCGTACCGCGAGTGGGCCCGGATCCGCTGACGAGAGGAGCGCGATGACCATGCCTGCCTTCGCTGACCGCGCCGACGCCGGACGCCGGCTGGCCGCCGCGCTGCCACAGCTGGCCGGCGCCGACGCCGTCGTGCTGGCCCTGCCCCGCGGCGGGGTGCCGGTCGCCGCCCCGGTCGCCCGTGCCCTGGGCGCGCCGCTGGATGTGATCGTCGTGCGGAAGATCGTCGTGCCGCGGTATCCGGAGCTCGCCCTCGGCGCGGTCGGCGAGGACGGCGTCCGGGTCGCCAACCCCGACGTGGTGCGGGCGGCCGGCGTCGAGCCGGGTGAGCTCCGGGAGGCGACGGCCGTGGCGGCGGCCCAGGTCGAGCGGCGGCTGCGGAACCTGCGGGCGGGTCGTCCCGGGCCGGGCTGGGCCGGCCGTACGGTCGTGATCGTCGATGACGGCGCCGCCACCGGCGCGACCGCCCGCGCGGCCTGTCACGTGGCCCGCGCCCGCGGGGCGGCCCGGGTGGTGCTGGCCCTGCCGGTCGCCGCGCCCGGCGCGGCGGCGCTGCTGGCCGGGGAGGCCGACGAGGTGATCGTCCTGGAGCAGCCGGCGGAGCTCGGCGCCGTCGGCGCCTGGTACGCGGACTTCGAGCCGACGACGGAGGAGGAGGTCGCCGCCCTGCTGGCGGACCGGTAGGGCGGCGGTACGCCGGCTCAGCCGGGCGGGTCCTGCGGGCGGGCGACCACCACCGGGCACCCGGCGTGACCGATCAGGTGCTGGCTGACCGAGCCCAGCAGCAGGCCGGTGAACCCGCCGTGCCCGCGCGAGCCGACCACCATCAGCTGCGCCGAACGGGACCGCTGGGCCAGCTCGTGGCCGGGCGCGCCCCGGATGATCTCCTGGCGGATCGGCACGTCCGGGTAGCGTTCCGCCAGCCCGGCGGTGCTCTCGGCGAGGACCCGGCGTTCCTCCTCCTCGAGCAGGTCCACGTCGTACACCAGGGGCATGGTGCCGCCGGGGGTGCCGATCACCGGGGCCCGCCACACGTGCAGGGCGACCAGGCCCACGCCGCGCAGCGACGCCTCCTCGGCGGCGAACGTGCAGGCGTGCGCGGAGACCGCGGAGCCGTCGACGCCGACCACGACCGGTCCCGCCGACGGCTGCTCGCCGCGCACCACCAGCGTCGGGCACTCGCCGTGGGTGGCCAGCTGCATCGCGACCGAGCCGAGGAAGAGCCCGGCGAAGCCGCCCACCCCGCGGTCGCCGAGCACCATGAGGTGCGCCCGGCGGCTCTCCGCGAGCAGGACCGGCACCGGGGCGCCGGTCGTCACCTCACTGGTCACGGCGATTCCCGGGCTGCACTTGCCGGCGACCCGGACGGCCTCCGCGACGATCTCGTCGGCCCGCTCGCGGAACGCGGGCAGCGACGGCCCGAAATCGCCGGGCGGGATCGCCGATCCGACCGTGGGCCACACGAAGGCGTGCACGATCCGCAACGGCCGGTGCCGCAGGGCGGCTTCGGCGGCGGCTGTCTCGGTCGCCGCCAGGGCACGTGCCGAGCCGTCGACCCCGACGACCACGGGCGCGCCGGTCATGGTGGTCATGGGCGTGCTCCCCTCTTCCGGGCCGCGCCGCGCTCAGGCGTCCTCGGCCGGTGGCTCCGGCGGCTCGATGTGCGCCTCCGGGCCGGGGAAGATCAGTGTCGCCCGCCCGTCGTCGAGCCACCGCACCCGGTACGGCGGCGCGCCGTCCGCGTGGCTGACCTCGAGGATGACTCCCTGCCGCCGGGCGTCGCCGAGGTGCTTGCCCTCCACGACGATCCGATCGCCTACGTGCGCAATCATGGTGTCCTCCGGGTGCTCACATGATCGTTGCCGGGACGCGGCCGCGACGACGTGCTCGGCGGCCGGTGGGTATCACGCCCAGGATGGCGCGCCATGCGTCCGCCGGGCAGGGCCGAAGGTCCCGGGCCGCCGGCGCGGGTGCGGCCCCGGGCGGCACTCGGGCCCTTCGGCCCTGCCCGGCGCGGCCGCGCGGGGTGATCCTCGGGGTGGAGGATCCCATGGCAAAGCTCACCGTTCTTGTGGTCGCCGTGGCCGGCCTGTGCCTGGTGGACGGGCAGCGCCCGGCGGAGCCCCGGCGGCCTTTCCCCGGCTTCGACCCGTGCCTCGGGCCGTTCGTGGTGTGTCGCAGGCCGCCGGCTGTCACCGAGGAACAAGCCCCTCCGACCGGTCCGGCGGTGGGGTGCTCGACACCACCGCGTCCAGTTCGGCCCGCAGGGCTGCGGACAGGACGGCCAGGTCGAGACAGCGGTCGGGGTCGGCGACGGCCGTGACGGTCAGGGTGCCCGCGTAGGACAGGGCCAGGAAGCTGATGCTGATGTTGCCGCTCTCCCCGATGCTGATCGGCACCACGGCGTCGACCGTCGCGCCGGCGAGGCGCACCGGCTGCTCCGGGCCGCGCACATAGCTCACCAGCGTGTGCACCCGGCGCTGCCGGTTCATGAACCAGTGGTAGCCGCCCAGCGCGGCGGCCGCCCGGAACAGCGGTCCCAGCAGGCCGATCGGCGGCGGGCCGGTCGCGAGGTCGCGGCGCTGCCGCACGGTGCCGGCGATCCGGCTGATCCGGTCGCCGAGGGTCCCGGTGACCGGCACGTCGATGAGCAACGGGCTCACCTCGTTGCCGAGCCGGTCGGCGGTGGTGGTCGAGCGGCCGGCCACGGGCAGCACCACGGCCAGCCGTTCGAGCCGCTCACCTCGCGTGGTCAGCAGCCGGTGCAGCGCGCCGGTCACGGCGGCCACCAGCGCGGCGTTGACCGTACCGCCGTGCGCGTGCGCCGCCGCCCGGAGCCGCCGGAGGTCCGCGTGCGCCGCGACCACCTGATGCCGCGGCCCGGTCGGCCGCAGCAGGGAGCACGGCGCGGCGCGCGTCGGCAGCAGGCCGCCGCCGGCGGTCATCGACGCGCGCAGCAGGCGCCAGGTGCGGGGCAGCCGCCGCACCGCCAGCAGCCGGCCACGGATGGCGTCGGCCGCGAGCCGCGGCACGGCCGGCGGCCGGCGCGGCTCGGCGACCGCCGAGGGCTCGTCGCGCGGGTCGAGCAGCCGGGCGAGCAACGCGAGCCCGCCCAGGCCGTCCGTGAGCACGTGGTGCAGGACCAGGACGACGGCCCCGGCACCGCCGGCCCGCCCGTCGACGAGCGCGGCCCGCCACAACGGCCGGTCCCGGGGCAGCGGCGTGGCGAGCAGGGCGAGCGCGGCATCCAGCAGGGCCTGCTCGTCGCCCGGCGGCGCGCAGGAGATCCGGGTCAGCTGGCGGCGGATGTCGTAGGCGGTGTCGTCCACCCAGATCGGCCGGCCGCAGCCAGGCGGGGTGCGGACGAGTTTCTGGCGCAGCCGCGGCACCGCGGCAGTGCGCCCGGCGAGGAACCGCTCGGCCACGCCCGGGTCGAGCGGCCGGTCGAGCAGGAGCACCGCGGCGAACTGCAGCGGGCGTTTGCCGCCGTCCATCGCGAGGAAGGCCAGATCGGAGTTGCTCGCGCGATCGACGCCCATGCCGCGAGCCTGCCCGCGGCCGGTCCGCGCGGCCAGAGTCGTCCGGCCCTTCCGGGCTCGCCCCGCGCCGGAGCAGGCCGTTGGTCCCGCCGGAGCGGTGCCGGAGACCCGGGTTCGGCGGCGCGGAGCCGAGGATGCTCGGAAGTGAAGGATTTTCGGAACAGGGGAGTACTGATGGGATCCACGGACGACGGCGCCGGTCTCGGCGTCATGGTCGTCGGCGCCGGCTCGGATGCGCCCGGCAACGGGCGCGCCGACGCACCGGGGCACAGCTCGGGACCGGTGCTGGTGGCGCTGGACGACGACGGGAACGCCGCCGCGCTGACCGCCTACGGTCGGGCCGAGGCACGCCGCCGCGGGGTCGCCCTGCGGACGGTGTACGTCTGGACCGACTGCCGGCCGCCCGACTGCGACCACCACCGCGCCTGCCACCGGGACCTCGGGGGCGCCGTCCGGATGCTGGCGCACCTGATCGGCGAGAGCCTGCCGCCCGACGAGGCGAACGAGGTCGAACGGGACGTCCTGCACGCCGCCGACCCGGTGCAGGCGCTGGCCGAGCTGAGCGCCTCGGCCTCACTGCTGGTGCTCGGGGCCGGCAGCCTGCCGGGCCCCGGGGGTCTGCTCGGCGACACCACGCGCGAGCTGGTCGCGCGTACCCGGTGCCCGATCGCCGTGGTCCCGCACCGCGCCCCCGCCGGATGAGGAGGAGATCACCATGCCCACCACCGGACCGGCCGCAGTCGGCCGTGCCGCACCGACACTGACCACCGCCCAGGTGTGGCGGGCGCTCACCAAGGCCTCGTTCGCGGTGCTCAGCCACGTCACCCCCGCCGGGGAACCCCGGTCGAGCGGCGTGCTCTACGCCGTCGCCGATCACCGGCTGTACGTGGCCGTCGCCCCGGAGAGCTGGAAGGCCCGGCACATCGCGGCCGACGGGCACGTCGCCGTCACCGTGCCGGTCCGCCGGGGCGGCATCCTCGCGGTGCTGTTCCCGATCCCGCCCGCCGCGGTGAGCTTCCGGGGGACGGCGCTGGTCCATCCGCCCGGGGCCGGCCGGGACCTGCCGGCGCAGCTGTCCGCCGTGCTGCCGGCGGAGCTCCGCAGCTCCACGGCCGTGATCGAGATCCGCCCGGCGGGGGAGTTCGTCACGTACGGCCTGGGGGTCTCCCTGCGCCAGATGCGCGACCCGGCCCTGGCCCGCAACCGCGTGCCGGTGGACTGAGCGGGCACGGAGAAGCCGCCCGGGTGAGGTCCCGCTCGGGCGGCTTCGCGGTGCCGCCGGTGCCCGGGTGCGGGCGCCGGCCGGGTCGTCAGATCAGCCAGCGGTGGCGCTGCACGAAGGGCAGCTGCGCCCACCAGCGGCCGAGGCCCCAGGTGTGGCCCGCGTAGGTGAAGGCGACCACGATGGCGCCGACGGCGTACAGGAAGTGGTAGTCGGTGATCGGGTTGGTGGACGAGGTCGGTTCGCCGCTGCTGGTGTGCCGGGCGAGCGGCCACTCGGCGATCCACATCAGGGCCATCATGGCGGTGGCGGCGCCGGCCGCGATCCGCAGGCCGATGCCGGCGATCAGCGCCAGGCCGATGCCGAGCAGGCCGAGCATGAACAGCCAGTTGGCCCACGGGTCACCGGCGATGGAGTGGAAGAAACCCTCGAACGGGCCGACGGCCACCGACGACAGGAAGCCCTTGGTGGGGGAACCGCCGTTGATCCAGGCGCGTTCGGACGTGGTGGCGAAGCCCCAGCCGAAGGTCTTGTCCAGGAACGCCCACAGGAACACGAACCCGAGGGAGATCCGGAAGACGGCGAGTGCCCGGGCGGCCGGCTTGGTGAGCATCGCGCCGGGGGCCTCGACGTGCTCGAGGTGTGCCGCGGTCAGGCGGCCGGACGTTGTCATCGTTTCCTCCTGAAGTAGATGTCAACACCTCGACGATGCCCGGTCCGCGGCGCGAGCACCCGGGTCCGATCGCCCGACTCCGCCGGACCGAAGACCCGGTCCGGCGGCGGCCCGGTACGGGACGCTTCGCCCGCGCCACCGGGACCTGCGGCCCTGACCCGCGAAGGCGGCGGGCGCGAGGCTGGGAGGGACGACGACACCTGGGGTGACATCATGCGCGTGCGAGACATCATGACCAGTCCGGTGCACACGGTCCGGCAGAACGCGTCGGTCGAGAGCGCCGCCGAGCTGATGACCGCACGCTCGGTCACCGCGCTCCCGGTGGTCGACGCCGACGGGGCGCTCGTCGGCATGGTGAGCGAGGGTGACCTGCTGCGGCATCAGGTCCCGGCCGACCCGGCGACCGGCGCCGAGACGGTGCCGGCCCTCGATCCGGTCGACCGGCAGACCATGGTCGTCCAGGTCATGTCGGCGTATCCGCTGGCCACCACGCCGCGGACCGACGTGGCCGAGGTGGCCGAGGTGATGCTGCAGAACGACGTCCGCAGCCTGCCGGTGCTGGACGCCCGCACGGTCGTGGGCATCATCAGCCGCCGTGACATCCTGCGGGCCCTGGTCCGCAGCGACGGCCTGCTGACCCGTGAGGTGCAGCACCGGCTCGACGAGTACGCCGACGGCCGGCGCCGGTGGACCGCCACCGTCGAGGGTGGCGTCGCGACCGTGGCGGGCGACTTCGACGACGAGACCGAGCGGACGGTGGTCACCGTGCTGACCCGTACCGTGGCCGGCGTCTCCGCGGTCAAGCTGGCGGCGCCGGCGGCGTCCTGACCGGAGGGGTACCGGCATGCCCGTCGACGAGATCCAGCTGGCGGCCGAGGTCGACCGGATCCGCAACCGCCGGCCGGTGGTGGGCCTCGCGGTCGGCACGGTCCGCGGCGGGGCCCTGGAGTCCTTCCACGGCGCGGGGCTCGCCGACATCGCCACGGGCACGCCCGTCACCGAGGACACCGTGTTCCGGATCGCCTCGGTCACCAAGACGTTCACCGCCGTCGCGGTGCTGCAGCTGTGGGAACGGGGACTCGTCGACCTGGACGCGCCGGTGGGCGCGTATCTGCGCGCGTACCGGCTGGTCCCGGCGAAGGCCGGCTTCCGCCCGGTCACGCTGCGGCACCTGCTGACCCACACCGCCGGCATCCGGGAGGTGCTGCACCCGTCCGGCCTGCTGCGGATGCGGGACCTGGGCGAGACCGTGCCGGCCGGCCGGCCGGTGCCGTCGCTCGCCGAGTTCTACGGCGGTCGGCTGCGGGTCGACGTGCAGCCGGGCACCTCGTTCGCGTACACCAACCACGGGTTCGCCACGCTCGGCCAGATCGTCGAGGACGTCAGCGGGGAGCCGCTGGACCGCTACTTCCGCGAGCACATCTTCGCGCCGCTGGGCATGACGAGCACGGACCTGGCGTGCTCCGGACGGCTGGCCACCGGCTACGAGCTGCGCGCCCGCGGGCCCGTGCCGATCACCGGCTACGAGGTCGTCACGGTGGGCGGCGGCGCCGTTCTGTCCTCGCCGCGGGACATGGCGCGCTACGTCGCCGCACTGCTGGGCGGGGGTGGCGCCGTCCTCGCCCCGGGCACGGTGGCCACCATGACGGCGCCGCAGTACCAGCCGGATCCGCGGATCCCCGGGATGGGACTGGCGTTCTTCCGCGGCGAGCTCGGCGGCCACCGTACCGTCGAGCACGACGGGGTTCTGCCCGGCTTCGACGCGCAGATCCTGCTCGCGCCCGCCGCCGGGGTGGCGGTGCTCGCGTTCGCGAACGGGGCCAAGCGCGGCATGCACTGGCTGGGGCCCGAGACGGCGAACCTGATGCGGCGGCTGCTCGGCGTCCCGGCCGCCACGGTGCGCACCGACCTGCCGCAGCGCCCGGAGACGTGGGGCGACCTCTGCGGGTGGTACCGGTTCACCGCGCACCGGACGGACCCGGCCAGGCTCGCCGTCGGCCCCGCCGTGCAGGTTGTCGTGCGGCGCGGCGAGCTGGTGATCCGGGCGCTGAGCCCGATACCCGCGCTGCGCCGGGGCTTCGTCCTGCACCCCGACGACGACCGGGACCCGGAGGTCTTCCGGATCGAGCTGCCCTGGTTCGGCATCGGCACCGGCCGCGTCGTCTTCAGCCGGCCGCCCGGCACCGGCCGGACCGCGATCTACCTGGACTTTGCCCCGTTGTCGTTCGTGCAGGGCTAGAACCGCCGCTTCGCACGGACCCGGTCCCGTTCAGTAGGGCCGGACGGCCCTGCCCGGCGGTCCGCCCGACAGGCAACGTCGGAGACAGGACAAGAGGAGGAGGCGTCATGAAAGGACTCGTGTACGGAGGCCCGGGCAAGCGCTCCTGGACCGACCTGCCGGACCCGGTGATCACCGACCCACGGGATGCCGTCATCCGGGTCGACGCGGTCACCATCTGCGGCACCGACCTGCACATCCTCGGCGGTGACGTGCCCGAGGTGGAGCCCGGCCGGGTGCTCGGGCACGAGGCGGTCGGCACCGTCGTCGAGACCGGCAGCGGCGTGAGCGGGCTGGCCGAGGGCGACCGGGTGCTGGCGTCCTGCATCTCCGCCTGCGGCATCTGCCGGTTCTGCCGCGAGGGCAGCTACGGGCAGTGCCTGGGCGGCGGCGGCTGGATCCTCGGCCACCTGATCCACGGGGTGCAGGCGGAGTACGCCCGGATCCCGTTCGCCGACCTGTCGACGTACCGGCTGCCGGCCCAGGTGTCCGACGAGGCGGCCGTGCTGCTCGCCGACATCCTGCCCACCTCGTACGAGGTCGGCGTGCTCAACGGCCGGGTACGCCCGGGTGACACCGTCGTGGTGGTCGGCACCGGCCCGATCGGTCTCGCGGCGATCCTCACCGCGCGGCTGTTCTCCCCGGCGCACATCGTGGCGATCGACAAGGCGGAGAGCCGCCTGCAGGCCGCCAAGGTGTTCGGCGCGGACGTCACCGTGCTGGCCGACGCCGACCCGATGACGGTCGTGAAGTCGCTGACCGGCGGGCTCGGCGCCGACGTGGTGATGGAGGCGGTCGGCACGCCCGCGACGTTCGAGCTGTGCACCTCGCTGGTGCGCCCCGGCGGGCGGGTCGCCAACATCGGCGTGCACGGCAAGCCGGCCACGTTGCACCTCGAGGACCTGTGGATCCGCAACATCACCATCACCACCGGGCTGGTCGACACGTACTCGACGCCGAAGCTGCTCGACATGGTGGTGGCGGGGCAGCTCGCCACCGGGAACATGGTGACCCACCGGTTCCCGCTCGGCGACATCATGACGGCGTACGACACCTTCGCGCGGCCCGGCGAGACCGGTGCGCTCAAGGTGGTGCTGTCGCGATGAGCAGGACAGCCTGGTTCGGCGGGGGCCTCGCGCTGGCGGCCGCGGTGTACGCGCCCGCCCTGCGCCGCTGGTACCTGACCTGGGGAGCGACGGCGGAGGAGGCCGAGGCGACCCTGCCCGGCGACGAGCTGCTGCCGGAGCCGGACATGCTCAGCACCCGGGCGGTGACCATCGACGCGCCGCCGGAGCGCGTCTGGCCGTGGCTGGTGCAGATGGGCAGCGGCCGGGGCGGCGCCTACACGTACGACTGGATCGAGAACCTGTTCGGCCTCGGGATGCACAGCGCCGATCGGATCCTGCCGGAATTCCAGCAGCTGGCCGTCGGTGACGTGCTGCCGATGGGCAACGGCGGGCCGGGGATGCGGGTGGCGATCTGCGACCCGGAACGGACGCTGGTGTTCCGGTCCGAGGACGGCCGCTGGGTGTGGATCTTCTCGCTCGCCGAGCGGTCCGGTCGCACCCGCCTGATCAGCCGGAACCGGATCGCCGAGGGCGCCGCCGCCTCCGCCGCCCGGAAGCTGGCGGACCGGCTGATCATGGAGCCGGGCAGCCTGGTGATGGAACGCAAGATGCTGATCGGCATCCGGGACCGGGCGCAGGGCACGCCCGTCGGCTGATCGGCGCGACCCTCGGCGGCTCGCCGAGCCGCCGGCCGACCGGGCCGCCGGGTCCGGGGAACGGAGGAGAGATCATGGATCAGGACTTCGCGGGCAAGGTGGCGGTGGTGACCGGCGCCGGGTCGGGCATCGGGGAGGCCACCGCGGTGCTGCTCGCCGCGCGGGGCGCCAAGGTGATCGTCGCGGATCTCGACGCGGACGCCGCCGGCCGGGTCGCCAAGGAGATCGGCGACGCGGCGGTGCCGTACACCGTGGACGTGTCCGACCCGGCGGCGTGCGAGGCGATGGTCCGGGCGGCCGTGGACATGTTCGGCAGGCTGGACGTGGCGGTCAACAACGCCGGCATCGGCGGGCCGCAGGCGCCGGCCGGCGAGTACCCGCTGGACGGCTGGCGCCAGGTCATCGACGTCAACCTGAACGGCGTCTTCTACTGCATGCGCGCGGAGATCCCGGCGATGCTGGCGGGCGGCGGCGGGTCGATCGTGAACATGGCGTCGATCCTGGGCTCGGTCGGCTTCGGCCAGGCGGTGGCCTACGTCGCCGCCAAGCACGGCGTGGTCGGCATGACCAAGACCGCGGCCATCGACTACGCCCAGCAGGGCATCCGGGTCAACAGCATCGGCCCGGGCTTCATCGACACGCCGCTGCTGGCCGCCGCCGACCAGGAGGTCATCGCGGGCGTCAGCGCCCTGCACCCGATCGGCCGGATGGGCCGGTCCGCGGAGGTCGCCGAGCTCGCCGCCTTCCTCGCCTCGGACAAGGCGTCCAACACCACCGGCTCGTACCTGCTCACCGACGGCGGCTACACCGCGCAGTGAGCAGCTCCGGGATGCCGGACGGGCGGCGGCCCGCCCGGCGCGAGCACGAAAGGACAGGACCATGGTGTACGCCGAACCGCAGGCCAGGCCGGCCGTGCTGCGCGGGGGACCGCTGTTCCGGCGCTGGCTGCTCGTGGTGACGATCGGCGAGTTCCTCGGCTTCTCCGTGCCGGCCGTCGCCGGCGCGGTCACGGCGGGCTGGTCGACCCTCGCCGCGCTGGGCGTGATCCTGGCGGCCGGCGCGGTGGAGGGCACGGCGCTCGGGCTCGCCCAGGCCAGTGTGCTGCGGCAGGCGCTGCCGGGGCTCCCGGCGCGGCGGTGGGTCCTGGCTACGGCGGGTGGCGCCGTGCTGGCGTACGTCATCGGCATGCTGCCCTCCACGCTGGCCGACCGGTGGGCCGAGCTGCCGGCCGCCGTGCTGGCGCTCGGCGGGCTGGTGCTGGGTGTCGCCCTGCTGGCCACCATCGGTACGGCGCAATGGCTGGTGCTGCGCACGGTGCTGCCCCGCTCGGCGAGCTGGATCGTGACCACGGCGCTGGCCTGGCTGGCCGGCCTGGCGGTCTTCCTGGTCTTCACCATGCCGCTGTGGCACCCCGGGCAGCCGATCGTGCTCGTCGCCGCGATCGGGGCCGCCGGCGGCCTGCTGATGGCGGCGGTGACCTCGGCCGTCACCGGCGTGGCCCTGCGCCGCCTGATGCCCTGAGGTCCGTCGCGGCACGGGTCGTTGGACCCTACTGGCCCCTCGGCCACCACCTGATCATGAGGAGTGCCCCGGCCGGCCCGGCCGGACGAGCGGAGGAGGCGTCATGACCAGCTTCGAGCACGTCATCAGTCCTCAGGTGCACACCCACGGCCACGTCGGCCCGGAGGCCACCGAGTACGCCGTCGGCAAGCTGACCGCGGCGTTGCACCACGCACCCGGCCCGGTCCTGCGCACCTCGCTGACCCTCGACGCCGCCGCCCCCGGCGATCGGGTCGACGCCCACGTCGACGTCAACGGCATCGGCGTGCACGTCCACGCGGTCGGTGCGACGTTGCAGGAGGCGACCGACCTGATGCAGGAGCGCCTCCGCTCCCGGCTGCGCCGGATCCGCCGCCGCTACGACGCGGGCCCCCGCGCCCTGATGATCGGCTGAGCCGTTCGGTCGCCCGGGTGGCTTCGGCCGGCGGTTCTGACCCCGCTTGATCGTGGGCGGTGTCAGAACCGCCGGCCGGTCTCCACCGAGCCGGACGAGATCCGGGCAGCGCCGGCTGTGGCATGCTTCGCCGGGTGCGGGTGATGGGATCGCCAGATGTCGATCAAGCGCTGGCCGGACCGGGTTCGCCGCGCTCGGCGTCAACGAGATCCTCATGCACACGCGGGACATCGCCGAGGGCTTGCGAGTCACCTGGCAGCCGCCCTCGTCGCTCTGCGCCGCCGTGCTGCGGCGGCTCTTTCCCGACGCACCGGCCGGAGACCCCGTCGAGGTCCTCCTCTGGTGCACCGGAAGGGCGGCACTCCACGATCGGCCCCGACGCACCTCATGGAAGCCCAGGGCCGCCGTCGGCTGATCAGCCGGTGCGGTGTACCGCCCCGCGGGCGTGCCCTGACCGATCCGGCGCGGCGGCGAGGCCGTCGCGCCGGACCTCGGGCCGCCGGCTCAACCGGCGATGGGCCCGACTGCCTGGAGCAGGCCCACGGTGTTGCCCTCCGGGTCGCGGAACAGGGCGAAGGACGCCGTCTTGTTGATGGCGGTCGGTGGCACCAGCGTGGTGCCGCCGAGCTCGCCGATCGACCTCAGCGCCTCCGCCAGGTCCTCGACCTGCACGTAGACGGTCACGTACGGCGGCATCGGCGGGTGCGCCCGCATCAGGCCGCCGCCGAACCCGCCCTCGGCCGCCTGCACCAGGCGGTAGTCCGCGCCCGCCTCCTGCATGGACCAGCCGAACGCCTTGGCGTAGAAGTCCTGGAGCCCGGCCAGGTTCCTGCCGCCGATCTCCCAGTGCACCACCGGATGCGCCATGGTGATCACCCCGATCTGATTCCTGACGCCCCCTCGCCCGCATTGTCCGCCGTGGATACCGGCCGGACCAGGGCCGCAGGTCCTCCCGTCCGGGAGCCGCCCGGCGGAGGTCCGGCCGCCGGCGGACCTTCTGCTCTGTCGCCGCCGGCCGGCGCGCGGGAGCGTGGAGATGAGGTGGCAGCAACGCTTCGAGGGAGAGGTCACGATGAACGCGACCGGCACTGACCATGTCGAGAGAGTCACCCTGGAACCCCGCACGATCCTCGGGCTGCGCCAGCGGGTCGGGCTGGACGAGATGAGCGGTTTCTTCGCCCGTGCGATCCCGGCCGTCGCCGGCGAGCTCGCCCGGGCCGGCACCCACCCGGCGGGTCCGCCGGTCGCGGTGTACCGCCACGAACAGGACCACCATTTCGACGTGACGGTCGGGTTCCCGGTGACCGAGGAGCCGCCGTCCACCGACGCGCTGGTGCGTGAGGTGCTGCCCGGCGGCCCGGCGGTACGCGCGGTGCACGTCGGCCCCTACGAGACCCTGACGCAGGCGTACGCGGGGCTGGGCAACTGGTTCACGCAGCGCAAGCTGCACCCGCCCACGGTCATGTGGGAGGAATACCTCGCCGGGCCCGGAGCGGTGAACGAGACCGAGTACCGCACCCGCGTCGTCTATCCGCTGCCCTGACCCGCCGCACCGGAAAGGCCCGGGTGGGGAAGGAGTGCGAATCATGAGAACCTGCACGCGGATCGGCTCCGTGGCCACGCTGGTGGCCGGGGTGGCGTTCGTCGGCGCGCCCGCGCTGGGCGGCCCGCCGGCGGTGGGGTACCGCACCGTCCTGCTCGGCACGCTCGGCGGGCCGAGCAGCACCCCGCTCGCGCTCAACGACCGGGGCGAGGTCGTCGGCCGGTCGGCCACCGCCGGCGGGCAGACGCACCCGTTCCGCTGGCGGGACGGGCGGATGGCCGACCTGGGCACGCTGGACGGCGTCGACGGCGGCTGGGGGATCGCCGCGGACATCAACCGGTCCGGCACGGTGGCCGGGCAGAGCCGGCGCGGTGCCACCACCCACGCGGTGCGCTGGCAGCACGGCGAGATCACCGATCTGGGCACGCTCGGCGGCACGGCCAGCTTCGCCACGGCGATCAACGACCACGGGGCGATCGTCGGCGCGAGCACGACCGCCGACGGTTCGCTGCACGCGTTCGTGTGGCGTGCCGGCCGGATGACCGACCTGGGTGTGCCCGGGGCCGGTGAGGTGTTCGCCGAGGACATCAACAACCGCGGGCAGATCGCCGGCTGGCGGGCGCCCGGTGACGACGGCCCGTCCGCCGCGTACGTGTGGCAGCACGGGACGACCACGTTCCTGCCCGGCACGCCGTACGGCAGCCAGGCGCGGGCGATCAACGACCGCGGTGACGTGGTGGGAGCCGTGTTCCTCGCCGAGTCGTCCCAGGCGGCCCGGTGGCGGCAGGCCCGGCTGGAACTGCTCGGCAACCTGCCCGGTGGCAACGCCGGCGGGGCGACCGCCGTCGACGACCGCGGCGTGATCCTCGGCGCGGGCAACGTGGCGCCCGGTTCGGCGGACGACCACGCGTTCCTGTGGCGGCGCGGGGTCTTCCGTGACCTGTCCGCCGCGGGCGTGCCGAACAGCGCGGCCGATCTCAACAACCGGGGCGCGATCATCGGCACCGTGCCGGACACCACCGGCGAGGCCGCGACGGCGGCGCTCTTCCTGCCGGGCGCCGGCCGCTCGGTCAGCGGGCCGCCCACGCGGTGAACGCGGCCAGGTGGTGCTGGGAGGCGGCCACCAGGTGCTGGTAGACCTGGGTGACGTCGGGGGCGGTCAGACCGGTGAGCGCCTTCCGCAGGTCGGCGATGTCGGTGCGCTCCACCTCCTGGCCCACCCGCAGGGCGGCGGCCCGGCCGGTGGTGCCGCGGGCCAGCAGCCGGTCGTAGGTGGCCTGCACCGTGGGGTCGCTGAACGTGCCGGCGGCGACGCCGGCCGTGGGGTCGCTGAGCCCGTAGCGGTCGAGCAGGGTGCGCACGACGCTCAGGTGTGTGGTCTCCGACGCGGCGATGTGCGCGAAGACCGGCAGCTGGTACTTGTCGGCGAACGTCGTGTAGAGGTCGTGGGCGAGCTTCTCTTCCTGCGCCATCGCGGCCAGGGTGGTCTTCTGCTGATCCGTCAGGGTGCCCTGCGGGGCGGTCAGGCCGGCGCCGAGGCAGCCGCCCGCGCCCATCCCCGCGCCCATGCCGATGCCCATCCCGGCGCCCATGCCCATCCCGGTGCCGTAGCCGCTGCCGTCGCCCGGGCCGGGCTGGCCCAGCGTGGTGCGGGTGGCCGGGAAGAGGTCGGCGCCGGCCAGGGCCGGTCCGGCCGCCACGATCCCGGCCAGCCCGAGGGTGCCGGCGGCGACCAGGACAACGGTCCGGCGGGTGGTCGTGGTTCTCATGATTCCTCCCAGGTTCGTGCTCTTCCCGCATCGTCGCGCCGGGTGGTGCGGAAGGTGTGGATGCGGTGTGGAGGCGGGATGGCGACGCCGGAACGGGTCTTGCGGCCCTGCCGAGGATCTTGCCGCTGCCGCACGGTGGAAGGGCGCCGGGCGGACGCGCGTTCCGTCGCCGGTGCCGGGAGGACGTCATGCAGCGACGCGAGCAGGCCCTGTTCGCCGCGACGACGGTGCTGGCCCTGGCGGGGCTGGCGCTCGCCGCGGCGGACGCCCCGGGCGCGGCGGACGCGGCGTGGATCGCCGCGGCGGTGCTGGGCCTGGTCTACTCGACGGCGTCGCTGATCGCGGCCGCGCGGCGGCGGGCGGCGACCGTCGACGTGATCGCGTGGCTGGCGCTGGTGGGCGCGCTGGCCGTCGGCGAGGCGTTCGCGGGTGCGGTCATCGCGGTCATGCTGGCCAGCGGCGTGCTGCTGGAGGCCCGCGCCGCGGCCCGGGCCCGCCGGGAGCTCAGCGCGCTGGCCGCCCGGGCGCCGCGGACGGCCCGGCGGGACACCGCCTCGGGACCGGTCGAGGTGCCGGTGGCCGAGGTCGTGGTCGGTGACCGGCTGGTCGTCGGCTCCGGCGAGATCGTGCCGGTGGACGGCCGGCTGCTCGGCCCGGCGGTGCTGGACGAGGCGGCGCTGACCGGTGAGCCGCTGCCGGTGGAGCGCCGGGCCGGCGAGGACCTCCGCAGCGGGGTGGTGAACGCGGGCTCGCCGCTGCGGCTGACGGCCACCGCGACCGCGGAGGCGTCGACGTATGCCGGTGTGGTGCGCCTGGTGGCGCAGGCGCAGGCGGCGAGTGCGCCGTTCGTGCGGATCGCTGACCGGTTCGCGCTGGCGTTCGTGCCGGCCACGCTGGTGCTGGCCGGTGCCGCCTGGGCGGTCGCCGGTGATCCGGTGCGGGCGGTGGCGGTGCTGGTGGTGGCCACGCCGTGCCCGTTGCTGCTGGCCGTACCGATCGCGATCATGTCCGGGATCTCCCGGGCCGCCCGCAGCGGGGTCGTGGTCAAGGGCGGCGCCGCGCTGGAGCAGCTGGCCGCCGGCCGGGTCCTGCTGTTCGACAAGACCGGCACGCTGACCGCCGGCCGGCCGGTCCTCACCGACGTGGTCACCCCGGCCGGGGTGGGCCCGTCCGCCGGTGAGGTGCTGCGCCTGGCCGCGAGCCTGGACCAGAGCTCCGCCCACGTCCTGGCCGGCGCCATCGTCACCGCCGCCCACGACCGCGGCCTGCGGCTGGCGGCGCCCGAGCAGGTCCGCGAGCGCCACGGCTACGGGGTGGAGGGCGTGGTCGACGGCCACCGGGTGCGGCTGGGCAAGGCGGCGTGGATCGTCTCCGGTCCGCCGCCGGCGTGGGTGCGCCAGGCCCGCCGGCGGGCCGCGCTGGACGGGTCGCTGACGGTCTTCGCCGCGATCGACGACGCGCCGGCCGGCGTGCTGCTGCTGGAGGATCCGGTACGGCCCCAGGCGCCCCGCATGATCCGGCGGCTGCGCACGGCCGGGATCACCCGGGTGGTGCTGGTGACCGGCGACCGGGCGGACACCGCGGAGGCGGTGGGCCGGATCGTCGGCGTCGACGCCGTGCACGCCGACTGCGACCCCGGCGACAAGCTGGCGCTGGTCCGCGCGGAGCAGGAGGCGGGCCCGACGATCATGGTCGGCGACGGCATCAACGACGCGCCGGCGCTGGCGGCGGCCGGTGTCGGGGTCGCCCTGGCGGCCCGCGGGGCCACCGCCTCGGCCGAGGCCGCCGACGTGGTGCTGACCGTCGACCGGCTCGACGCGCTGGCCGACGCGATCCTGACCGCCCGGCGCTGCCGGATCATCGCCGGCTGGGCGGTCGGTGTCGGGATGGGGCTGTCGGCCGCGGCGATGCTGGCGGCGGCGGCGGGCTACCTGCCACCCGCGGCCGGCGCGCTGCTCCAGGAGGGCATCGACGTCGCCGCCATCGCCATCGCGCTGACCGCCCTGCTGCCGGCGCCGTCGCACACCGTGGTGCTCCCGCCCGCCGACATCGCCACGGCCCGCCGCCTGTACGCCGAGCACCGCGACGTCCGCGTCCTGGTCGAGCAGGTCCGCACGGTCGCCGACGCGCTGCACCACCCGCCGTACGACCTGGGGCCGGTGCGCGAGCTGCTGGAGCACCTCGAGGTGCGGTTGCTGGCCCACGAGCACGCCGAGGAGGCCGAGCTGCTGCCGATCATGGCGCGGGCGCTCGGCGGGGTCGAGGCGACGAGCGGGCTGAGCCGTACGCACGCCGAGATCGAGCACCAGATCGGGCGGCTCCGCCGGACGGTGGACGACCTGGTCCTGGAGGCGGAGGCGGAGGACGTCACCGACGTACGGCGGCTGCTCTACGGGCTGTACGCGATCCTGCGGCTGCACAACGCGCAGGAGGAGGAGGGCGCCTTCAGCCTCGTACCCGATCCCAGCACGCCATGACCACGCTCCGGCGAGCGAGCCGGATCTGGCTGCTGCTGGCCGTCGGCGGCTTCGCCGTGCTGGCGGTGACGATCGGGGTGCCGCGCAACCCGGAGGGTGAGGGCCTCGCCGCGCGGACGGAGTTGCCGGCGCAGCTCGCCCTGCTGGCCCTCGCCCTGGTGGGTGGGCTGCTGCCGCGCCGCGGGCAGGGAGTCGCGGCGGTGCTGGTGGCCGTGGCCGGCAACGGGCTGGGCGTGCTCGCGGCGCTGGCCTATCACCCGGCGGTCAGCGTGCTGGTGCTCGCCGTGTTCCTGCCGCCGGCGGTGGGCCTGTGGCTGGGCTGGCGGCACGGCCGGAGCGGGCGCCGGGTGCTGGCCCTCGCCGCCACGACCGCGGTGCTGCTCACGGGCACCTGGGCCGGCGCGTCGCGCGTCCACACCCGCTGGTTCGGCCCCGCCCACCCGGTGTCCACGCAGGCCGCGCCGGCGGTCGACCGGGTGGTGTGGACCTGGGCCGGCGCCGTCACCACGACCTCGGCGACCGTGGTCGCCGAGGTGGTCCGGCCCGCCCGGCGCGCCCGCCTCCTGATCACCCCCGACCGGCCCGGCGCCGTCCCGCCGGCCACGGCGGTGCCGGTGGGCGACGACGGCGTCGTCCGGCTGCCGGCGACCGGGCTGCGACCGGCCACCGCCTACCGGTACGTCATCGAGGTCGACGCGGTCGCCGACCGGGCCCGGGGCGCCGGCCGGTTCCGCACGATGCCGGATGGGCCGGCGTCGTTCACGGTCGCGGTCGGCTCCTGCGCCCGGACCGGCTCCAGCGGCGCCGTCTTCGACGCCATCCGTGCCGTTGCCCCGCTGCTCTACATCAACGCCGGAGACCTGCACTACGGCAACCCGTCGCGCAACGACGTCGCCACGTTCGGCGAGCTGTACCGGCGCACGCTGACCTCCCCGGCGCAGGCGGCCCTGTACCGGTCGGTGCCCGTCGCCTACGTCTGGGACGACCACGACTACGGCCCGAACGACGCCGACGCCGCCGCTGCCACCCGGCCCGCAGCGCGCCGGGCGTACGGCACCTACGTGCCGCACTACCCGCAGCCGGAGCCCGGCCAGGCCGTGTACCAGGCGTTCACCATCGGCCGGGTGCGGTTCGTGCTCACCGACAACCGCTCGGAACGCACCGGCACCTCGCTGCTCGGCGCCCGGCAGCTCGCCTGGCTGGAGCGGGAGCTGGTCACCGCCGCCCGCACCCACGCGGTCGTGGTGTGGGTGAACCCGGATCCGTGGATCGCCGCACCGGCGCGAGGGGCCGACGACTGGGGCGGCTACCCCCGGGAACGGCGCGCCCTGGCCGACGTCGTCGCCGCCGCCCGCATCGACAATCTGATCATGATCGCCGGCGACGCCCACATGATCGCGCTGGACGACGGCAGCCACAGCGGCTACAGCGGGTCCGGCTACCCGGGATTCCCGGTGCTGCAGGCCGGGGCGCTCGACCGGCCCGGCAGCGTCAAGGGTGGCCCGTACAGTCACGGCACGTTCCCGGGCGGCGGGCAGTTCGGGACCATCACGATCACCGACGACGCGACGTCCCGGGTCGGCGTCGAGCTGGCCGGCCGCACCTGGCGCAACGACGTCCTGGTCTCGTACCGCACCACCTTCCCGGCGCCGCCGCCCGGCTGAGCCGGCCGGCGGCGCCCGGTCAGCAGATGCGCGGGAGCTGCTCACCGACCAGCATGTCCAGCACCCGCCGGGAACCGACGCCGGTGCGGATCACGACCCGGCCCGGGTCCACCCCGGTCGCGGTGCCGATCCGGACCGCCTCGCGGCCCTCGGGCCGCGAGCGCATCGCCGCCAGCACCTCGTCGGCGCGGTCCGGCGCGACGAACGCGATGAGGCAGCCCTCGTTGGCGACCTGGGCCGGGTCGAGGCCGAGCAGTTCACAGGCCGCGTGCACCGGTTCCGGCACCGGCAGGTCACGTTCGACCACCTCGACGCCGATGTGCGAGTCCCGGGCGATCTCGTTCAGCGCCGAGGCGATGCCGCCGCGGGTGGGGTCGCGCAACGCGTGCACGGCGGTGCCGCCGGCCGCCACCATCGCCTCGACCAGCCGGTGCAGCGGCCGGGTGTCCGAGCCGATCTCCGCGTCGAAACCGAGCCCCTCCCGCGCGCTGAGCACCGTGGTGCCGTGGCAGCCGATCGGCCCGGACAGCAGGACGGCGTCACCCGCCGCGGCGCCGGCCGCCGAGGGGGCCGCACCGGGCAGCCGCCGGCCCACGCCGGTCGACACCACGAACAGGCCGTCGGCGGCGCCGCGTCCGACCACCTTCGTGTCGCCGGTGACCACCGGCACCCCGGCGGCGCAGGCGGCGGCGCCCACCGAGGCGGCGACCCGGCGCAGGTCCGCCAGGGCGAAACCCTCCTCGACGACGTACGCGACGGTGAGCGCCAGCGGCATGGCGGCCCGCATCGCCAGGTCGTTGACGGTGCCGTGCACGGCCAGGCTGCCGATGTCGCCGCCGGCGAAGAAGAGCGGGCTCACCACGTACGCGTCGGTGCTGATCGCCAGGTCCGTGTCCCCGACGGTGAACACCGCGGCGTCCTCGAGCGGGCCCGGCGGCGCCGCCCGGCCCAGCGCGGGCACCAGGACGTCGCCGATCAGCTCGGCGGAGAGCCGGCCGCCCGAACCGTGCCCGAGCAGCACCCGCTCGACCTCCCGCAGCGGCGCCGGACAGGTCAGCGCGGCCGGGTCCGGGGCCGTCATCACCGGTCACCCCGTCCGCCCGCGGGAGCCGCCGGGCGGCGTCCGGCGGTGAAGTAGGCGGCGCAGGTGCCCTCGCTCGAGACCATCGGGGCGCCCCGGGGCGAGCGCGGCGTGCAGGACCCGCCGTACGCCGCGCAGTCGGTCGGGACCTTCGCGCCGGTGAGGATCTCGCCGGCGATGCAGGCGGGATCCTCCACGGCGGACAGCCGGCCCACGTCGAAGCGGATCTCGGCGTCGAACGCGGCGTACGCGTCGCTCAGCGCCAGCCCGCTCGCGCCGATCGTCCCGATGCCGCGCCAGGCCCGGTCGGTGATCCGGAAGACCCGTTCGATCGCGGCCTGCGCGGGCCCGTTGCCGGTGCGGTGCACGGCCCGAGCGTACTGGTTCTCCACCACGTGCCGGCCCTGTTCGAGTTGGCGCACGGCCATCAGGATGCCCTCCAGCAGATCGAGCGGTTCGAACCCGGTCACCACGATCGGCACCCGGTAGGTCGCGGCCAGCGGTTCGTACTGGGTCCAGCCCATCACCGCGCAGACGTGCCCGGCGGCCAGGAAGGCCTGCACCGCGCAGCCCGGCGCGTCGAGGATCGCGGTCATGCCCGGTGGCACCAGCACGTGGCTGACCAGCATGCTGAAGTTCGTCAGCCCCAGCGCCTCGGCGTGCAGGACGGCCATGGCGTTCGCCGGCGCCGTCGTCTCGAAGCCGACGGCGAGGAAGACGACCTGCCGGTCGGGCCGCTGCCGGGCCAGCCGCACCGCGTCCATCGGGGAGTACACCACCCTGACGTCCGCGCCCCGCGCCTTCAGCGACAGCAGGTCGGTGGCCGAGCCGGGCACCCGCAGCATGTCGCCGAAGCTGGTGAGGATCGTGTCCGGCCGGGCGGCGATGGCCAGCGCCCGGTCCAGGGTCTCCAGCGGGGTGACGCAGACCGGGCAGCCCGGACCGTGGATCATGCGGATGCCGGCCGGCAGCAGCTCGTCGATGCCCTGCCGGACGATGGTGTGGGTCTGCCCGCCGCAGACCTCCATCAGCGTCCACGGCCGGGTCGCGACCTGGTGCAGCTCCGCGAGCAGGGCCCCGGCGAGAGCGGGGTCGCGGTACTCGTCGAGGTATTTCATCGCGGCCCGCCCTCCGGGGCCGGCAGCGGCTCGCCGAGCTCGGCGGCCACGGCGTCGCCCATCGCGCGCAGCACGGTCAGCGTGCGCTCGGCCTCGGCCTCGTCCACGGCGGTGATCGCGAAGCCGACGTGCACGATCACGAACCCGCCGACCTCGGTGCCGGGCACGTAGGCCAGGCAGACCTCCTTGCGCAGGCCACCGAAGTCGACCGTGCCCATCCGCAGGCCGTCGCGCTCGTACACCTCGGTGACCTGGCCCGGAATCCCCAGACACACGGTGATCAGCGCCCCTTCCCGATGCGGGCCGCGGCCACGACCGCCTGCCCGTAGCTGATGCCGCCGTCCCCGGCGGGAACCTCGCGGTGCAGGCGGCCGTCCAGCCCGGCGGCCGCGAGCGCCCGGGGGATCCCGGTGGCCAGAATCCGGTTCTGCAGGCAGCCGCCGGACAGGCACACCACCCGGACGCCGCTCGCCTCCGCGGCCCGCTCGCACAGCGCCACGGTGACGTCGACGATCGTGCGGTGGAACGCGGCGGCGAGGGCCGCGACGGGCTCTCCCGCCGCGGCGCGGTCCAGCAGCGCGCCCAGGGTGACGGCGGAGTCGTAGACCCAGATGCCGTCCACGTCGGCGAGCCGCCAGGGCAGGGCGGCCGGCGCCGTCCGAGCCCCGGCGGCGGCGGCCTCCAGCATGATCGCGGCCTCGCCCTCGTAGCCGGCGTCGTCGCAGACGCCGAGCAGGCTGGCGACGGTGTCGAACAACCGGCCGGCGCTGGACGCCCGGGGGCTGTTGACCCCGCGTTCCACCATCCGGCGGAGGACGTCGTGTTCCCGGTCGCCGACGCGGGCCAGCAGCGCCGGGGCCGCCGTCGCCGGCAGCGGGAACTCGCTGCCGTACAGGTGGCCGAGGGCCATCCGCGCCGGGCGGCGCACCGCCGCCTCGCCGCCCGGCAGCGGCGCCGTGCTGAAACGGGCGACCCGCCGGAAGCCGGTGTACGAGGCGAGCAGGATCTCCCCGCCCCAGAGCGTGCCGTCGGCGCCGAGGCCGAGCCCGTCGTAGGCCACGCCGATGAACGGCCCCTCGACGCCGTTCTCCGCGGCGCACGCGGCGACGTGGGCGTGGTGGTGCTGCACGGCGACGCGCCGGTCGGCGGGCACGGCCTGTGCGGCGTAGCGGGTGGACGCGTAGCCGGGATGCAGGTCGTGGGCGACGATGTCCGGCGTGAACCGGTGCAGCCGGCACAGCTGCGCGAGGGTGTCGTGGAAGGCGGTCAGGGCGTCGGGGTCGTCCAGGCTGCCGCCGTGCGGGCCGACCAGCGCGCGGTCCGCCCGGGCCAGCGTGAACGTGTGCTTGAGCTGCGCGCCCACCGCGAGCACCGGGCGGTCGGCGCGGACCGGCAGCGGCAGCGGCTGCGGGGCGTACCCGCGCGCCCGCCGGATCGTGCTGCGCGCCCCCGCGACCGCGGCCACGACCGAGTCGTCGTAGCGGGCCCGGATCGGCCGGTCATGGTGCAGGAACCCGTCGGCGATGCCGGACAGCCGCGCGACGGCGTCGGCGTTCCCGATGGCGGTCGGCTCGTCGCAGCGGTTCCCGCTGGTCACCACCAGCGGCCGGGCCAGCGCCCGGACGAGCAGCTGATGCAGCGGGGTGACCGGCAGGAAGACCCCGAGCCGGTCGGTGCCGGGGTGCACCGCGGGCGCCGGCGGCCCGCCGGGGCGGGCGGGGACGAGCACGATCGGCCGGGCCGGCGTGACCAGCAGCGCGCGGTCCGCGGCGGTCAGTTCGCCGAGCCGCTCGGCGGCGGGCACGTCGGCGACCATCACCGCGAGCGGCTTGCGGGGCCGCCGCTTGCGGGTCCGCAGCTTCTCGACGGCCTGCGGGTCGGTGGCGTCGCAGACGAGCTGGTAGCCGCCGAGGCCCTTGAGCGCCACGATCCGGCCGGCGCCGATCGCCTGCACGGCGGCGGCCAGGGCGTCCGCACCGACCGGGCCGGACCCGGCCGGCCCCTGCCAGCTCAGCCGCGGCCCGCACTGCGGGCAGGCGATCGGCTCGGCGTGGAACCGGCGGTCGCCGGGGTCGTGGTATTCGGCGGCGCACCGCGCGCACATCGCGAACCCGGCCATCGCGGTGCGCGTCCGGTCGTACGGCAGCTCGTCGATGATGGTGGCGCGCGGACCGCAGGCGGTGCAGTTGATGAACGGGTAGCGGTACCGGCGGTCGGCGGGGTCGAAGAGCTCGCGCAGGCAGTCGTCGCAGACGGCGAGGTCGACGGGAAGGCCGGTGAACCCGTGGGCGGGCGCCGCCGCCCGGGCCGTGCTCGGCAGCACCGTGAAGCCGGCTCGCGGCCCGCCCGCCGGGGCCGCGGTGACGGTCACGTCGGCCACCACGGCGTTCGGCGGCGCCTGCTCCCGGAGGACGCTGATCAGCTCGGCGACCGCCGGCCGGCCGCCGTTGACCTCGATCAGCACGTTGCCGTCGAGGTTGCGGACGGTGCCGTCCAGCGCCAGCCGGGTGGCCACCCGGTGGACGAAGGGCCGGAAGCCGACGCCCTGGACGGTGCCGCGGACCAGGACGTGCCAGCGGCGGCCGCCGGGCGGGTCGACGAGGCCGGTCATCGCTCAGCCCACCAGGACGCAGACGCGTTCGGTGACGGGTGGGACCGCGGCGGCGACCGGCGCGGTGAGCCCCTGGCCGAAGCCGAAGTCGGTGCCGGAGACCGCGAGCACGACCAGCCGGCCGGGCAGCCGGTCCAGCGCCCGGCCGAGGGCCACCGTGCTGCCCAGCCCGACCGCGTGCGAGCCGGCCGGGCCGCCGGCGCCGAGCGCGTCCAGGGCGTCCAGGACCAGCTCGTGGTGCCGGCCCGCGTGGCCGGCGTCGTCCAGGACCGCGTCGACGACCACGGCGACGGCGGCGCCGGTCCACAGGTCGAGCAGCCGGGTCGGCTCGCCGTCGCTGAACCGCAGCTCCACCTCCGCCAGCCGGCGGTCGGCGGCCTGCCGCCCGATCAACCCGCTGACCACCAGCGGGCCGAACCCGTCGTCGCGGCGGTACTCGTTGCCGACGCCGATCACCACCCGCCGGCCGGCGCCGCGGCTGGTCACCGGCGCTCCACGGTGAGCTCGAGGAAGTGCGTCGAGCACGAGATGCACGGGTCGTAGTTGCGGATCGCCTGCTCGCACTGCCAGGTGAGGCGCTCGTCGTCCAGGCCCAGCCGGCCGCCGACGAAGCGCCGCAGGTCGTCCTCGATGGACGCCTGGTTCTGCGAGGTCGGCGGGACGATGCGCGCCGAGGTGATGAGGCCGTCGGCGGTCAGGCCGTAGCGGTGGAACAGGATGCCGCGCGGGGCCTCGGTCGCGCCGTAGCCGACCGCCGCCCGGGGCGGGACCGCCACGAAGGGCCGGGCCGGCGGCTCGTACCGGTCGATCAGCCGGATCGCCTCGTCGAGGGCGTACACGACCTCCACCGCCCGGACCACGATGCTGCGGTACGGGTTGCGGCAGTCGGCGCCCAGGCCGGCGGCGTCGGCGGCCTGCCGGGCCAGCGGCGAGAGCCATCGCTGGTTCAAGGTGTAGCGGGCGGCCGGCCCGACTGCGTAGGTGCCGCGGCCGGCCAGCCGCGCGTGCAGGGCGGTGGAGTGCGGCACCTGCTCCTCGATGACGTGCTCCTCGAACTGCCGCGGGGTGAAGGTGAGGCCGCCGGTGGTCGCGACCGTGCCCGACTCGATGGCGTAGCGCCCGGGCTCCACGAGCGCCAGCAGCTCGTGATCGTGGTCGAAGTCGGGGAACTCGAAACCCGCGACCCACCGGACCGTCTCCAGCGCCTGGTCCAGCGCGATGCGCAGCCGTGCGCGCAGCGGCGCCAGCTCCGGCGGTGACGGCGTGCGGTAGAAGCCGCCGACCCGGACGTTGATCGGATGGATCGCCCGTCCGCCCAGGATCTCGACGATGTCGTTGCCGGCCTTCTTGACCGCCAGGCCGCGCTCCACCAGGTCGCGACGGTCCTTGGCCAACTCCAGCGCGCTCGGGTAACCGAGGAAGTCGGGCGCGTGCAACAGATAGATGTGCAGCGTGTGGCTCTCGATCCACTCGCCGCAGTAGAGCAGCCGGCGCAGGTCGGCGACCGCCGGCGCCACGGTCACCCCGCAGGCGTCCTCGATCGCCGCGCAGGCGCTCATCTGGTACGCGACCGGGCAGATGCCACAGATGCGCGCGGTGATGTCCGGTGGCTCGGTGTGCCGCCGCCCGCGCAGCAGCGCCTCGAAGAACCGGGGTGGCTCGTAGATGTCCAGGCGCACCTCCTCGACGGTGTCGCCGCGCACGCTGACGTGCATGGCCCCTTCGCCCTCCACCCGGGCCAGCGACCGCACGTCCAGGATCCGATCGGCACGATGGGTCATCGCTCCTCCGATCCGGTGTCGCGGGGTCCGGAACCCGGCGGTGGTCCCACGGTGACCCGGGACAGCTCGATGAACGCGGGCGCCGCGGCGTTGAAGGTCCGGTAGGCCCGCTCGATGTCGGCCGCCGACATGCCGGTGGCCCGCAGCAGGCCGGCCTGCGCGGCGGCGTTGGGTGTCTCCATCGGACCGAAGCAGCCGTAACAACCCCGCTGGTACGCCGGGCAGATCGCACCGCAGCCGGCGTGCGTGACCGGGCCCAGGCACGGCGTGCCGTGCGCGACCACCACGCAGACGTTGCCGCGCTGCTTGCACTCGAAGCAGACGCTGTGCGCGGGCAGGTCCGGCCGGCGCCCGACCAGCAGGGACGTGATCACCTCGAGCAGCTGGCGCCGGTCGATCGGGCAGCCGTGCAGCTCGTAGTCGACCTCGACGTGGGCGGCGATCGGGGTGGAGGTGGCCAGGGTCGAGACGTACTGCGGGTGGGCGTACACCACGGACCGGAACTCGTCGACGTCGGCGAAGTTGCGCAGCGCCTGCACGCCGCCCGCGGTGGCGCAGGCGCCGATGGTGACCAGGGTGCGGGAGACCTCGCGGACCCGCCGGATGCGCTCGGCGTCCGCGGCCGTGGTGATCGAGCCCTCGACCAGCGAGACGTCGTACGGGCCCGGCTCCACCCGCCGGCTCGCCTCCAGGAAGTGGGCGATCCGGACCCGGCCCGCGACGGCGAGCAGCTCGTCCTCGCAGTCGAGCAGGCTGAGCTGGCAGCCGTCGCAGGAGGCGAATTTCCAGACAGCGAGGGTCGGTGTCATCACAGCTCCCGTACCGTCAGCAGGGGTCCGGCCACGGTGTAGTCGACGACCGGGCCGTCGCGGCACACCAGCAGCGGGCCGAGCTGGCAGTGCCCGCACCAGCCCGCCCCGCACCGCATGGAGCGCTCCAGCGAGACCCGCACCCGCGCGGCCGGCAGGCCCCGGTCCAGCAGCGCGCGGGCGGTGAACCGCATCATCACCTCGGGACCGCAGACGAACGCCACGCTGCGGGCCGGGTCGAAGCGGGCGAGCGGGAGCAGCCCGGGCACCACGCCCACGTGCCCGCTCCAGCCGTCCGCGGGCCGGTCCACGGTGATGCCGACCTGGACGCCGGCCGTGCCCCAGCGCAGCAGCTCATCGGGGTAGAGCAGGTCGGCCGGGGTGCGCGCGCCGACCAGCAGCACGACGTTGCCGAACCGGGACCGGTCGGACAGCACGGCCTGCAGCACCGGGCGCAGCGGGGCCAGCCCGATGCCGCCGGCCACGATCACGATGTCCTGGCCCGCGGCCGAGGCGACGTCCCAGCCGGTGCCGAACGGGCCGCGGACGCCGATCACCGTGCCCGGCGCGGCGGCGTGCAGCGCCCGGGTCACCGCCCCGACCGCGCGCAGTGTGTGCGTCAGCCGGCGGGCCCGGTCGTCGCCCGGCCCCGGCAGGCCGCTGAGCGAGATGGGCACCTCGCCGATCCCGTACGCGGTGAGCATCGCGAACTGGCCGGGGGCGAAGGCCGGCAGCGGACCCGCGTCGTGGGCCAGCTCGACGGTGACGGTGTCGACGGTGTCCGCCCGCCGGGAGACCACCCGGTACGGCTGGGGGACCGCCGGGCCGGCCACCGCCGGGGCCGTGGCCGTGCTCATGGCTGCCCGGCCTGCGCCGCCGTGGCGTACAGGTCCAGCAACCGCAGGCGGGTCGCGTGCAGGCGGGTGGTGAGCACGGGGATGAACAGGCGCAGCACCGCGTACCCGAAGGCCGGGTCGGCGTCGCAGCGGTCGCGGACGGCGCCGGCGTCGAACACGACGGTGTCGAGCTCTTCCCGGGCCACCGCACCGAACTGCCAGCGGTACGGCGGGTGCAGCCAGGACCAGCCCAGCACGGACCCGGCGACCAGCGTCTCGATCACCTGGGGGCCCCGGCCCGGCACTCGCAGGTCCAGCGCCGCGGAGCCCTTCGTGAGCAGCCAGAAGCGGTCCGCGGTGGTGTCCTCGGCGAAGATGCGCGCGCCCGTCGGATACCCGGCCGGCCGGCCGGCCGCGCACAGCGACCGGAGCTGCTCGCGGGTCAGGCCGGCGACCACCGGCAGGCCCGCCACCAGGGCGAGGACGTCGGCGCTCATGAGGGCGCCGCCGTCCCGTCGCCGGCCGCCTGCGAGAGCGCGGCCACCTCCTGGGTGATGTCGATGCCCGCCGGGCACCAGGCGATGCACCGGCCGCAGCCGACGCAGCCGGACGAGCCGAACTGGTCGTGCCACGTGCCGAGCTTGTGGGTGATCCACTGGCGGTACCGGGCCTGGCCGCTGGTCCGCACGCTGCCCCCGTGCAGATACGAGAAGTCCAGGTCGAAGCAGGAGTCCCAGCGCCGCCAGCGCTCGGCGTGGTCGCCGGTGAGGTCGGTGACGTCCTCGGTGGTGGTGCAGAAACAGGTGGGGCACACCATGGTGCAGTTGCCGCAGGTGAGGCAGCGGGCCGCGACGTCGTCCCAGTGCGGCGACTCCCGGCTCTCGGCGAGCAGGTCCGGCAGGCCGTGGCCGGGCATCGAACGGGTCATCCGGGTCGCCGCGTGCGCGACGGCCTCCCGCGCCCGCGCGCTGGTCCCGTCGTCGGCCGGGCGCCGGGGCAGCTCGGCCAGCACCTCCGCGCCGGCCGCGGTGCCCGCGCGGACCAGGAAGCGGTGGCCGTCGCCGTCCACCAGCTCCGTCATCGCCAGGTCGAAGCCGTGACCGGCGTCCGGGCCGGTCCCCATCGAGGCGCAGAAGCAGGTGGCGCCGGGCTCGGTGCACTCGACGGCGATGATCAGGTTGCCGTCCCGGCGGCCCGCGTAGACCGGGTCGCGGTGCCGGCCGCCGGTCAGGACCCGGTCCAGGACGCCGATCGCGGCGAGGTCGCAGGGGCGGACGCCGAGCAGGGCGTACCGGTGCTGCTCCGCCGGCTCGTGCACGGTGACCGTGCCGTCGGGGGAGCGGTCGGCCGACCACAGCGGGGCGCGGGCCGGATGCAGCACGCTCTTCCACGACTGCGGCCCGGCGGAGTGGCCGAACGCGGCCCGGTCGCCGCGGTCGCGCAGCCGGTACCGGCCGGCGTCGGCGTCGACCCCGATCCCGTACGGCAGCTCGCCGGCGGAGGTGAGCTCGGCGACCACGATCGCGCCGTCGCGGACGGTGGGACCCACGACGGTGTAGCCACGCGTCCGCAGCACCTCGAACAGGCGGGGCAGCGCCGTCGCCTCGATCAGGGCCGGTGGCTCGGTTCGCTCACGGATCTGCGGCGTCATCGCGCCTCCTCAGCGCTCGTCGGTGAGCCGGGCGTCCACGCCGAAGCTAGAGGCCGGCAGCAGGAGCGGCCAGAGGCGAAGGTCCCGCCGTGGCCGGTTCGGTGGCGTTCGGCCGGCGGGTGGAGGCCGGACGCCCCTGTCCGGAAAGCGCCGGAAGCCCGACGGTGGATGGTGGGGGAGACGGAACAGTGGTGACGGCGATGAGAGACACGGAGCTGACCGGACTGATCGACCGCTGGACGGCCGAGGGTGTGCTCACCGCGGCGCAGGCCGGCCGGATGCGCGCCGAGCTGGCGTCGTCCGGGCGGCGCGGGTCGCTGGTGGCGGAGAGCGTGGGCTATCTCGGCGGCGCGCTCGTCATCGTGGCGATGTCGCTGGCGACCGGCTGGTACTGGGCGGATCTGGGCCCGGCCGGCCGGCTCGGGATCGTGGGCGGCGCCGCGGTCGCGCTGGTGGCCGCCGGCGCGGTCGTGCCGGGGCGCTCGGGTGGCACCGCCCGGCGGTTGCGGGCGGTGCTGTGGCTCATGGCCTGCGCCGCGCTGTTCGGCTTCCTGGTGCTGCTGGCCGACGACCCGCTGGGGTGGAGCGGGCGGACCGCGGTGTCGTTCGCGGCGCTGGGGGTGCTGCCGTGCGCCGGGGTGCTGTGGTTCCTGCACCGCCACCCGGTCCAGCACGTCGCTGTCTTCGTGTTGTCGGCGGCCCTCGCCGCGTCGCTGGTCACGCACCTGTCCTCGGCGGGGAGCCTGCCGGGCGTGGCGGTCGGCGTCACCGGGCTGGTGTGGGGCCTGCTGGCCTGGGGGACCGTGGTCCGGCCGGCGTCGCTGGGCCGTACCCTCGGCGCGCTGGGCACGGTCGCCGGGGCCGTGGCCATCGCGGGTGAGGGCTGGGGGGCGGTCCCGGCGGTGGGCACCGTGGCGCTGGTGATCGCCGCCGCGGTGCTGATCCGGGACCTGGTGGTGCTCGCCGTCGGCTCGGTGGGGACGCTGCTGGTCGTGCCGGAGGTGGTCACCCGGTACTTCCCGGGCACCATCGGCGCGGCGCTGGCGCTGCTGCTGGCCGGGCTGCTGCTGGTCGCCGTGGCGGTGCTGGCCGCCCGGCGGTCGAAGCAGCCGCGCGACGAGGTCGCGCCGGCCGGGGAACCCGACCGGTCCACCGGCCCGCCCCGCATCGCCATCGGCGGCGCGGCGCTGCTCGTCGCCGTGGCCACCGTGGCCGTGGTGCTCGCCGGGTCCGGGCTATCGTTGCGCCGATGAGCCAGGGTGCGTCTCTTCCCTCCCGCGACGCCGCCGCCCTGCCCGGCTGGGAGCGGTTCCGCGTGCTGAAGGCCGAGGCGGAGTACGAGTCCGTCAAGAAGGATCCCCGGGTGGCGTACGCGTTGTGGTGCGTGGTCGGCATCCTGGGCGGGCACCGCTTCTACCTCGGCGACACCGGCCGGTCGATCGCGATGCTGTTCACGCTGGGCGGGCTCGGCGGGTGGACGCTGCTCGACGTGTTCTTCGTGGGCCGCCGGGTCCGTGCGGTCAACCGCTCCCGCCGCGCCGCGATCATGGCCCGCTGCGGCATCGTCGAGGACCTGCCCCCGGGCCGTTGGTCCCGCGCGGATCGGGCCGCGGGTCACCGGTGAGGAGGGGGCGCCCGGCCCTGACGCTGTTAGCAGTGCGCGGCTAACGTGCTAAGTAGGTCGATGGTCGGAGGGAGGTTGTCATGACCACCACCAGCACCAAGCCGGCTCGTGAGACCGGCCCGGCGAAGCCGGCGCTGCACACGGAGCCGCGGCGGGAACGGACCCGGCGGATCGGCCGCGAGGTCGGCACGCTCGCCGTGAACGTCTACGAGCGCGGCGTCGCGGACGTTGTCGCGTTCGAGAAGGACGTCGCCAAGGTCGCCCCGTACCCGTGGGCGAAGAGCGCGCTCTCCTTGAGCGCCGGCCTCATCGAGGACGTCGGCGCCGCCTACGTCAAGACGGCACGGCAAGTCCTTCGGTGATCGGCGGAACCGGCCCGGGTGTCAGCACCCGGGCCGGTCCTCGTGTGCCCGCTACCGGCCACGCCGGCGGCGGGCGATGGTCGTCTCCCGCAGGGCGGTGTAGACCTCCACCAGGGCCTGGCGCTGGCGCGCGGTCAGGTCGGGGTCCGCGGAGATCGCGGCGAGCACCGCGACGGGCGCCGGGGGCTCCGGGGACGCCTGGTCGACGAGGGCGTCCGCGGTGGTGCGCAGCGACGAGGCGATGGCGTGCAGCACCCGGTCGGAGGGCGCGCGCAGACCGCGTTCGATCTGCGACAGGTACGGCCCCGAGATGCCGACCATCGCGGCGAGCCGGCGCATGGACAGCTCGGCCAGCTCGCGCCGGCTCCGGATGATCTCGCCGACGTGCAACGGTGTCCGGGAGCTGTCCGTCACCGTCGCAGCTTACCGCGTGGCCGGGCCCGCCTCGTACGCCCGGCGCGCCACCGCGGAGATCTCCTCGGCGATGCCCGGCAGGAGCGCCGTCGGCAGGTCGTGCCCCATGCCGGTGTGCACGACGAGCTTGGCGTCGCGCAGCACCCGGGCGGTCGCGAGCCCGCCCGGCAGCCGGACCAGCGGGTCGGCGTCGCCGTGGATCACCAGCGTGGGCAGCCGCAGCGTCCGCAGCATCGGCCGCCGGTCCTCGGCGGACACGAGCGCCGCGAGCTGCCGGCGGATGCCCGCCGGGTCGTGCGCCCGGTCGTACGAGCGCCCGGCCACGTCACGCAGCCACTCCTCCTCGTGCGGATAGGCGGGGGAGCCGATCACCCGGAAGATGTCGACGACCTGCCGGGCCGCGGCGTCCCGGCTGGACGCCGGCCGGCGCAGCAGCGCCGCCATGGCACGCGGGTGGGGCCGGCCGATGCGGGGCGACGGCGTGGAGGAGATGGACGTGAGCGACCGGACCCGGTCCGGCCGGGCGCCGGCCAGGGTCTGCGCGATCATGCCGCCCAGCGACACCCCGACCACGTGGGCGCTCTCCCAGCCCAGCTCGTCCAGCACGGCCAGCGCGTCGCCGGCCATGTCGGCCAGCCGGTAGCCGGGCCCGCGGTGCGGGGCGAAGGCCAGCGGGCCCGGCACGCCCAGCTCGCGGAGGTGGGTCGACAGCCCCACGTCGCGGTTGTCGAACCGGGCGACCCGGAAGCCGGCGCCGGTGAGCAGCTCCCGGAACGACTCCGGCCAGAACAGCATCTGCAGGCCCAGGCCCATGATCAGCAGCAGCGGCTCGCCGTCGGGCGGCCCCTCGGCCGCGTAGGCGATCCGCACCGCACCGTGCCGGGCGAAACCTTCGGTCATGCCTCCAGCTTGCCCGCCGCGGGCGCCGGGCACCGAGGGCCGGACGTGTCCCGCCTGCGGGTCGTCCGGCCCTGGCTCCGGGGCCGTCGCGGGGCGCACGGTGACGGTGGGTGCAGAGCCGTGACCGAGGAGGAAGCCGTGGAATACCTGAGCCCCCTGGACGCGTCCTTTCTGGACGCCGAGGACGAGGACCCGCACGCCTCGCTGGCGATCGCATCGATAGCCGTGCTGGACGGACCGGCACCCAGCCAGGCCGAGTTCGCCGCGGCGATCCGGGGCCGGCTGCCGTTGGTCCCGCGCTACCGGCAGAAGGTCCGCCGGGTGCCGTTCAACCTGGGCCGGCCGGTCTGGGTGGACGATCCGGACTTCGACCTGGACTTCCACCTGCGCCGCACCGCGCTGGCCGAGCCCGGCGACGACGCCGCGCTGCAGCGGCTGGTCGGGCGGGTGATGACCCAGCGGCTGGACCGGGAACGGCCGTTGTGGGAGGACTGGCTCATCGAGGGGCTGCCCGAGGGCCGCTGGGCGCTGCTGTCCAAGGTGCACCACTGTCTCATCGACGGCGTGTCGGGCAACCAGCTCTACCGGCTCATCTGCGACGCCGGCACCCGTCCGCACCGGCCGGTGGCGGACCACTGGGAGCCGGGCCCGGGCGCCGGATCGCTCGACCTGTCCCTGGACGCGCTGGGCCAGCTCGCCCGGATCCCGTTCGACCAGGCCCGCGTGGTGGCCCGGGCGGTGCGTTCGCCGGCCACCGCGACCCGGTGGCTGCGGGACACGGCCCGCGGCCTGACCGCGCTGGCCGGCGGGCTGATCCCGACCGCGCCGACCTCGCTGTCCGGCCGGCTGGGCCGGGCCCGCCGGTACGCGGTGGCCCGGACCCCGCTGGCGGACATCGCCGCGGTCGCCGCCGCCCGGTCGGTCACCATCAACGACGTCTACCTGGCCGCCGCGGCCGGCGCGTTCCGCCGGCTCATGCTGGATCGCGGCGAGGAACCGGTGCCGGGCAGCATCCGCACGCTCGTGCCGGTGAACGTGCGCGGCCGCGACCAGGAGGGCCTGCTCGACAACCGGGTGGCGTCGATGCTGCTGCTCCTGCCGGTGGAGCTGGACGACCCGGAGCAGCGGCTGCGGGCCGTGCACGAGCGGGTCCTGGAGCTGCGGGCCGGCGGTGAGGTGGAGGCGGCGGCCGCCCTGGTGGCGCTCGCCGACCGGGAGCCGTTCACGCCGGTGTCGCTGATCATCCGGACCGCGCTGCGGCTGCCCCAGCACGCCATCACCACGGTGACCACCAACGTGCCCGGTCCCGCCCAGCAGCTCTACATCCTCGGGCGGCCGATCCGCGAGATCCTGCCGTACGTGCCGATCGCCGAGCGGATCCGCATCGGCGTCGCCATCTTCACCTACGGCGGTCAGGCCACCTTCGGCGTCACGACCGACTTCGCGTCGGTGCCCGAGGCCGACCGGTTCGCCGGATACCTCACCGCCGAGGTGGCGGCCCTGCACGACGCCTGCCGACCGGCCGAGCCGGAGCCGGAGCCGAAGCCGAAGCGGCAGCCCGCGCGCCGCCGCAGCACCAGCACCCCCGCTCGCGCGCCACTGTCCTGAGCAGCCCGAACGCCGGAAGGGAGCCGACGATGTTGAACCTTGCCGTGATCCTGCGTGAGTCGGCGGAAGCCCGCCCGGCCGCGCCCGCCCTGATCCACAACGGCGCGACCATGACGTACGCCGAACTGGACGCCCGCTCCGACGCGGTGGCCGAGGGCCTGCGCGCCCGGGGCATCCACCCCGGGGACCGGGTGGCGCTGCAACTGCCGAACGTGCCCGACTTCCCGGTCGCGTACTACGGCATCCTCAAGGCCGGCGCGGTGGTGGTGCCGCTCAACGTGCTGCTGCGGGCGCCGGAGGTGGCGTACCAGCTCGCCGACTCGGGCACCCGGCTGCTGATCACCTGGGCCGGCACGCTGGCGGACGCGGCGAAGGCCGCCGCCGAATGCGGCCTGACCGAGGTGTACGTGGCCGGCCCCGCCGAGGACCCGGTGCACCCGTTCACCGACCTGATGGCGCCGGTCACCGAGCCGGTCACCCTGTACGAGACGGAGCCCGGCGACACCGCCGCGATCGTCTACACCTCCGGCACCACCGGCCGGCCCAAGGGCGCGGAGCTGACCCACTTCCAGCTCTACATGAACGCTGACATCCCCGGCCGGCTCTTCACGATCGATCCGGACGACGTCATTCTCACGGTGCTCCCGCTGTTCCACGTCTTCGGCATGTCCAGCGCCATGAACATCGGCATCCGCTTCGGCGCCTGCCTGTCGCTGGTGTCGCGGTTCGTCCCGCAGCAGGTGCTGGCCACGATCGAACGCGACCGCGCGACCATCTTCGACGGCGTGCCCACCATGTTCGGCGCGCTGCTGGCCTGCCCGGAGCTGGACCGCTACGACACGTCCTCGCTGCGGGTCTGCGTCTCCGGCGGGGACTCGATCGCCGCCACCGTGCTCGACGCGTTCGAGCAGCGCTTCGGCGTCCCGATCCTGGAGGGGTACGGGATGACCGAGACCGCCTCGACGATCACCTTCAACGAGGGGCCCGACGAGCGCCGCGTCTACAGCGTCGGCCGGCCGGTCTGGGGCGTGCAGGTCCAGGTGTGGGACGAGGAGGACCGTCCGCTGCCGCCCGGGCGCGACCACGTCGGCGAGCTGGTCACCCGGGGTTACCACACGATGCGCGGCTACCACGGCAAGCCGGAGGCCACCGCGGAGGCGTTCCGCCACGGGTGGTTCCACACCGGCGACCTCGGTTACGCCGACGAGGACGGCTACCTGTTCATCGTCGACCGGAAGAAGGAACTGGTCATCCGGGGCGGGTACAACGTGTATCCGCGGGAGATCGAGGAGGTCCTGCACCGGCACCCGGCCGTCGCCCAGGCCGCCGTGGTCGGGGTGCCGGACGCGCGGCTCGGCCAGGAGGTCAAGGCTTTCCTGGTGACCCGGCCGGGCAGTGACCCGTCGGCCGACGAGATCATCGCGTACTGCCGGGAACGGCTGGCCGCGTACAAGTACCCGCGCCTGGTCGAGTTCCGGGACGACCTGCCGCTCAGCGGGGCCGGCAAGGTCCTCAAGAAGCTGCTCACCTGAGCGTCGCGCGTCCCGCCGACCAGGGACCAACGGCTCTGGTCGCGGGCCGCGCCCGGGTGCACGATGAAGGAGACCCACCGGTACCGGGGTGAAAGCCCCGGGTGGCGGAACGGGTGACCGGCCACGGCGGCGAAAGCCCGCGGCGCTCGCTCCTCCCGCCACAGGGCTCGAGGAGCGCCCGTCGGTGGGTCCGTCGTGCGGGGGCTGCCGGTGCCGGTGATCGTGAGTTAACCTCGGATAGTCCGGTAGGCCAGAGCCCACTGCGCAGGCCGGCGCGCCGCGAGAGGCGGCAGCATGGTGACCTCACCCGTGTCCGACCATCCCGTTCCGGGCGGCGAGCCGTGGCGGCCCGGTGCCGCCCACCCGGGCCGCGCGCCCGAACCCCACGAAAACCCGCCGAACTGGTTGCTGTTCTGCACGGACGCCGGGCGCGCCATCGGCAGCTCCGGGCTGAGCGCCGTGGGCCGCACGGTGCTGCGGGCCGCGCCGCGCGGCGACGGGCATCCCGTGCTCGTGCTGCCCGGGCTCGGCGGGGGGAACGGCTCCACGATCGTGCTGCGCCGCGCGCTGCAACGGCTCGGCTACCAGGTGTACGGCTGGAACCTGGGCCGTAACCGGGGCCCCACCGCCGAGGTGGTCGAACACGTGCCCCGCCTCGTCGTCGAGCTCGCCGAGCGGCACGGCGGGCGGGTCAGCGTGGTCGGCTGGAGCCTGGGCGGCATCTACGCACACGCCGCGGCGCGCGCCCATCCCCGCCGGGTCCGGCAGGTGATCACGCTGGGCAGCCCGATCCGCATCTCGCACCCCGCCCAGACCCACGCGATGGCGTACTACAACCGGCACGTGCACCGGCACGTCCCCGACCATCTGCTGCCGCCTTCGGAGCTGGTCCAGCCGCCGCTGCCGGTGCCGGCCACGTCCATCCTGTCGCGCTGGGACGGCATCGTGTCGTACCGGGCCTCGCTGCACCCGGTGCGCGAGCGCCACGAGAACATCGCCACCGTCAGCAGCCACTTCGGCCTGGGCCAGCACCCCGCGGTGCTGTGGGCGATCGCCGACCGCCTGGCCCAGCCGGAGGACTCGTGGCAGCCGTTCCGGCCGCCGGGGTTCCTGCGGCCGCTCTTCCCGCCGGTGCCCGACTGACAGCCGGCCGGGCACCGCGGGCCGTCCTCCTCTACCCCCGGTCCGCGCGCCGCGTGATCGTCAAGGTGCGGAACCGGTCGGGGAGGTGCACACCGTGGGCGCGGACGAGGAACTGGCACAGGGTTTCGCCCGCCTCGCCGGCTCGCTGTACCTGCCCGACGCCGAAGCGGTCCGCGGCCGGATCACCGCGGCGGCCACCGGGCTGGTGCCCGGCTGTGAGCAGGCGGCGCTCTCGCTGCTGGACCGGCACGGCGGCATCGTCACGGCCGCGGCGACGGGCCGGGCAGCCGTCCTGGCCGGCGAGATCCAGCGTGACCTCGGCGCCGGCCCCAGCCACGACGCCGTCCACGGCCGCCCGCTCTGCCGGATCGACGACCTGCTGGGCGACCAGGAATGGCCGGAGTTCGGCCGGCAGGCCGCCCGGCAGGCCGGCATCCGCTGCATGCTCGCGGTCCGCCTCGCCGCCGGCGACGACGTGCTGGGCGCCCTGAACCTGTACGCGAGCCGGCCGGACGCGCTCGGCGCCACCGCGGTGGCCCGGGCGGGCCCGCTGGCGGCACACGCCGCCCTGGCGCTGGCCGCGGCGGACTGCCGGAGGAGCTGCGCTGAGCTGCGGGAGGCGCTGCGCTCCAGCCGGTCGATCGGCATCGCGCTGGGCATCATCATGGCGCGGCACCGGGTGACCTCGCGGGACGCGTTCGACGTGCTGCGCCGGTGCGCCCAGCGGCAGCACCGCAAGGTCCGCGACGTGGCGGCCGACATCGAGCTCACCGGCGAGGTGCCCGAGGAAGGGCGGCGGCGGTCCGGCGCTACGGCACCGGGGTGAGCCGGATCAGCGGCAGCGGGTGGCCGGCCCGCCGCGGGTACCGGGCGTAGTCCGGCGCCGCCCGGAGCACCTGCTGCCAGTGCGTGGCCGTTTCCGCGTCGCTCAGCCGCTCCGCGCGTACGGTCAGCGTCCGGCCCTCGACCTCGACCCGGGCCCGGGGCTCGGTCAGCAGGTTGAGGTACCAGCCGGGCGGGGCCGGCAGCCCGCTGTTGGCCGCGACGACGATCATGCTCTCGCCGTCCGGGAAGTACTGCAGCGGCACCGTGCGCTCCCGCCCGGACCGGCGGCCTCGGGTGGTCAGCACCAGGGCCCGGCGGTGCCACAGCCGGGCGGCCCGGCCGCGGGTCCGGCGCAGCACCCAGGCGCCGAAGCGGACGGTCCGGGTGTCGATGGTGTGCTCGATCCGCATCCTGAGCCGTTCACCGCGCCTCATCGTCGCCTCCAGGTCACCGGTGGTCCCGTCCCAGTGCACATCTCCGGTGCCCCGGCCCGGCAGAGGCGATGGACCCTGCCCGGAACACAGGTCCGCCGGCCGGGTAAGTGTCGAAAGCCCTGGGCGGCCGGGGCCGCCGAGGAGGAGGCTGGAGGAGAGGTCATCAGCAGCAGGGCCTCGTCGACGGGCACAGTCAGGAGCCGGCCATGACGATCACACCAGTCCGACTGATCCTGGGCTACGACGGATCACCGCAGTCCACCGCGGCGATCGAGGCCGGCGCCGCGCTGTTCCCCGGCGCCCTGGCGTGGATCACCCACCTGTGGACACCGCCGTTCGCCAGCGAGCCGCTGCGCCGGCGGCTGTGGACCGGCCGGCGACAGCTGAACGAGTTCGTCGCGGCGGTCGAGCGCGAGGGCCAGCGCGAGGCCGAACGCCTGGCGGCGAACGGGGTGACCCTGGCCCGCGCCGCCGGGTGGGAGGCCGAGGCGGTGGTGCGGCGCACTTACGGCGGGGAGGGGCTCGAGTTCGGTCAGCTCGCCGCCGAGCTGGACGCCGACCTGGTGCTGCTGGGCTCGCGCGGGCTGGGCGGCACCAAGGCGCTGCTGGGCAGCGTGTCCGACATGGTGGTGCACTACAGCCCGCGCCCCGTGCTGGTCGTGCCGCACCCGCTGCTGTCGGCCGAGACGGCCGCCCTGGCCGGCGGCCCGGTGGTGGTCGGCTGGGACGGATCGCCGGGCGCCCGGCAGGCGCTCACCGCGGCCCGATCCCTCTTCCCGGTACGGGAACTGCTGCTCACCGCCGTCGACCGGGCCACCGCGGAACCGGCCGACGACGTGGACGCCACCGGCGGCAAGGTCACCGTGATCCACCTCGACAGCCGGCACGAGGGTTCGGCGTCGGCCGTCGCCGAGACGCTGGTCGGCTACGCCCGCACCCGGAAGGCGGCGGCGCTCGTCGTCGGGTCCCGGGGCCGGTCGCTGATGCGCGAGGTCCTGCTGGGGTCGGTCGCGATGGCGACCCTGCACCACTCGCACCGGCCGGTCCTGGTCGTGCCGCACGAGGACGTCCCGCCCGCCGGTCACCCGGTCACCGCGTAGATCCGGCCGGCCGCCGAGCGGCTCTGCACGACCAGGGTCCGGGTGCGGCCGGCCGCGGTGATCGCCAGCGGCCGCAGGGAGCGTGCCGCGTTCGACAGCCGCACCGTCTGCGTGGACCAGCCGCCGCCCGCCCGGGTGGCCAGCACGATGCCGGTGCGGTCGGCGGACGGCCAGGCCACGTCGACCCGGCCGGGTCCGGCGGCGATGACCGGGGCGCCACCCGCGGCGGTGAACACCGCCGGCTCGCGGGGCCGGGCGGGTTGCGGGGTGATCAGCACCGCGCTGTCGGCCGGGCCGTCGGGGTCCAGGCCCTGCCGCTGCCAGGCCAGCCAGGTCGTCCCCGCGGCCCGGGACAGCACCGGGTGCAGCGCGGCCGGGCCCGGGCCCGCGGGAACGGAGACTGTGGCCCGCCAGCGGCCGTCCGGTGCTGACGTGGCGAACCGCAGCTCGTCGTTCTGCGTACCGGTTGCGGCTCCCCGCACGTCGCGCGCCCAGACCAGGACCGCGCCGCCCGCCCGGCCGGGGAGCAGCGCCAGCGCCGGGTTGGTCTCCTGGCTCCCGGCCGGCGGCGTGGTGATCGGCCGGGCCGGCCGGGGTCCGCCGAGGGTCCCGGCCTGGAACAGCCGGGTCGCGGGCGACGAGGAGTCCGGGTCCGGCAGCGCCTGGGCCCAGACCGCCCACCAGCGCCCGCCGCGGGCCACCAGGGCCGCGCCCTGCACACCGCTGCCGACCGCCGAGCCCCGCAGCGTCGAGATCGTCCGGGGCGCGGCCCAGCCGCCGGCCCGGGTACGCCGGCCCAGCATCACCCGGTCGTAGCCGGCCGAGTCCAGGTACAGCAGCCAGCTGCCGGTGCTGTCGGCGGCGGTGGCCAGCACGTCACCGTGGTACGGGCTGCGGGCCTGCGCCCACCGGCCGGCCCGGCCCTGGAAGTACCACAGCGGATCGTCGGTGCAGGTGCCGCGGACGTAGCCGGCGAACCCGTGAACCCGTCCGTCGGGGCCGGCGGTGGCGGCGGCGGTCGAGACGTCCGGCTGGCAACCGGGGTCCAGCGCCGTCACCGCCGCGGACCAGCCGGGCCCGGCCGCCGGTGTCGCCGCCGCCGGTCCGGTGAGGACCAGGAAACCCAGCGAAGAAGCCAGCGCCAGGGTGGAGACGACCCGGAACCGGCCCGGACTCGTCCCGGAAGAGCTGTTCATGACCGTCCTCTCAACTGGAGGTGAGGAAAGCCCGCGCGGGCAGCACCGCCAGCGGGCGGCCGTGACCGTCGTGGGTTTACTGGCCGACGTCGATGATGTCGCCGGGGTCGCGGCGGGGCGTCGGCGGCAGCGGCTCGGCCGAGCCGGCGTAGCCGAGGCGCACGGCGACGTACGGCTCGCCCTGGCCGGCCAGCAGGTAGCGGAGCAGGTGACGGGGCCAGGTCACCTCGACGGCGTCACTGAGCGGCGCCGTGGCCAGTCCCTCGGCGGTGGCCTTGAGCAGCAGGGCCGAGAGCGCCTCGCCGCCGTGCAGCAGATCGACGGGCCGGTACCCGATGCCGAACACGATGACGTACGCCGCGCCCTGGTCCCGGCCCTCGCCGGCGGCCATCGCGTGCCCGCCCTCGGGGTCGAAGTCACGCACCGGCACCGGCCGCAGGCCCGGCTGCACCGCGGTCGCCGGCGGCACCCCGTCGCCGCTCTCCGGCGGCCGGTTGGTCCACCGCCGCAGCTGCTCGCGGTATTCCGGGTCGTCGAGCTCCGCGGCGGCGGCCAGATCGGTGGTGACGGCCAGCATCGCCAGCTGGTCCTGGCGGACGATGTGCAGGCGGGCGCCCTCGTCCTCGACGAGCCGGCGCAGCTCCTCGAGCGCCGCGCCGGGCACCTCCCGGGTGCCGAACGCGCGCCGGTCGGTGTGCCGGTGCTCGATCGCCGCCGCCAGCGCCAGGTCCTCCGGGTCCACCGGCTGCCGGCCCGCGAGGGTCAGCACGGCCAGCAGGTCCCCGTCGTCCGGGTCGGGCAGGCGCACCACGGTGACCGCCCAGCCGGCGGCCGCCAGCGCGATCCGCGCGTGGTGCAGCACCGCGCCGCAGCTCAGCATCAGCAGGTTCCCGTCCGGGTCGGTGGCCTCCAGCCGGCGGACGGGCTCGGTCCGGAGCTCCATGGCGTGGCCGGTGATGCGCCAGCGCCACGGCTGGGTGTTGAACACCGAGGGCGCCCGCAGGGACGCGCGCGCGGCCGACTCCAGGACGGTGCGTGCTTCACTGCCGGTCACCCGGCCGGACGACGTGGTCATGCTGACCACCTCCTGCTCTGGGCCTGTCCCTGCCGGGAGTTCCGGGTGTCAGGGGTGCGAGGCGTCGGGTCGGACCACGACGGCCGGGCAGGCCGCGTGGTGGATCAGGTGCTGGCTGACCGAGCCGAGCAGCAGCCCGGCCACGCCGGTGTGGCCGCCGGTGCCGACCACCACGAGCTGGGCGGACCGCGACCGCTCCACGAGCAGCCGGCGGGCGGAACCGTGCATCACCTCGCGGTGGATCGGCACGTCGGGATACCGCTGCGCGACCCCGGCCAGCGCCTCCGCCAGCACCCGCCGCTCCTCCCGGTCGCCGGACCAGGAGTCGTAGGACATCGGCAGGGTGTCGTTGAGCTCGGTGATCGAGGTGCCGCCCCAGGCGTGCAGCGCGACGAGGTCGGTGCCGCGCAGCGCGGCCTCCTCGACGGCGAAGTCGAGGGCCCGCGCCGACCCGGCGGTGCCGTCCACGCCGGCCACGACCGGGCCGGCGCTGTGCCGGTCGCCGCGTACGACCAGCACCGGGCACGAGCCGTGGGTGGCCGTCTGCGCGGCGACGGAGCCGATGAGCAGTTCCGAGAAGCCCCCGAGCCCGCGATCACCGAGGACCAGCAGGACCGCCCGCCTGGTCTCGTCCCGCAGGATCTGGGCGGGTCCGCCGTTCAGGATCTCCGCGGTGATCCGGGTGTCGGGGGCGACCTTGGCGGCGAGCAGCAGCGCCTCGTTCACGATCTCGTGCGCCGCGTCGCGGAACGCCCGCAGCGACGGCCCGGCCAGGCCGGGCGCGACCGCGGTGCCGAGCGTCGGCCACGCGAACGCGTGCACGAGCCGCAGCGGACGGCGCCGGAGCACCGCCTCGGCGGCGGCCACCTCGACCGCGTCGAGGCTGCGCCGGGAGCCGTCGACGCCGGCCACCACGGGGGCGCCGGCCAGGGCGGTCATGACGGCGGCTGGGCCGCCCCGCGGCTGCGGGGTGCGGCCGGTTCGATGTGGGCCTGCGGCCCGGGGAAGATGAGGGAGGCCCGGCCGTCGTCGAGCCACCGGACCTCGTACGGCGGGGTGCCGTCGCCGTGGTGCACGGCCGTGATGACGGCGGTGCGGCGCCCGTCGCCGAGGTGCGTGCCCTCGAGGACGAGCCGGTCACCGATGTGAGCGTGCATGGCGAGCCTCCCTTGGGTGCGTCCGGTTGCTGGCCGGTGGGGGCGCCCACCGGGCTCCGATGGGCGTCAAGGAAAGCATCGCCGGGGCCGCAGGCAGCAGAAAGGGCCATTGGTCCCGCTTCATCCGGGCCTGGCCCGGCGGGCCGGGGAGCGCGAGGATGGACCGGTAGGCGCCGGGGAGGAGTGGTCGTCGTGCAGGCTTGGCAGGTGCGGTCCCCGGGCCCCGACATCGCCCGGGCGCTGCGGCGGGTGCCGATGCGGGTGCCGCGGCCGGCGCCGGGTGAGCTGCTCGTGGCGGTCGAGGCCTGCGGGGTGTGCCGCACCGACCTGCACGTCGCGGCGGGGGAGCTGCCGGTGCGCCGGCCGTCGGTGGTCCCCGGCCACGAGGTGGTGGGTCACGTGCTCGAGCCGGGGGCCGGGGTCACCGGGTTCCGGCCGGGCGACCGGGTCGGCATCGCCTGGCTCCGCGAGACGTGCGGCGCCTGCCGCTACTGCCGTGCCGGGGCGGAGAACCTCTGCCCGCGGTCGCGGTACACCGGCTGGGACGCCGACGGCGGTTACGCGGACTGCACGACGGTGCGCGCGGACTTCGCCTACGCCCTGCCGGACGGCTACTCCGTGGCCGAGCTCGCGCCGCTGCTCTGCGCCGGGATCATCGGCTACCGCGCGCTGCGCCGCGCCGAGCTGCCGCCGGGCGGACGGCTCGGCATCTACGGCTTCGGCGCCTCCGCGCACCTCACCGCGCAGGTGGCGCTCGCGCAGGGCGCCCGGGTGCACGTGCTGACCCGGTCGGCGCGGGCGCGGGAGCTGGCGCTGGAGCTCGGGGCCACCTCCGCGGGCGGGGCATCCGATGCGCCGCCGGAACCGCTCGACGCCGCCGTGCTGTTCGCGCCGGTCGGTGACCTGGTCCCGGTGGCGCTGCGGGCGCTCGACCGGGGCGGCACGCTGGCGGTGGCCGGGATCTACCTGAGCGACATCCCGGCGCTGAACTATGAGCGGGAGCTGTTCCAGGAGCGCACCCTGCGCAGCGTCACGTCGAACACCCGCGAGGACGGGCGGGCGCTGCTCGACTTCGCCGCCGGCCACAAGCTGACCGTGGCGGTCACCCCGTACCCGATGGCGCAGGCCGGCGCCGCCCTCGCCGACCTGGCCGCGGACCGCGTCAACGGCGCGGCCGTCCTGCTGACCTGAGCGCGCTCAGGTCGCGGGCTGCGTCGCCGCGACGGTCGCCGCCAGCGTCGCGCCCCACTGCCGGGCGTTCTTCTCCTCGTGCACCTCGAGCGGCCCGGCCGACGACCGCACCAGGAAACTCTGCGCCGGCAGCACGATGCGGCAGCCCAGTCGGCGCAGCTGGCGCTGCGCCCGGCGCGCTGCCGAGCCCGGCAGCAACGGCTTGTCGATCCGGGTGTCGAACGCGGCCGCCGCGATGCCCGGCAGCAGCGGCGAGCAGTCGAGGTACTCGCGGATGCCGACGTCGGTGGCGCCGGGCCGGACCGTGCCCTGCTGGGCGGCCGACTCGCGGGTGGACGGCCGGCTCATGCCGAACGCGTGCGTCGGCCCGCCGATCACCAGCAGGTCCGTGCCGAGCGCGGGCGGCATGGTGCTGACGTCGGCCAGGGTGACCTCGCACCGCTCCGCCAGGCCGTCGGCGATCGCCCGGGCGATCTGCTCGGTGTTGCCGAACATCGATTCGTAGACGACGAGCGCCTGCATGACGGCCCCTCCTTCACGCGGTCGGATACTTGGCGAGGATCTCGCGGAGCCGGTCGACGAAGCGCAGCGACTCGTCGTGGTCGCGCTGCCACACGTTGCGGCCGAAGATGAGGCCGGTGGCGCCGGCCGACATGGACTCCTCCGCCTTGGTGATCATCACGTCGTCGCCGGCCCGGGAGCCGCCGGAGACCAGCACCATGGTGCGGTTCGCGGCCCGGACGACCGCGTCGATGGCCTGCTGGCTGCTGAAGTCCGCGGTGTACGCGGCCGGCACGTCGGCGTGCTTCTCCGGGTGCGGGAAGTTCACCTTGACCACGTCGGCGCCGAGCTCGCTGGCCGTACGGGCGGCGTAGTGCACCGCGTAGAACGAGTCCTTGCCGCCCTTGTGCTCGATCGCCTCACCCCGCGGGTACGCCCACACGATCAGCGGCATCCCGAGCCGCTGCGCGTCCTGGCGCACGACCCGGTACTGGGCGAAGTCGGCGTCCTGGGCCGGCGATCCGACGTAGAGGGTGTAGCCGACCGCGTCCGCGCCGAGCCGTACGGCGTCCTCGACCGAAGCGTGCAGCGGCGAGAGCGCGCGGTCGTCGGCCGGGATGTCGGTCTTGCCGTTGAGCTTGAGGATCAGCGGGACCTCGCCGGCGTAGTCCCAGTAGAACTTCTCGGCCAGTCCGATCTGGATGGCGATGCCGTTGAAGCCGCCCTCCAGGGCCAGCCGGATGATGTACCTGGGGTCCGCGGCGATCGGGTCGGCGAAGAAGTCCCGCGGCCCGTGCTCCAGGCCCTGGTCGTACGGCAGGAACAACGCCGTGCCGTTGCCGAGCCCGTGCTTGTAGAGAATGCGGTGCAACCGGGCCTTCTTGCCCGCGCTGAGCCCGCAGCTCGAGAGCCTCAGCCGTGCCGTCATGACAGTCTCCTTTCCTTCACCGTCCACGCTCGTCAGCGCGGCGCGCAGGCACCAGAGTCCGACGGCCCGTGCGGCGGGAAGGATGGCGTTCGGCCCTGGCGGACGAGCCGTGCGACATGGCGGCGGTGGGGTGTTCCTCACCGGCACCGTCGTCGACCACCGCGTCCGCCACGATGACCGTCACCGTGTTCTTCCACAAGGGTGCCGGCGCCGACCCGTCCCGGGTGGTCGCGGTCCGGCGGACCGGGCCCCGCACCGTCCGGGTGGCCGAGGCGTCGCTGCGGCAGCTGCTGGCCGGGCCGACGGCGAGCGAGCGCAAGGCAGGCGTGCTACTGGTCGCACTTCTCCGCCGCGACCGCCGGCATGCTGAACGGCATCCGGATCAGCGGCGGGTGGCCTACGCGGACTTCCGGGACCTGCGCGCGACGATCCCCAACGCGAGCTCCAGCGCCGGCAGCGCGGCGCTGCTGGCCGAGCTCGACGGCACCCTGCGCCAGTTCGCGAGCGGGCCGGACCACGTTCACCGTGCTGGACGCCACCACCGAGACCATCCGGGTCGACCGGCCGCGCAGCGCCATCAGCCCCGACGAGCCGGCCCGGATCACCTCGCCGGTGACCGTGACCGGGGCGGCGCTGACCTTCGAGGGCGTGGTGACGGTACGCGTCGTGCAGGTGACCGGGACGACCGTGCGGCAGCTCGGCACCGGCTCCGTCGTCGGCGGCGGTGACGTGCTGCGTCCGTTCACCGGGTCGGTGAGCTTCACCGCGCCCGGCTCCGGCACCGGCTGGGTGCTGGCCGGCGAGCGTTCGGCGCTGAACGGGTCGGTGACCAAGGTGACCGCGATCCGGGTGGCCTTCGGCTGAGCGGACGATGACGTGGCGAGGCCGGGCCACCTGCACCGAGGTGGCCCGGCCTCGTCGCGGCACGTCACTGCGTCAGCACCGGCGTGGTTGCCGGCTCCTGCCGCTCGACCGGAACCGGGATCACGACCACCGGGCAGGCGGCCTTGCGGATGCACTCCTCGCTGACCGAGCCGAGCACGGTGTGCCGGACCCGGCTGTGCCCGTGGCTGCCCAGCACGAGCAGGTCGGCCGCGCGCCCGGCGGCGCTGAGCACGTCCGCGGGGCGGCCCTCGACGACCTCGCCCGCAACCGGCAGGCTGGAACCGTGCCGGGCGACCAGCGCCTTGATCTCCCGGTCCAGCAGCCGGCCGGCGCGCTCGGCCTCCTCCTGCGGGCGGGTGGCGGCGATCGGGCCGTACTCCATGCCGTCCCAGGACCAGGCGACGACCGCCTGCACGGCGCCGCCGCGGGTGGCGGCCTCGCCGGCCGCCCACTCCAGGGCGCGGCGCCCGCCCTCCGACCCGTCGACTCCGACGACGATCAGGTAGGTGCTTTTCATGACTACTCCTCCTTCGTACGGGTGAAGACGCGTGGGGCGACACCCGGTGTCGGATGCCGCCCCACGCTCGCTGCCGGATTCACTTGAGCCAGGGGAGACGCTGCACGATGGGCAGGCTGCTCCAGAACTTGCCGAAGCCGAGGGTGTGGCCGGCCGCGGTGAGCGCGAGGAGGACCAGGACGCCCGCGTAGATCAGGTGGTCGTCCATGAACGGGTTGTTCTCCGGCGGGAGGACGGCGGTCCACATGAGCACCAGCAGCAGCGATCCGGCCGCGGCGGCGATCCGCATGCCGACGCCGAGCAGCAGCGCGATGCCGATCCCGGCGAGGCCGATCATGAACAGCCAGTCGGCCCAGGCGGCGCCGGCGATGTTGTGGTACATGCCCTCGAACGGGCCGCTGACGGCGTTGCCGAGGAAGCCCTTGGTCGGGCTGCCGCCGTCGATCCAGGCGTTCTTCGCGGGGGTCGCCCGGCCCAGCCCGAACAGCTTGTCCAGGAAGGCCCAGAGGAAGACCCAGCCGAGCGCCAGCCGGAGCCCGGCGAGCACGTAGCGGGTGGCCTTCTCGGCGGTGGTCTCGGCCGCGGTACCCGCGACGTTCTCTCTGGTGGGGTTGTGGTGGGTGGCGGCGGTCATGGCTTCCACGTCCTTTCTGGATCCTCATGTGACACGTCTATTCAGCGCCGTGGATGGCGTGGGGTGGAGAGGCGGCGTACCGGTCGGCCCGGGACCTTCGGCCCTACTTGGGCCGGGACCGCACGATCAGCACCGGGCAGTCCGCGTGGTGCAGCAGCTGGAGCCCGGTGGAGCCGAGCAGCGCGCCGGCGATGCTGCCGTGCCCGTGGCTGCCCACGATCACCAGCTGGGCGCGGTGCGAGACGCCGGTGAGCACCGCCGCCGGGCTGCCGTGCGAAATCGTGACGTCGACCTTCACCTCGGGGTACCGGTCGCGCCACGGCGTCAGCAGCTCCTCCAGCCGGCGCCGTTCGTCGGCGTCGTCCTGGGGCGTGGTGAAGTCGACGACGGGCACTCCCGCCATCCACAGCGGGGGCGGCGGCGGATAGGCGCGCACCACGGTCAGCCCGGTGTCCCGGCCGGCGGCGGCCTCGAAGGCCGTGCCGAGCACGAGTCCGGCCGTGGGGGAGTCGTCCGCCCCGACGGCGACCGGACCCTCGCCGACAGCGCCGCGGCCGCGCACGACGACCACCGGGCAGTCCGCGTGGGTGGCCACCCGCTGGCCCACCGAGCCGAGCAGCAGGCTGGCGAAGCCGCCGTGGCCCCGGCTGCCCAGGACGATCAGGTCGGCGTCGGCGGCGGCGTTGAGCAGCTCGGGTGCCGGGCTGCCGATGAGGGTGGCCACCTTCACCTGGACGGCGGGTGCGACCGCCCGCGCCCGGGCCGAGGCGTCGGCGACGACGGCGTCGGCGAGCTGGCGGGACACGTCGATGTACTCGGTGCCGCTGTCGTACCGGGCCGACCGCCACTCCCAGTCGAACACGTGCACGACGCGCAGCACCCGGTGACGGCGTTCGGCCTCGGCGGCGGCCCACTGCACCGCGGCCTGGCTCGCCGGTGTGCCGTCGGTGCCTACGAGGATCTCCTTGGTGCTCATGACAGACCCCTTCCGGCTCTTTCCCCGATGGTCCGGCCGCTCCGGCCCGGGGGTAAGGGCGTCAGGTCCCGCCCGCGCAGGACGGGCGGCCCGAATCCGTTGTCACGGGCCGAAAGTCCCGCGCCGGGGGTGCCCCGGACTCTGCCGGCCCCCGGCCGGCCGGAGCGATGATCAAGGCCAGTCGGAAAGCTTGGGAGGTGCCGTCATGTCGTGGCTCATCCTCGTGATCCTCGTCGTGCTGGCGATGCTGATCGTCGCCGGGCCGGTGCTCGAGGACCTGATCGACCGGGTCTGGCCGCCGGAACACGGCACCGCACCGCATCGTCCACGCCGGCACTGACCCACCGGCAGCGCCACCACCGGGAGGGCCGTCATGGCCGCGTTGTCCGTCTTTGATCAACTTGTCGTGCATCCCTTCCTGGCCGGCCTGCCCGGCGAACACCTGCAGCGCCTGGCGGTGCACGGCCGCCCGGTGTTGCGGCACACCGGCTACCGGCTGTTCCGGGAGGGCGGCCCGGCAGACCGGTTCTGGCTGCTGCGTACCGGGGTCGTGGCGCTCGACTTCCACGTGGCCGGGCGCGGTGACATCGTCATCGAACGGGTCGGCGCCGGCAGCGTGGTCGGCTGGTCCTGGCTGCTGCCGCCGAACCGGTGGACGCTCGGCGCGATCGTGGCGGAGGACTGCCACGCCATCGAGTTCGACGTCGCCGGGGTGCGCCGGCTGCTGGCCGAGGAGCCGGAGCTCGGCCGTGAGCTCACCACGCGGTTCCTCGCCGTCATGGGCAGCCGCCTGCAGGCGTCGCGGCACCGGCTGGTGGAGCTGTACGCGTACCCGGCCCACTGATCAGCCGCAGCCGGAACGGAGAGACCCGGAACGGGTCTCTCCGTCGTGCCGCTACGACGCGATGACCGCGGGCGGCGGCGGGAAGTGCTGCGGAGACGGCGGAGGCGGTTCCGCCCCGGACGGGGGCTCGCTGTGCCGGCGGCCCAGCGCGACGCCGCCCAGCACGATGAGTCCGATGCCGAGCAGGCCGAGCAGGATGCCGGCGCCCAGCACGCCGCCACCGAGGGCGGTCAGGTCGGGGATCTGCGCCGAGCCCCGGACCCGGGTGCCGAGGTCCACCGAACCGTCGGCGTTGGCCAGCACGACGGTGTAGTTGCCCTCGGTCGCCTGCCACTCCAGGGTCGTGGTGTCCGTGCCGGTCGTGGCCGCCAGCCAGAAGTCCTGCCCGGTCGGCGCGGGCACGGCCCGCACGGCGCCGGTGGTCCGCTCGTAGCCGGCCACGCCGTCATCGACGTTCACGATGCTGTCCCGCGCGGTGCCGGACAGCCAGGACTCCACGTCGGACTGCCGGGCGATGCCCACGAACACGGCCTTGCCGGTCGTGCTCGACGCCGTGATCCGGACGCCGCCGACGTCGGCGAGGTTGCGGGCCCAGAAGTCCCCGCCCTCGATCGTGATGCCGTCGGCGGTGATGGCGGCGGTGGAGCTGCTCGCGCGCACCACCGGGCTGGTCACGTACCCGGAGCTGTCGCGCATCCCGTCGAAGACGAGCAGGGCCGTGCCGGCCGCGCCGAGCCCGGCGGCCGGGATCAGCAGCACCGCGCCGGCCACCAGGGCGATGACGGCGCCGGCCACCGAGCCGTGCGCGGGACCGTCCGGCCGTGCCGGGGTGATCGGGCCGTCCGGAGCGGCCGGTGCCGCCGCGGGATCGCCGGCCCGGGCCGGCCCGGGCGGGTCGTCGTCGGGCTCGTCGTCACCCTGGTCCAGGCGGAACGGCGGGTAGTCCGGGGTGAGCAGGATGAGGTACGCGATCACCCGCAGGTTCCACCGGCCCACGCCGACCAGCAGGTCGTACAGCCCGCGCGGGTAGCGGGCGGTGAACAGCAGGCTGAGCCCGGCGATGAGGACGCCCACGGTCACCAGGCCGAGCGGTGCCGAGGTGGTGGTGCCGTCGCCGGTGTCGAAGGTCCAGCTCGCCGCGCCGCCGAGCGCCGCGAGCAGCAGGATGTGCGGCACGGCCAGCAGCCAGGCCACCAGCGGCAGCCAGCGCGGCGGCGGGCCGGTCTCGGCGAGCCGCACCCGGGCCGGATAGTCCGGCACGTCGGCGAGCGTGAACGGCGGATACCGGTCGGTGCCGAGCGCCTGGTAGCCGTAGTAGTTGACCCGCCAGCTCCAGCGCAGCACCGCGAGGTTGTACGACCGGATCGCGGGCGGGTACCTGCCGGTGAGCAGGACCGCGAGATAGGCGACCAGGGTGAGCACCACCACGCCGACCCACAACACAGCCAGGACCAGGAAGTGCGGGATGAGCAACGCCCACTTGACGAGCCACAGCCACCGGCTCAGGGTCTCGTCACGACGTGCCTCGACCCGCAACGGATAGCGGTTCATGACACCTCCTGAGGGATTCACCCCGAGCAGACCCCGGTCCGTCCCGGCCGGGCAGAGGCCGACGTCCCGACCCCCGGCGGCAAAGGTCCGGCCCGGGCCGGACGGCCCGGGCCGGTGCTCGGCGCGCCGGTCAGGAGACCGGGGAACGCCCGCCGAAGCTGGTCGCGATCTGCACCCCCGCGCGCAGCCCGGTGCCGGTGCCGCGGTAGAGCAGCAGCCGGCTGGTGGACTTCTGCACGGCCGCCAGGTCGGTGTGCCCGTCCCGGTCGAAGTCGCCGACCCCGACCAGGTCCCGCATGCCGGTCCAGGAGGTGCCGATCTGCTGGCGGGCGGCAAAACCACCGGTACGCCCGGGATACAGGTACAGCACGCCGGTGGAGGTGAGCCGGGCCACCAGGTCCGGATAGCCGTCACCGGTGAAGTCGCCGACGCCGGCGAGCTCCGTCATGGTGTTCCAGCCGCCGGTGCCGACCACCACCGCGGTGCCCAGGGTCGCGCCCGCCTGCCCGGGGTAGAGCAGCAGCTTGCCGTCGCTGCTGCGCGCCGCCAGCACGTCGGGGTAGCCGTCCCGGTCGAAGTCGCCGATGCCGGAGATCTCCCGCAGCCCGCCCCAGCCGGTGGCGAGAAGCTTGCGCGGGCCCAGCGCCGTGCCGGTGCCGGGGTAGAACCAGAGCTCCCCGGTGGAGCTCTGCCGGGCCACCACGTCCTCGTGGCCGTCCCGGTCCAGATCGCCGATCCGGACGATCGCGTTCATCGCCTGCCAGCCGCCACCGATCTTGGCGAGAGCGGCGGCGTCGATGTAGTTGCCGTTGCCCGGGTAGATGAACAGGATCCCGGAGCTGATCGTCATGGCCAGCACGTCGGTCCAGCCGTTGCCGGTGAAGTCGGCGAACTGGGCCGGCGGCAGCGGTGCGACGTCGAGGTAGTCGTTGTCGATGTTGATGGTGACGCCGCCCCACGTCTCGTTGTGGCCGCCGCGGTACTGCTTCATCCGGCGCTGCGGCTCCCAGTAGCCGGCCGGCAGGGCCGAGTCGGTCACCGTGGCGACGTTGTCCCAGCGGGCGAAGTCGAGGTAATCGGGGCGCGCGTACCCGACGGTGTTGTAGGACGCCACCTGGTCGGCCACGCCCGAGCCCATGCTGCTGTAGAAGCCGGACAGGTAGCCGAGGTCGTGCAGCCGGGCCGTCCAGGCGCTCAGGAACGCCAGCACCCCGGTCCGGCAGGCGGTGTCGTCGGTCCGGTACGCCTCCATGTCATAGATCAGCACGCTTTCCCGCGCCAGCCCCAGCGCGGTGGCCTGGGCGACCGCGTCCTCGGCGGCGGCCCGGCCCTGCGCCGCGGCCTGGGCGTTGTCGATCAGGTTCTTCTTGGTCGAGGTGGTGCAGGACGCCTGCGGCCCCAGGTAGAGCGGGATCAGGTGCCAGCCGGCCGCCTGCTGCGTGGCGACCCAGTCCGCGGTGAGGTTCGGCTGCGTGCAACCCCGGTTGTTGCCGCCGAAGTAGATCCCCACCGCCCGGTACGGCGACGCCAGCCAGGCGGTCATCGTCGCGCTCGCGGGCGCGGTGCAGGCGTCGAAGCCGTACCCGGTGAAGGTGCCGGGCTCGGGGGCGGGTGCGGCCTCGGCGGCCGTGCCTGCCAGCGTCAGGGGTACGGCAGTCACCACCACGGTCAAGGCACGGAGCAGGGTGGTGGTGATGCGGCGACGTCTTGTGTCGGTTGTTCCTTCCATGGTCGACCTGCTTCCGGTTGGGATGCCTCGATGGCACCGCGCCCGGCGGCGGCGCGGGCAGGGCCGAAGGACCCGTCATGCCGGCGGCGGGGATTTCGACCCTGGTCGACGATCCCGCCCCGGGCGCACGGTGGACAGGGGCCGCCTGGATCGAGGGGAGGCGCGTGATGGCGCCACAGGACGCACGTAACAGCGATGTCCGGGACACCGACATCGTGGTGGGAGTGGACGGTTCGCCGTCGTCGCAGGCGGCGCTGCGCTGGGCGCTGGCCCAGGCCCGGCGTACGGGCGGCCGGGTCCAGGCGGTGACCACCTGGGAGTACCCGGCCTACTACGGCATCGGGGCGGTCGTCCCGTACGAGGACTTCGCGGGGACCGCGGGCAAGATCCTGAGCCACGCGGTCCAGGAGGCGCTGGGCGCCGACGAGCCGGACGTCCCGGTGCTGGAGAACGTGGTGCCCGGTCACCCGGCCCAGGCGCTGATCGACATGTCGGCGCACGCGGCCCTGCTCGTGGTGGGCTCGCGCGGGCACGGCGCCTTCGCCGGCACCCTGCTCGGCTCGGTCAGCCAGCACTGCGCGCAGCACGCGCACTGCCCGGTGGTGGTGGTCCGCGGCCGGAGCTGATCCGGCGTCCGGCCCGCCCCGACGGGACCTCGGGCCCTGTCGATCGCGGCGCGGCGGTCCCGATGATGATCGCGAGGGGGTGATGGGGATGGTCTTCCTGGCGTTGCTGACGATCTCGATGGCGGTGATCCTCGTGGTGACCACCTGGTCGGCCGTGCGCGACTCGGCGGCCGGCGACCGGCCCGGCACGGCGGAGCAGGCGGAATCGGCCCGGCCGGAGCCGCCGGAGTCATTGGAGGGCGCCCTCGTCCGGCAGCTGCTGGCCGATCAGATCAGCGGCCGGCAGTACCGCCGCGCCATGCAGCGGCTGGCCGAGCGTGACGTCGACCGGCATCCGCTGCCGATGCCCCCGGAGAGCTGAGCCCGGTTCGGGACCTATGGCACTGCAGACCTTGGGCGGCCCGCGCTGAGATGGACAGAGGCGCCGGCCGGGCTGACCGGTCGCCGTCGCCCCGAGGAGGTGCCGCCATGGTCCGCACGCGTACCTGGACGGTCGAGATCCGGATCATCGAGCACGAGGACGACGGCCGCACCCGGCGGGAGACGACTTTGCGGTGGCAGCCGTCCGATCAGGAGGCGGCGAAGCTCAGCGACGAGCCGGCCACCGCCCGGGCGCTCGCCGACCTGGCGTACAAGGCGCTCGACGTCGCCACCGGTGACCTCGAGCAGTTCACCCACCGCCACCGGCGGATGCTGTCCTGAGAGGAGTCCGCCATGGCGGACCGGAGCACCACGTCCGTGCTGGACGCGCCCTGGCGGGACCGGGCCGGGTTCTGCGGCGTCGAGGTCGTCGACCAGCCGGCCGGGTCGATCGACCCGGTCCAGCGGGCCCACCTGCGCGCCCTGGCGGTACGGATCAAGATCGTGCACGACCTGCTGGCCGTCTTCGCCGACGCGTACACGCCGTTCCCGGCCGAGCTGGTCGGGGCGCAGACCCGCGAGCTGATCGCCGTACGGCTGCTGCTGGACCGTTACGCGGCGGGTGACCCGGGCACGCACCTGGCGCCGGGCGTGTTCGCCGACGCCGCGGCGCAGCGTGACTACGACCGGCTGCGGGCCCGCGGCCGGGCGGGCCGGTCGGCGGCCTTGCAGGTGATCGCGGCGACCCTGAGTGAGACCGTCACGATGCTGGAGCCGACGCTGCCGGGCCTGACCGCACCGGACGTGCGCAACGTGTACTTCCAGCTGCTCGCCTCGTCGCTGCGCCAGCTGCGCATCGTGCAGGCCTGGAGCGCCCGGTAACCGGCCCGCACGCCGTGGTCAGCCGCGGTACAGGCCGCGGAGCCGCACGACGAGCAGGCCGGCCACGGTCCAGCCGGCGACCACTGCGAGGTGGCCGGCGGCGAAGCCGCTGCCCGGCCCGTCCGGGGAGGTGGCGGCCAGCAGCGCGGCCATCAGGTGCTTGAGCGGGAAGAGCGCGCCGATCGCCGCCAGCGGGCCGGGCAGCGGCGCGTCGCCCACCGGGAAGACGTCGGACACGAAGCTCAGCGGCAGCAGCGTGCCGAGGGTGACCGCGACCAGCGAGGTGGCCGAGCGCAGCAGGGCGACGGCCGCCAGCCCGAGCGCGGCGAAGCAGCACGCCCCGAGCACCACACCGACGGCGACGGCCGGCAGCCGGGCCGGGTCGAGGCGGACGTCGAGGAACAGCACGGCGACCACGCCGAGCAGCACCGAGGCCAGCGTCGAGACCACCAGCACCGCGGACATCCGGCCGGCGAGGTACCAGCGCAGCGGCAGCGGGGTGCCCAGCAGCCGCTTGAGCACGCCCTTGCCGCGGGCCTGGGCGACGTCCTCGGGCATGTTCACGTAGCCCGCGACCGCGATCGCGTACGCCGTCATGCCGGGCAGCAGGTACTGCGCCGAGGTCAGCCCGTGCACCGGGCCGGCGCCGAACACGGTGGGGAACAGCGCGAGCAGCAGCACCGGGAAGACCACCGCGAAGAAGACCGAGAGCGGGTCGCGCCACTGGCTGGTGAGCGCGTACCGGACCTGGGTGGTCAGCAGGGCCGCGGCGCTACGCCGGCCGGCGTCGACCCGGTGCGGCGCGGGCGCGGCCGGTGCCGTCGCCCCTACGGGCGCCGGCGTGGCCACCGCCCCGGTGGACCCGGACCCGCGCGGCATCCAGCCGAACCGCCACAGCGCCACGGCGGCGCCGGCCAGCCCCCAGGCCGCCAGCACCAGCAGGTCGCCGCGGCGGAAGCCGTAGCCGCCGTACGGGTCGAAGGTCTGCGCCATCGCGTCGGCGAAATGCCGCAGCGGCAGCGCCCCGCCGATCCGGTCCAGCCACACCGGCAGGTCCGCGCCGACGATGAAGACATTGGAGATGAACGCCAGCGGGATGAGCAGGCCCTGGGTGAGCGTCTGCACGATGAGCACCGTCCGGGTCAGCGCCACCAGGGCCAGCCCGAGCGCCGCGAAACACCCGATGCCCAGCGCCAGCGTCAGCAGCAGCGCCGGGACCTTCCGCCAGATGATCTCCACGCCGTACAGGCCGACGCCGACCGTGGTCAGCAGCGTCACCGCCGCCGCCGACACCACGGCCGTCGCCGCCACCCGGGCGGTGAGCGCCGTGCCCACGGGCACCGGCGTGCCCCGCAGCCGCATCAGGACGCCGCGTTCGCGCAGCCCGGCGGTGTCGGTCGCCAGCACCACGAAGGCGGCCTCGGCCACCCCGAAGACGGCGAACGGCGCGACCAGGAACTGCGCCACGGGCACGCCGGCGTCGGTCGTCTCGTTGCCGACGATCGCGGACACGATCACCAGGAAGGCCAGCGGGAAGACGAGCGTGAAGAACGTCGACAGCGGCGACCGGGTGAAGCCGCGCAGGGCGTGCGCGGTCATGGTCCGTACCGGCCACGTCGCCGGGTGCGCGTGCTCAACGGTGGTCATCTGCCGGCTCCCCGGTGAGGCTGAGGTAGGCGTCCTCCAGGCCGGGCGGCGTGAGCGTCAGCGTCGGCAGGTCGAGGTGGTTCGCGGCGGCCCAGTCGGTCAGCAGCCGGGTGTCGGCCAGCGCCTGGTGGGTGTGGACGACAACCTCCGCGCCGTCGCCGTCCCGGGTGCCCGACAGCGGCGGCAGCAGGTCCACGGTGAAGCCGGCGGGCAGCCGGAACGACAGCCGGCTGGGCAGCCCGCACCGGGCCTCCAGCTCGCTCGGCCGGCCCCAGGCGATGAGGCGCCCGGAGCGCAGCACCGCCACCCGGTCGGCGAGCCGCTCGGCCTCCTCGATGTAGTGCGTGGTGAGCAGGATCGTGGTGCCCAGCCCGCGGAGCCGGTCGATGAGGTCCCAGGCGTGGTGCCGGGCCGCCGGGTCGAAGCCGGTGGTGGGCTCGTCGAGGAAGAGCAGGTCGGGCCGGCCGGCCAGGCCCAGGGCGAGATCCAGCCGGCGGCGCTGCCCGCCGGAGAGCGCCTTGACCCGGGTACGCCGGCGGTCGGCGAGGCCGACCAGCTCGGCGAGCTCGTCCGGGTCGTACCGGCGCGGGTACAGCGACACCTGGAGCCGGAGCAGCTCGCCGACGGTGAACTCCTCCTCGAACCCGGCGGTCTGCAGCACGATGCCGATCCGTTCCCGGAACGGGCGCCCGCCGTCGGCCGGATCGAAGCCGAGGACCGACACCTGCCCGCCGTCCCGCGGCCGGTAGCCCTCGAGGATCTCCACCGCCGTGGTCTTGCCGGCCCCGTTGGGCCCCAGCAGCGCGACGATCTGCCCCACCTCGACGGTGAAGCTGACCTGGTCCAGCGCGAGCAGGGTCCCGTACCGGCGGGTGAGATCCGTGACGACGATGGCCGGCTCGCGGGTATCGGTTCCGGGGATAGTCATGACGCCGTCCAGGCGCTCGTGGCGACCGGCACCGCACCGGCTGCCTTACCTTCAGCCAACCGCCGCCGGCCGGATACCGATAGGGCTGTGCGGCCCGGCACCCGGGCCGCACAGCCCTGTCACCGTGGGGCGGCCGCGGAGATGATCGAGGCAGGAGGGCTCGTCGCCGCAGCGGCCCCGGAATCCGGCTGCCCCCTCGTCCCGGGGCCCACGGCACGAGCTCTCCGCGCTACCGGCGACCGAGCCGGGCGGGGCGCCGCCCGGCTGCCGGATGTGCCCGGTGCGGGACCAACGGCCCACCAGGTGGGGTCGTTGCGGTCGGGTGTGATCACGCGGCGTTCGCAAGAGTGGATCGTGAACGGGCGGTACGCGCCCGCTCCCGAACCGGAGGAATGCCGCCATGGCCGACACCGCCATTGTCACCGGAGTGCCCATCGAGGCGCCGGACGACATCGACAGCACGATCGACACGCTGGTCGAGCACGGGTTGGAGGCCCTGGCCGCATACGACAGGTTCACCCAGGAGCAGATCGACACGATCGTCGCCAAGGCCTCGGTGGCCGCGCTGAGCAAGCACACCGAGCTGGCCCGGCTGGCCGTCGAGGAGACCGGCCGGGGCCTGTTCGAGGACAAGGCCGTCAAGAACATCTTCGCGTGTGAGCACGTGCCGCACCACATGGCCGGGCTCAAGACCGTCGGGGTGATCGCCCGGGACGAGATCAACGGCATCGTCGAGATCGCCGAGCCGGTCGGGGTCGTGTGCGCGGTCACCCCGGTCACCAACCCGACCTCCACGACGATCTTCAAGGCGCTGCTCGCGCTGAAGACCCGTAACCCGGTCATCTTCGCGTTCCACCCGGCCGCGCAGCAGTGCAGCGCCGAGGCGGCGCGGATCGTCCGTGACGCGGCGATCGCGGCGGGGGCGCCGGAGCACTGCGTCCAGTGGGTCGGCAGCCCGTCCGTGGCGGCGACCGGCGCCCTGATGAACCACCCCGGCGTCTCGGTCGTGCTGGCCACCGGCGGCAACGCCATGGTGCGCGCGGCCTACTCGGCCGGCAAGCCGGCGCTGGGCGTCGGCGCCGGCAACGTGCCCGCCTACCTGCACCGCACCGCGAAGCTCGGCCGGGCCGTGCACGACGTGGTGCTGTCCAAGTCGTTCGACAACGGCATGGTGTGCGCCTCCGAGCAGGCGGCGATCATCGACGCCGAGATCTACCCCGCCGCGCTCGCCGAGTTCGCCCGGCTGCACGCCTACCGGGCCACCGCGGAGGACAAGGCCAAGATCGAGCAGCTCATCTTCGGCGCGGCCGCGGGCAGCGTGGACTGCGCCGGGGACAAGCTCAACGCCGACGTGGTGGGCCAGAGCGCGGCGTGGATCGCCGAGCGGGCCGGGATCACCGTGCCGCCGGACACCTCGATCATCCTGGTCGAGGTGAGCGGGGTGGGCCCGCAGGAGCCGCTGACCCGGGAGAAGCTCTGCCCGGTGCTGGCCGTGCTCCGCGCCGACTCGACCGAGCAGGGCTTCGGCTACGCCGCGAGCATGGTGGAGTTCAACGGCCTCGGGCACAGCGCGGTCATCCACACCGAGGACGAGGCCGTCGCCGAGGCGTACGGCCGGCACGTCAAGGCGGTCCGGATCATCTGGAACGCACCGGCTTCGCAAGGTGGTATCGGCGACATGTACAACGCGTTCCTGCCCTCGCTCACGCTGGGGTGCGGCAGCTACGGGCGCAACTCGGTGTCCAACAACGTCAGCGCGGTGGATCTGATCAACATCAAGCGGATCGGCCGGCGCAGCAACAACCTGCAGTGGTTCAAGGTGCCGCCGAAGATCTACTTCGAGCCGAACGCGATCCGCTACCTGGCCGACATGCCCGACGTGCAGCGGGTCACCGTGGTCACCGACCACACCATGACCCGGCTCGGCTACGTGGACCGGATCATCACCGTGCTGCAGCACCGGCCGGAGCGGGTCGCCCTGCAGATCATCGACGACGTCGAGCCCGAGCCCAGCCTGGCCACCGTCGACCGGGGCGCCGAGCTGATGCGTTCCTTCCGGCCGGACACCATCGTCGCGCTCGGCGGCGGCTCGGCGATGGACGCGGCGAAGGTGATGTGGCTGCGCTACGAGCACCCGGAGGTGGTCTTCTCCGACATGCGGGAGAAGTTCTTCGACGTGCGCAAGCGGGCCTTCACGTTCCCGACCCTGGGCGAGCGGGCCCGGCTGGTGTGCATCCCGACCACCTCGGGCACCGGCGCGGAGGTCACCCCGTTCGCGGTCATCACCGACGGCGCGACCGGCAAGAAGTACCCGCTGGCCGACTACGCGCTGACGCCCAGCGTCGCGATCGTCGACCCGGTGCTGGCCACCGACCTGCCGCCGGCGATCACCGCGGACAGCGGCTTCGACGCGCTGACCCACGCCGTCGAGTCGTACGTGTCGGTCTACGCCAACGACTTCACCGACGGGCTCGCGCTCCAGGCGATCAAGATGATCTTCGGTTACCTGGGCCGGGCGGTCACCGACGGCCCGCACGACCCGGAGGCCCGGGAGAAGATGCACAACGCCGGAACCATCGCCGGCATGGCCTTCGGCAGCGCGTTCCTCGGCATCGTGCACGCCATGTCGCACACCCTCGGCGCCACGTTCCACATCGCGCACGGCCGGACCAACGCCATCCTGCTGCCGCACGTGATCCGCTACAACGGCACGGTGCCGACCAAGCTCACCGGCTGGCCCAAGTACGAGAGCTACCGGGCCCCGGAGCGGTTCCAGGACATCGCCCGGATGCTCGGGCTCTCCGCCGCCACCCCGGAGGAGGGCGTGGAGTCCTTCGCCGCCGCGGTGGAGCAGCTGCGCCGCGAGGTCGGCATCCAGGACTCGTTCCAGCAGGCCGGCGTCGACGAGCGGGAATTCCTGGACGCCGTGCCGCAACAGTCCCTGAACGCCTACCAGGACCAGTGCGCGCCGGCCAACCCGCGGATGCCGATGCTCGACGACATGCAGGAGCTCATGCGGGCCGCGTACTACGGCAAGTGAAGGGGATGGACCGGGATGGCTGCGGACAAAGGTCCCGGCCATCCCGGTCCATCGGCCGTTCTGCCCGCTTCCGGCCGCGCCTACCGTCCAGTTATGCACACCGTCGTGTCGCACTCGCAGCAGTTTCCCGTCGTGGTCGGTATCGACCGGGCCCGGGAACACCCGACCGTCGTTGATCTCGGCGTCGCGGAGGCGATCCGACGCGACGCGCCACTGGTGATCGTGCACGTCTGGCCGAGCCGGTACAGCGGGTCCGCGCAGCACCGCAGCCCGCTGCCGACCGAGGCGGACAGCCGGCACCTGCTGGAGCTCGCGGCACGGCGGGCCGTGCACCAGGAACCCCGGTTGCGGGTCACCACCGAGCTGCTCAGCGGCCGGGCGTCCGCCGTGCTGGCCAAGCGATCGGCCACCGCGCGCCTGCTGGTGGTGGGCCATCGTGACGACGCGCCGGCCCAGCCCAGCTGGGGGTCGACGGCGACCTACCTGGCCCACCAGAGCGCCTGCCCGGTGCTGGTGCACCGCGGCACCACGCCGCCGCACGGCCCCGTGGTGCTGGCCGCCTCCGGTGATCAGCGGTCCACCTCGACCGTGGCCTGTGCCTACGAGGAGGCGGCCCGGTACCGGGCGAACCTCGTGGCCCTGCACATGGAGTCCCCGGGTCCCGACCCGGCGGCGCCGGCCGGCGCCGGCCAGCCGCCCGATCGGGCGCAGGCCGACCGCCACCTCGCCGAGGCGCTGGCCGGCTGGGCCTGGACCTACCCGGACGTGGTCGTGGAACGGCTGATCGTGCAGGAGATCGACGTCGGCTACACGCTGCAGCGGGCCGCCCGGCGCAGCCGCCTGCTGGTGGCCGGGATGGGGCGGACCGGCCGCTTCGCCGAGCTCGTCTACGGCTCGCTCGGCAGCTCGGGGATGCGGGGCACCGTCTGCCCGGTGCTGCTGGTGCCGCTGGGCTGGCAGGCCCGGCCGACCCGGGAACAGGCGCTCACGACCGGAAAACAGGCCCCGTGACCGGTAGTATCCAACACGACCGCAAGAAGGTGCTGTCATGGCCCATACCCGAACCTGGCGTGTCGAGATCGACATCAACGAGCACGACGACGAGCGCCGCACCCACGCCGTAGCCCGGCTCTACAGCGGCACCCCGGCGCCGCTGCGGGCCGAGGGGGTGGCCCGGCGCCGTCCGGACGACCGCGAGGTGCCCGAGATCGGCGACGAGCTCGCCGTCGCCCGCGCCCTGGCCGACCTGGCCCACCAGCTGCTCGAGGCCACCGCCGGCGACATCGAGCGGCTCACCCACCGGCCCTCCCACCTGACCTCCTGACCGCGGGGCCGGGCCGTCCGGCTCTGGTGACGCCCGCGTCACCGGCGCTGGGATGGAGTCGTAACCACGTCACAAGGAGGTGACAGATGTCCACGATCACCAGATTCCGTGCCGCGGGCAGCCCGTTCGACCTCAGCCTGTCCTGGCTGCTGGGCCCCGACATCCGGATCGAGGAGAAGATCGACGGCGACCGCTACCTCGTGCGCGCCGAGCTTCCCGGCATCGACCCGGCCAAGGACGTCCAGGTCAGCCTCGCCGGCGGAGACCTGCGGCTGCAGGTGGAACGCAAGGAGGAGCACATCGAGAAGGGCCACTCCGAGTTCCGGTACGGCACCTTCTACCGCACGATCCCGCTGCCGGTGGGCGCCAAGGCGGACACGCTGAGCGCCGAGTACCACGACGGGATCCTGGAGATCAGCGCGCTCGTCGGCGAGGCCGGCCCGGCCGCCAAGACCATTCCGATCTCGGTCGCCAAGAAGGCCGACAAGACCTGACGGATGCCGCGGGATCCGGTTGCCGCCGGATCCCGCACCCCAGGCAGGGAGACACGATGGCACCGCTGACCGTTTTTGACGAACTGGTCCTGCACCCGCTGCTCGGCGACCTGCCCATGGGCTGGCTGCACCGGCTGGCGCTGCAGGGCAGCCCGGTGCTGCGGCCCACGGGCCACCGGCTGTTCCGGCAGGACGAGCCGGCCGACAGCTTCCTGCTGCTCGGCTCCGGCGCGGTGCACCTCGACGTCGTCGTGCCCGGGCGCGGTGCCGTCGTGATCGACGAGGTCGGCGCCCACGGGGTGGTCGGCTGCTCCTGGCTGGTGCCGCCGTACCGGCGTGCGCTGGGTGCGGTGGTGGCCGACGAGATCCGGGCGGTCGAGTTCCGGGCCGCCGAGGTCCGGAACCTGTTCGGCGAGGACCCGGCCCTCGGCCTGGAACTGACGACCCGCTTCGTCGCGATCCTGGCCGGCCGGCTGCGGACCTCGTCCCGGCGGCTGGCAGAGCTGGGGGCCGAGCACGTCTGCCCCGCCCGCCTGCCGGCCGCGGGACCTACGGCCCTGTGCTGAACCCGCTGGATCGGCTGCACTGAGGAGGAAGGAATCGCATCGGGGGAGGCCGGCGATGAGTGACCTCGACAGGCAGGCAACGCAACGAGAAGCCCAGCGCAGCGCGGGCGACCTGCGCCGGGCGACGACCTACAGCGAGGCCGTCAACCGCTACCTCAGCATGGACACCTACCGGCAGACCCGGGTCACGGTGCCCGCTCCGGCGCCCGCACGGCCGGAGCGGACCAAGACCGGGCTGGTGCTGGTCGGGGTGGACGACAGCCTGGCCGGCTACGTGGCGGTGGACCACGCCGCCATCGAGGCCGAACTGCGGGGCTGGGACCTGCGGCTGGTGCACGTCCAGCACGGCGCCGTCCGGCACCCGGCCCGCGACCTCGGCGCCCAGCTGCTGGAACGGATGACCGACCGGGTGCACGGTTGCTCGCCGACGGTCGCCGTGACGAGCCGGCTGGTGGTCGGCGCGCCCGCCGCGGCGCTGCTGACCGAGGCCGTTTCCGCCGGCCTGGTCGTGGTCGGTCACGAGCATGGCCTGGCCAGCGCCGCTCTCGGCATGGCGGTCGGCGACCGGGTCGCCATCCACCACCCCGGCACGGTCCTGGTGGTGCGGGTGCCCGGCTGGCCGCCCGGCGCGCAGTACGGCACCCGGCCGATCGTCGTCGGCGTGGACGCCTCACCCACCTCACCCCGGACGATCGGGTTCGCGCTGGCCGAGGCCCAGCTGCGCGGCTGTGAGCTGATCATGCTGCACGCCGCCGGGGACGGACCGGTGCCGGCCGACCGCGCGGAACACCGCGACGGCGTCGTCGTGCACCACCGCGTCGTCACCGGCGACCCGATCCCGGCGCTGCTGGCCGCGTCCGGCAAGGCCGCCGCGGTCATCGTGGGCCGGCACGGCCGGCGCCCGGTCACCGACGCGCTGCTCGGCTCGGTGAGCCGCGCCCTGCTCCAGCGCGCCGACTGCCCGGTCTTCCTGGTGGGCTGACCCGCGACCCGGATGGGGCACCGCGATCACCGCGGTGCCCCATCCGGCTGCCCGGGTGCCGGGGACATCTCCCGCGTCAGCGTGCGAACCATCAGGCCCTGCACCAGCGATGGCCCGGCGCGTCCCTGCACCGCCACCGGCCCAGGAGCACCGTCACCGGCCCAGGAGCACCGTCACCGGCCCAGGAGCACCGTCACCGGCCCAGGAGCACCGTCACCGGCCCAGGAGCACCGTCACCGGCCCTGCACCGTCACGGCCCTGCACCGTCACCGGCCCTGCACCGTCACGGCCCTGCACCGTCACCGGCCCTGCACCGCCACGGCCCTGCACCGCCACCTGCCCAGCACCGCCACCGGCTCTGCACCAGCGGAGGCTCTGCACCAGCGGAGGCTCTGCACCGACCAGGCGGCGAGCCCGGCAAAGGCGGCAGCCCGGTACTGGCAGCGGCCCGGCTCCGGGAGCGGCCCCGCATCGGGAGCGGCCCGGCTCCGGCAGCGGCCCGCATCGGGAACGCTCCGGCTCCGGCGGCGGCCCGGCTCCGGCGGCGGCCCGGCTCCGGGAGCGGCCCCGCATCGGGAGTGGTCCGGCTCCGGGAGCGGCCCGGCTCCGGGGGGTGGCCCCGCATCGGGAGCGGCCCGGCTCGGCACCGCGGTGGGTCAGGGCCGGCGCGCGGGCGCCAGCCGCCGCGCCGTGGCGTCCGGCTCGCCGCCGACCGGTGCGAGCCGCAGTTTCGCGTCCACCGCGACCACGCCGTCCGGACCGGCCAGCACCGGGTTCAGGTCCAGTTCGGCGATCTCGGGCAGCTCCTCGGCCAGCCGGCCCAGCCGCAGCACCAGATCCTCCAGCGCGGCCGTGTCCACCGGCGCCGCGCCCCGATAGCCGGTGAGCAGCGGCGCGCAGTGCAGGCCGCGCCACATCCGCCCGGCGTCGAGGTCGGTCATCGGCACCAGCCGCAGCACCCGGTCGTCGAACAGCTCGGTGCGCACCCCGCCCAGGCCCAGCAGCACCACCGACCCGAACAGCGGGTCGTGGGCCAGCCCGGCCAGCAGCTCCACCGGCGCGGACACCTGCCGCTGCACGAGCACGCCCGCGCCGGGCTGCCCCGCGGCTGCCACGGCGACGAACGCGCGCGTCACCGCGGCCGCGTCGGCCAGGCCCAGCCGGACGCCGCCCGTGTCGGTCTTGTGCACCAGCTCGGGGTCGGCGGACTTCAGCACCACCGGATAGCCGGCCCGCTCGGCGGCCATGACCGCCTCGCGGGCCGTGTGGGCGACGGCGCCGGGCAGGATCCTGATCCCGTACGCGGCCAGGATCGCCGCCGTCCGCTCGTAGGGCTGCCACTGGCCGCCCTCGGCGAGCGCCGTGCGCACCAGTTCCGCGGCCCGTTCGCTGTCCACATCGGGCAGTTCCGGCCGGCGGCCCAGCGGCAACCGTCGCCAGGCCGCGTACGAGCTCGCCCGGGCCAGCGCGGCAGCGGCCCGTTCCGGCAGGTCGAAGACCGGCGCCCGGCGGGTGCCGAGGGTGGGCACGGCCCGGTCGTATCCGATCAGGACCACGGCCACCGGCAGCCCGGGATGCCCGTCGACCACCGGGCCGAGCGCCGCGAGGATCTCGCCGGGCGCGTTCGCCCGGGTGGCGATCACAACGAGCAGCAGCGCGTCGGTGTCGCCGCTGTCCGCCACGGCTGCGGCTGCGGCGGCGAAGGCCGCCGGGGAGGCGCCCGCGCCCAGGTCCACCGGGTTGTCCGTGGCGGCCGCGCCGGGCGCGGTCTCGGCGAGCAGCCCGATCGTCGCCGCGCTCAGCGGTGGCACCCGCAGGCCGGCCGCCTCCGCCGCGTCGGCCGCCAGCACGTTGAGCCCGCCGGCGTTGCCGACGATGGCGAGGCGGTCGCCGGCCGGCAACGGCTGGTCGGTCAGCACACGAGCCGCGTCGAGCAGCTCGCCGAGGGTGTCGGTGCGCACCACGCCGGCCTGGTCGAACAGGGCATCGACGGTGGCAGCCGGGGCGGCCGCCGCGGCGGTGTGCGAGGCGCCGGCGCGCTGCCCGGCCAGCGACCGCCCGCTCTTGACGGCCAGCACCGGCTTGCGACGGGACAGCGCCCGGACGGTACGGGCGAACTTGCGCGGATTGCCGAACGACTCGAGATACAGCGCCACGGCCTTGGTCGCCGGATCGTCGTGCCAGTACGCGATGAGGTCGTTGCCGCTGACGTCGGCCTTGTTGCCCAGCGACACCAGGGTCGAGATGCCGTGCCCGTACCGGTCGGCGCTGTCGAGCAGGGCGATCGCCACCGCGCCGGACTGGGCGGCGACGGCGAGCCCGCCGGGGCGCGGCGGCATCGGCGCGAAGCCGGCGTTGAGGCGCACCGTGGGGTCGGTGTTGACCAGGCCGAGGCAGTTCGGGCCGACCAGCCGGATGCCCTGGGCGCGGGCGCTGACCAGCAGGTCGTGCTGGCGTTGCCGGCCCCGCGGCCCGGCCTCGCCGAAACCCGCGCTGAGCACGACGGCGCCGTGCACCCCGACCGGCCCGGCGTCGGCCAGGACGGCGAGGACCTGGTCGGCGGGCACCGCGATGACGAGCAGGTCCACCGGCGGCGGCAGCTCGCGGACGCTGCGGTACGCCGGGACACCCTCGACGGGCGTGCCGGTGCGGTTGACCGCGTACAGCCGGCCGGTGTAGCCGTAGCCGCGCAGGGCCAGCAGGGTCTCCCGGCCGACGCTGCCGGGACGGTGCCCGGCGCCCACCACGGCCACCGCGGCGGGGGAGAGGATCGCCTGCAGGGAGGCCCGCTCCGCGACCCGGTCCCGGACGTCGATGGCGAGCTCGGCGGACTCGTCGGTCCCGGTGGTGATGCCGATGTCGACGACGCCGCCGGCGAACCGCGACCACACCTTGCTGGTGAGGTCGCGGGCCACCTTGAGCATCCGCACGTTGCCCGGCAGCACCTCGCCGATCAGCTCGGTGATGCCGTGCGCGTGCGCCCGGATCGCCAGGTGCTCCAGCAGCAGCGTGCCGATGCCGCGGCCACGGTGGTGCTCGGCGACGAAGACGGAGAACTCCGCGCGCCGGTCGAGGTCGCGCACCCGCTCGTACGAGGCGACCCCGACGGGCCGGCCGGTCAGCACCGCGACCAGGCTGACGTGCTGCTCGGTGTCGGGCCGCAGCAGCCGGTCCACCTCCGCGGTCAGGGTGGGCGTGCCGGGCACGATGAAGAACCGCAGCCGCAGGCTCTCCTCCGACGCCTCGCCGAACAGGGCGGCGAGGCCGGCGCGGTCATCGCGGCGCAGCGGCCGGATCGTGACGATCCCGCCGTCCGCGGTGAGCGCGTCGGCCTCCTCCCCGGGCCCGGCCGCGAGGGCCGGGTGGCCATCGGTCCCGAGTGGTGTCATCGCGGCCCGCCGTCGTCGGCACGGGGCCGGGCGATCAGCACGGGGCACTCGGCGTGCTGTGACAGCTGCATCCCGGTGGAGCCGAGCAGCACGCCCGCGACGGTGCCGTGACCGCGGCTGCCGACGACAACGAGCTGGGCGGTGTGGGACACCCCGGTGAGCACCGCCGCGGCGCTGTCGTGCGCCACCAGCGCCTCCACCGAGATCTGCGGGTACTTCTGCCGCCACGGCTTGAGCAGCCCCTCCAGGCGCTCGTGCTCGGCGGCGTCCTCCTCGGGCGTCCGCACCTCGGTGGCCGGCACGCCGTCGAGCCACAGCGGCACCGCCGGCAGGAACGTGCGGACCACCACGAGGCGGGCGCCGCGCTGCTCGGCCGCCTCGAAGGCGGTCGCCAGCACGTGGCCGGCGGCCGGGGAGTCGTCCACGCCGGCCACCACCGGGCCCTGCCCGGTGTCGCCGCTGCCGCGGACCACCACGACCGGGCCGGGCGCGTGGGTGGACAGCCGCTGGCTGACCGAGCCGAGCAGCAGCCCGGCGAAGCCGCCGTGGCCCCGGCTGCCCACCACGGTCAGCGCCGCGTCCTGGGCCAGCGCCAGCAGGCGGGCGGCGGGCTTGCCCATGAGCGTGTCCGTCCGGGTCCGTACGGCCGGCGCCACCGCGCGGGCCTGCTCCTCGGCCTCGAGGACGACGGTCTCGGCGACCTTGCGGGCCTCGTCCAGATAGGTGTCACCGGGGCCGAACCGGGCGGCGTACCACTGCCAGTCGAAGACGTGCACGATCCGCAGGGGCAGCGCCCGCAGTTCCGCCTCGCGGGCCGCCCACCGGACCGCGGCCTGACTCGCGGTCGAGCCGTCGGTGCCCACCAGGATCTCGTCGTCTCTCATCGTCGGTCCCCTCTCGGCGCTTTCCCTCAGGGTCGACCCGATCGATGTGCTCCCGGCAGGGCGGCACGGCCCGGCGGGACGGGCCGGACGGCCCCAGTCCCGCGGGCGCCGGCCGTCCGCGGCCCGGTGCGGTCAGCGCGCGGCTCAGCCGGTGATCGGCACCCGCCACAGCACCGTCGTGCCGCCCGCCTCGCCGGGGCCGACCTCGAAGGTGCCGCCGAGGTCATGGGCCCGCTCGCCCATGTTGACGACCCCGCTGCGGGCCCGGCTGGGGTCGATGCCGACGCCGTCGTCCTCGATGATCAGCACCACCGCGCCGTCCGCGGCACGGATCGACACCCGGGCGGTGGTCGCGTCCGCGTGCCGGGCGATGTTGGTCAGCGCCTCGCGGACCACCGCGAGGATCTCCGGCGCGATGTCGTCGGGCACCGCGCTGTCGACGGGCCCCGAGACGTCCAGCACCGGGCGGAAGCCGAGCGTCTCGGTGGCCGCGTCGATGGCGTCGCGCAGCTCGGTGCGCAGGGTGGTGCCGACCGGGGCGCGGAGCTCGAAGATGGACCGGCGGATGTCCCGGATGGTGGCGTCCAGGTCGTCGACGGCGGCGTTGATGCGCTTGGCGATGTCCGGGCGGTTGGTCTGCGGCGCGACGGCCTGCAGCTGCATGCCGGTGGCGAAAAGCCGCTGGATGACCACGTCGTGCAGGTCCCGGGCGATCCGCTCGCGGTCCTCCAGCACCACCAGCAGCTCGCGCTCGTCCTGCGCGCGGGCCCGTTCCAGGGCGAGCGCGGCCTGACCGGCGAAGCTGGACAGCAGGGCGGCGTCGTCGGCCGGGCGCGCGGCGCGGCCCGCCTGGTGCGCGACGATGAGCACGCCGTGCAGCGTGCCGGCGGCGGTCAGCGGCGCGGACATGGCCGGCCCGTCCGGCACGCTCCCGGGCCACTCGGCGGCCGTCCGCAGGTTGTCCACCAGCCGGAACGTCTCCTGCCCGAAGACCTTGACGGTGTCGTAGTCCACCGGCAGGGTCCGGCCGGCCAGCTCCTTCGCGGCCGCGTCGCTGCCGTCCGCGACCTCGATGGTGTAGCGGTGGTTGTCCTCGTCGTAGAGCAGCACGAGCACCAGGTCGGCCTCGGAGACCTCCCGGGCGCGGCGGGCGATCAGTTGCAGCGCCTCGGTGCGGCGCACGGTGCCGACCAGCACGTTCGTGATCTCCGCGGTGGCGGAGAGCCAGCGTTCCCGGCGCTGGGCGAGCGCGAAGAGCCGGGCGTTGTCGATGGCGACGCCGGCCGCGGCGGCCAGCGCGCCCACGATCTCCTCGTCGTCGTCGCTGAACTCGTCGGCGCCCTGCTTCTCGGCCAGGTACAGGTTGCCGAAGATCTGGTCGCGGGTGCGCACCGGCAGGCCGAGGAAGCTGTGCATCGGCGGATGGTTCTGCGGGAAGCCGTAGGAGCGCGGGTGCCGCGTGATGTCGGGCATCCGGACCGGCTGCGGGTCGGTGATCAGCAGCCCGAGCACGCCCCGGCCGCGGGGCAGGTCGCCGATCCGGCCGTGCGTCTCCGGGTCGATGCCGTGGGTGATGAAGTCGGACAGCAGCTGGTCGTCGCCGAGCACGCCGAGGGCGCCGTATCGCGCGCCGACGAGCGCGCAGGCCGCCTCCACGATGCGCTGCAGGGTGCTGCGCAGGTCGAGGTCGGTGCTGATGCCGACCACGGCGTCGAGCAGCGCGCGCAGCCGTTCCCGGCTGGTCACGACGTCGCCGACGCGGTCGAGCATCTCCTGCAGGAGCTCGTCGAGCCGGACCCGGCTGAGCGGGCCCAGCCCGAGCGAGGGCGGATCGAGATGCCCCTCCGTAGTGCGGTCGTCTGCCATGTGCTGATGCTATCTATGCGGCTGGGCTGCGGAAGAACCGGCGGCGGTTCTTGGCCCGGTCGTCATGCGGTGGGCATCTCGCGGACGACGGCCACGGTGCACGCGGAGTGGTGCAGCAGGTGCTGGCTCACCGAGCCGAGCAGCATGCCGCGGATGGCGCCGCGGCCCCGGGTGCCCACCACCAGCAGCTGGGCGGTCGTGCTGGCCAGGGCGAGCGCGTTGGCCGGGTGGTCGACGACGGCCTCGGCGGTGATCTCCAGCTGCGGGTGCTTGTCGCGCCAGCCGGCGACCAGCTCGTCCAGCGGCCGGCGCTCGTCCGCGGTGACGGTGCGGGTGACCAGTGGGCTCTCCTCCCAGATGCCGGTGACCGGCGGCCAGGTGCGGATGACCCGCAGCGGCACACCGCGCGCGGCGGCCTGCCCGACGGCGAAGTCGAGCGCGAGGTGCGCGGACGGCGAGTCGTCCACGCCGACCACGACCGGCTGGGTCGGCGCGGCACCGCCGCGGACCACGATCACCGGGCAGTGCGCGTGCGCGCTGACGGCGACGCTGACCGACCCGAGCAGGCCGGCGACGGCGCTGTGCCCGCGGCTGCCCACCACGATCAGGCCGGCGTCGGCGGAGCGCTCGATCAGCGTGAGCGCCGTGCTGGCGTTCACGATGGAGATCTCGGTGCGGACGCCGGGGTGGGTCCGCTCGGCCGCGGTGACGGCCTCCTGCAGGCCGCCCTTGATGGCCCGGTCGGTCTCGCCGTCCGGCCACACCGCGGGGGCGGGGACGGTGGAGGTCGCCGGCGCCCACTCCGGCCATTCGTAGGCGTAGAAGAACTCGACCAGCGCGCCGGTGCGGGCGGCCTCGTCGAGCGCCCAGCGGGCGGCGGCGCGCGCGTCGGCCGACCGGTCGTACCCGACGATGATTCTCTTGGCGGTCATGGCGGTACTCCCTCTCTGTGCCTCTGCACCCATCGTCGGGTCTGTCGGTGCGGGCAGGCAGGGCCGGAAGTCCCAGGCCGCCGTGCCGGCCGGCGCCGCCCGGGCCTACCGGGTCCAGCGCCGGCTGACCCGCAGCGCGACCCCGGGGATCAGCGCGACGGCGCCGCAGGCCACCAGCTCCGGCAGGGTCAGCGACTCGGTGCCCAGCAGGGTCTGCAGCGGCCCGAGCAGCACGCCGGCGATCTGCAGCACCCCGGAGAGCGCCACCGCGGCCAGCAGTGACCAGTTGCGCGGGGTGCCGGGCTCGGGGACGGCCCGGACGGCCAGCGCCACGCCCAGCTGGGCCAGCCCGAGCACCACGAACATCACCGACTGCCACGGCCGGTCGAGCTGGTGCGCCACCATCCCGGCGCCCAGCACGACGACCGCGACGCACAGGCCACCGATGATCACGCTGCGGAGCAGCCCGTCGCCGAGCACCGACTCCTGCGGTGACCGGGGACGGCGGCGCAGCACCCCCGCCTCGGCCGGTTCCGCGCCCATCGCCACGCCCGGGATGCCGTGGGTCAGCAGGTTGACCCAGAGCAGCTGGCCGGGCAGCAGCGGCAGCGGCATGCCCAGGAACGGGCCGGCCAGCATCACCAGCAGCTCGGCGATGCCGCCGGAGAGCGCGTACCGCAGGAACCGGCGGATGTTGTCGTAGATCCGGCGGCCCTCGCCGATCGCCGTCGAGACGGTGGCCAGGTTGTCGTCGACCAGCACGAGCTCGGCCGCCTGCCGGGCCACCTCGGTGCCGCCGCCCATCGCCACCCCGATGTCGGCACGCCGCAGCGCGGGCGCGTCGTTGACCCCGTCGCCGGTCATCGCGACGACCTCACCGCGGCGCTGCAGCTCGGCGATGATGTCGAGCTTCTGCTCCGGCTGGATCCGGGCGAACACCCGGGCGTGGTCGATGTCGTCCGGCGTCAGCGGGCCCGCGTCGCCGCGGGCGACCCGGTCGCCGGGCGCGAGGATGCCGAGCTGGGTGCCGATCGCGGCGGCGGTCGCCGGGTGGTCACCGGTGATCAGGACCAGCCGTACGCCGGCCGCCTCGAACGCCGCGGCGGTGTCGCGCGCGGTGTCGCGCAGCGGGTCACCGATACCCACCAGGCCGAGCAGGCGCAGGGCCGGCGGCGCCGCCGGATCGGGCCGGGCCGGCGCGGTGGCGGCGCTGATCGCCAGGACCCGCAGGCCGTCCGCGGCCAGTTCCGCGGCCGCGTCGAGCAGGATCGTGTCCGTGCCCGCCGCCAGCAGGCTCTCCGGCGCGCCCTTGCTCACCACCAGGAAGTCGCCGGCGGACTGCCGGTGCACGGTGGTCATCCGCCGGCTGGCCTGGTCGAACGGGTGCTCGGCGACGCGCGGCGTGCCGGCCCGCTCGGGGCCGGTGGCGAGCCCGCAGCGGGCGGCGAACGCGACCAGGGCCGCCTCCATCGGGTCGCCCGCGGCCGCCCACTCCGCGTGGTCGTCGGACGGCGGGATCAGGTCGGCGTCGTTGCAGAGCAGCCCCGCCCGGGCCAGCAGCCGGAGGTCCGCCGGCGCCACCGCCGGGTCGCCGTCGCGCCGGAGCTCGCCGTCGGGGGAGTAGCCGGTGCCGGAGACGGCGTAGTGGGTCCCGTCCGCGGTGATGGCCCGCTGCACCGACATCCGGTTCTGGGTCAGGGTGCCGGTCTTGTCCGAGGCGATCACCGTCACCGACCCGAGCGTCTCGACCGCGTGCAGCCGGCGCGGGATGGCCCGGGTGTGTGCCATCCGCCGGGCGCCCAGCGCCAGGGCCAGCGTCACCACGGCCGGCAGGGACTCCGGCACGGCCGCGACCACCAGGCTGACCGCCGTGATCGCCATCCGGGCGATCGGCTCGCCGGCCAGCACGCCGAGGGCGAAGACGACGCCGGAGACGGCCACCGCGGTGCCGCCCAGCACCCGGCCCAGGGCGGCGATCCGGCGCTGCAGCGGGGTCGGGCCCGGCTTGGTGCGGGCCACCAGCGCCGAGATGCGGCCCAGCGAGCTCGCCGCCCCGGTGCGCAGGACCAGGCCGGCCGCCCGCCCGGTGGTCAGCACCGTGCCGGCGCCGGCCTCCTCGCCGGCGTCCCGGTGCACCGGGACCGACTCGCCGGTCAGCGCGGACTCGTCGAAGCCGGCCCGCTGCCCGTCGACCAGGTCCAGGTCGGCGGGCACGACGTCGCCCGCCTCCAGCCGGACCAGGTCGCCCCGGACCAGCTGCGCGGCGGGAACGATCTGGTCGGCACCGTCGCGGACCACCCGGGCCGTCGGCGCGGCGAGCTGGTCGAGCGCGGCGATAGCCTGGTCCGCGCGGATCTCCTGGATCACCCCGATCAGCGTGTTCACGACGACGACCAGCACGATCACGGCGGTGTCGGGCAGGTCGTCCAGCAGGGCGGTGACGACCGCGGCGACCAGCAGCAGCGCGATCAGCGGATCGGCCAGCTGCCGGCCGACCCGGGCCACCAGCCGGCGGGGTGCGGGCGCGGCCACCGTGTTGGGGCCGTCGGCAGCCAGTCGAACGGCGGCCTCCGCGCTGGTCAGGCCGCGGCTGGCGGTGGCCGTGCTGGTGTCCACGATCGGCTCCTCGGGGCTGTCGGGCATCGCGCCTCCAGGCTTCGCTGATCAGGCCCGGGTCGGCAGGGCCATTCGACCCTGTTCGCCGGTCTTGTTCGCCGTTGACCGGGTCAACACCCGCCTGAACTTGGCACAGGGCTGAGGGATGAGTATGAAGAGAGGCATGATTCGTGTCTTCCTCCTCGACGACCACGAGGTCGTCCGCCGCGGCCTCGTCGACCTGCTCCAGGCCGCCGGCGACATCGAGGTGGTGGGCGAGTCCGGCTCCGCGCAGGAGGCGACCCGGCGCATCCCGGCGCTGCGGCCGCACGTGGCGGTCCTCGACGCCCGGCTGCCCGACGGCAGCGGCATCGACGTGTGCCGCGACGTGCGCGCCGTCGACTCGTCGATCCAGGGCCTGATCCTGACCTCGTACGAGGACGACGAGGCGCTGTTCGCCGCGATCATGGCAGGCGCCGCCGGTTACGTGCTGAAGCAGATCCGCGGCACCGACCTGGTCGACGGCATCCGCCGGGTGGCGGCCGGGCAGTCGCTGCTCGACCCGGCGGTGACCCAGCGGGTGCTGGAACGCATCCGGCACGGCGTCGAGCAGCCCCGCGAGCTGGCCTCCCTGACCGACCAGGAGCGCAAGATCCTGGAGTACGTGGCGGAGGGCCTGACCAACCGGGAGATCGCGGGCCGGATGTTCCTGGCCGAGAAGACCGTCAAGAACTACGTCTCCAGCCTGCTCGCCAAGCTCGGCCTGGAACGGCGCACCCAGGCCGCGGTGCTGGCCACCAAGCTGCTCGGCGAGCACCCGCACGGCACGGCACCGCGACCCGGTCAGTAGACGCTCAGCCCGCGCTCGCGGAACTGGCCCCGCACCCGCTCGATCAGCTCCGCGCCGGGCGGCTCGGTGCGGGCGAGCGGGAAGTCGATGCCCAGGGCCGCGTACTTGGTCGCGCCGAGGCGGTGGAACGGCAGCACCTCGACCCGTTCGACGGTCGGGATCGCGGCCACCAGGTCGGCGACCGCGGCGACGTTCACCGGGTCGTCGGTGAGCCCGGGCACGAGCACGAAGCGGATCCAGATCGGGATGCCGCGCCCGGCCAGCCGGTGGGCGAAGCGGATGGTCGGCTCCAGCTCGCCGGTCTTGGTCACCCGGTGATAGGTCTCCGGGTCGCCCGACTTGATGTCGAGCAGCACCAGGTCGACCTGGTCGAGCAGGGCGTCGTCGGCCCGGTCGCCGTAGAAGCCGCTGGTGTCCAGGGCGGTGTGCAGGCCCATCTCCTTGCAGCGGGTCAGCACCTCGCGGACGAAGGCCGGCTGCTGCAGGGGCTCACCGCCGCTGATTGTCACCCCGCCGCCGGCGACCTTGATGAACCGCTCGTAGCGGCGGATCTGCGTGACGAGCTCGTCCACCCCGGTCTGCTCGCCGTTGCGCTGGAACCAGGTGTCCGGGCTGTGGCAGTACTGGCAGCGCAGCGGGCAGCCCGCGAGGAACGCGACGAAGCGGGTCCCGGGCCCGTCCACTCCGGTCGAGACATCGAAGGAGTGGACGGACCCCGTCACCGCGGCGGCCATGGTGGTCACAGCGAACCGTGGAAGGTCCGCGAGATCACGTCGTGCTGCTGCTCGCGGGTCAGCCGGACGAAGTTCACCGCGTAGCCGGACACCCGGATGGTGAGCTGCGGGTAGTTCTCTGGGTGCGCCATGGCGTCCTCAAGCGTGGCCCGGTCCAGCACGTTGACGTTGAGGTGGAAGCCGCCGGCGTCGGTGTAGCCGTCGAGCACCCCGGCGAGGTTGGCGATCCGCTCCTCGCGGCTGTGCCCGAGGCCGTCCGGGGTCACGGTGGTGGTCAGCGAGATGCCGTCGCGGGCGCTGCGGTACGGCAGCTTGGCGATCGACAGCGCCGCGGCGACCAGCCCGTGCTTGTCGCGGCCGTTCATCGGGTTGGCGCCCGGCGCGAACGGCTCGCCCGCCCGGCGGCCGTCCGGGGTGTTGCCGGTGTGCTTGCCGTAGACCACGTTCGACGTGATGGTCAGCACCGACAGGCTGGGCTCGGCGTTGCGGTAGGCCGGCTGGCGGCGGATCTTCTCCATGAACCGCTCCACCAGCTCGACGGCGATCGCGTCGGCCCGGTCGTCGTTGTTGCCGAAGGTCGGGAACTCGCCGTCCACGGCGTAGTCGACGGCCAGCCCGGTCTCGTCGCGCAGCGCCTTGACCTGGGCGTACTTGATCGCCGACAGGCTGTCGACGGCCACCGAGAGCCCGGCGATGCCGGTCGCCAGGAAGCGGTGCACCGGCTGGTCGTGCAGGGCCATCTCGAGCCGCTCGTAGGCGTACTTGTCGTGCATGTAGTGGATGACGTTGAGCGCGTCCACGTACGTCTCGGCGAGCCAGTCCAGGGTGCGGTCGAACGCCGCCTCCACCTCGGGGTAGCTCAGCACGTCGTCGGTGACCGCCGGCATCGGCGGGGTGACCTGCTCGCCGGTGATCTCGTCGCGGCCGCCGTTGATCGCGTACAGCAGGGTCTTGGCCAGGTTGGCGCGGGCACCGAAGAACTGCATGTCCTTGCCCACCCGCATGGCCGAGACGCAGCAGGCGATCGCGGTGTCGTCGCTGTAGGCGGGCCGGATCAGCTCGTCGTTCTCGTACTGGATCGCGCTGGTGTCCATGGACACCTGGGCGCAGAACTTCTTGAAGCCCTCGGGCAGCGCCGGCGACCACAGCACGGTCAGGTTCGGCTCCGGCGCCGGGCCCAGGTTGTAGAGCGTCTGCAGGTAGCGGAAGCTGCTGCGGGTCACCAGCGGGCGGCCGTCCGAGCCGATGCCGCCGAGCGCCTCGGTCACCCAGGTCGGGTCGCCGGAGAACAGCTGGTCGTACTCGGGGGTGCGGAGGAAGCGGATGATCCGCAGCTTGATCACGAAGTCGTCGACCAGCTCCTGCGCGTCCGTCTCGGTCAGCGTGCCCTCGGCGAGGTCGCGCTGCAGGTAGGCGTCGACGAAGGTGGCGGTGCGCCCGAGTGACATCGCGGCGCCGTTCTGCTCCTTGGTGGCGCCCAGGTAGGCGAAGTAGAGCCACTGGATCGCCTCGCGGCCGGTGGTCGCCGGGCCGGAGATGTCGGAGCCGTACGAGGCGGCCATCTCCTTCAGCTCGCCGAGGGCGCGGATCTGCTCCGCCAGTTCCTCGCGGGCCCGGATGACGTCCTCGGCCGACAGCTGGGCGTCGAGCTCGGCCTTGCGCTCGCGGCGCTCGGCGATGAGGCGGTCCACGCCGTAGAGCGCGACCCGGCGGTAGTCGCCGATGATCCGGCCGCGGCCGTACGCGTCGGGCAGCCCGGTGATGATGTGCGAGCGCCGCGCGGCCAGCACGTCGGCGGGGTAGGCGTCGAAGACCCCGTCGTTGTGGGTCTTGCGGTAGCGGGAGAAGATCGCGTGCACCGCCGGGTCGAGCTCGTACCCGTACGCCTTGAGCCCGGCCTCGACCATCCGCAGGCCGCCGGCGGGCATGATGGCCCGGCGCAGCGGGGCGCTTGTCTGCAGCCCGACGATCAGCTCGTGGGAACGGTCGATGTAGCCGGGTACGTGCGCGGTGATGGTCGACGGGGTGTGCGTGTCGACGTCGTAGATGCCGCGCCGGCGCTCCTCGACGAACATCCGCTGCAGCTCACGCCAGATCCGCTCCGTCCGGGGAGTGGGTCCGCTCAGGAACGCTGCGTCGCCGGTGTATGGCGTGACGTTGTCGTGGATGAAGCCGGCGACGTCGATCGTCTGCTGCCAGGTCTCACCCTTGAACTCGCGCCAGGCATCTTTGCGTTCCTGCACCATTTCTCCTCCTCGTTTCTGCCTCCAGCCTCGCTGGTCGGCAGGCATCTTGATCAGGGCCGAAGGTCCCGGGAAGCAGAGCCTCCCGGGACCTTCGGGTGCGGGCGCGACGGTGTCGTCGACCCTGGGTGGAACGGCTCAGGGCAGCAGCACCAGGCGGGCGGGGACCCGGCTGGCGAGCACGTCCTCGATCGAGGCGTTGATGGCGTCGAGCCGGCGGGCCTCGTAGAGCACCTGGGTGCGCCCGGCGGCGTGCAGCCGGAACACCTCGGCCAGGTCGGCGCGGGTGCCGACGATCGAGCCGATCACCCGGATGCCCTTCAGCACGGTCTGGAAGATCGGCAGCGACATCGCGTTGTCCTTGGGCAGCGACACCAGGATCAGCCGGCCGCCCCGGCGCAGCGCGGCGTGCGCCTGCTCGATGACCCGCGGGTCGGCGGCCAGCACCACGGCCACGTCCGCCCCGCCCAGCGCCTCGATGGCGGCCACCGGGTCGGTGGTGGCGGCGTTGACCACGTGCGCCGCGCCGAGCCGCTTGGCGAGCGCCAGCTTCTCCTCGGTCACGTCCACCGCGATGGTCTCGCCGCCGAAGATCTGCGCGTACTGCAACGCCAGGTGCCCGAGCCCGCCGATCCCGAAGATCGCCACCCGGTCCCCGGGCGTCACCCCGCCGACCTTGACCGCCTTGTACGTGGTCACCCCGGCGCAGGTCAGCGGCGCGGCCTCGGCCGGGTCGATGCCGTCGGGCACCGCCACGACGTAGGCGGCGTCGGCCACGAGGAACTCGGCGTGCCCGCCGTCGACACCGTAGCCGGTGTTGACCTGTGCCTCGCACAGCGTCTCCCAGCCGGTGACGCAGTACTCGCAGGTCCCGCAGGCGTGGCCGAGCCAGGGGATGGCCACCCGGTCACCGGCGGCGTGCCCGGTGACGCCCGCGCCGAGCCGTTCGACGATGCCGACGCCCTCGTGGCCCGGGATGAACGGCGGCGTCGGCTTGACCGGCCAGTCGCCACGGGCAGCGTGGATGTCGGTGTGACAGAGCCCGCTGGCCTCGATCCGGACCAGCACCTGGCCGGCCGCGGGTTCGGGCGTGGGCACCTCCTTGACCTCGAGGGGCCGGTCGAAGCCGGTGACAACCGCTGCGCGCATGACGTCCTCCTCAGTTGATCTCCAACTCGAGTCTGCGCACCGGTGCCCGCCGGTGACAGGGCCGATGGACCCTGCCCCGGCGGGACCTCCCGTCAGTGCCGCGGCACCAGGCGGTGGGCCCGGAGCACCCGGGCCCACCAGGGGCGCGGCGTGCCGGAGCGCAGCGGCGGCAGCCCGGCGCGTTTGACGCTGACCCAGCCGCCCGGGCCCATGGTAACCGCGCCGATCTCCGGGCGTTGCCGGTTGGCGGTGGCCACCACGGCGACCGCGGCGGCGGCCAGGCCGGCCACGGCGAGGGCGACGCCGGCCAGCTGGGTCACGTCCACGACCGGCCGGTACACCGCGGTGCCGGGCCCGACGAGCCAGGCGCCGACCGGCCGTTCGCCCTCGGTCACGGGCAGGACGGTGACGGTGCCGGTGGCGGGCGCCACGGCGGCCCGGCCGTCGATCGTGCTGGTCATCGGGGGTCTCCCTATCTGCTGTCGGAGGAGTCCGCGGTGCACGCGGCGCGACCGGCCTCCAGCCGGGCGACCGGGACGCGGAACGGGGAGCAGGACACGTAGTCGAGCCCGGCCCGGTGGAAGAACCGGACGGAGGCGGGATCGCCGCCGTGCTCGCCGCAGACCCCGACCGTCAGGTCCGGCCGGGCCGCCCGGCCGCGCTCGACGGCGATCCGGACCAGCTCGCCGACCCCGCCGGCGTCGATCGTCTCGAACGGCGACACGGCGAAGATGCCGAGCGACAGGTACCGGCCGAAGAACGCGCCCTCCACGTCGTCGCGGGAGAAGCCCCACGTCATCTGGGTGAGGTCGTTGGTGCCGAAGGAGAAGAACTCCGCGGCGTGCGCGATCTCACCGGCGGTCAGCGCCGCCCGGGGCACCTCGATCATCGTGCCGATCCGGATCCGCGGGATGCCCTCGACGGCCTGCAGCACGGCTTCGGCTTCGGTCCGTACCGTCTCCAGCTCCTGCACCGCGCCGACCAGCGGCACCATGATCTCGGGCCGCGGGTCGCCGCCGGCGGCCACGCGCTGCGCCGCCGCCTCGGCGATGGCCCGCACCTGCATCGCGAACAGCCCCGGGATGACCAGGCCCAGCCGGACCCCGCGGAGCCCGAGCATCGGGTTGGACTCGTGCATCCGGCGGACCGCCGTCAGCAGCACGCCGTCGTGGCCCGGGTCCTGGCCCAGCGCCTCGGCGCGGGCGACGCGGGCGGTCAGGTCCTCCAGCGCCGGCAGGAACTCGTGCAGCGGCGGGTCGATGAGCCGGACCGTGACCGGCTGGCCGTCCATCGCCTCGAACAGCTCGACGAAGTCGGCGCGCTGCAACGGCAGCAGGGCGGCCAGCGCCGCGTCCCGCTCGGTGTCGTCGTCGGCCAGGATCAGCCGTTCCACCAGCTCCCGGCGCTCGCCCAGGAACATGTGCTCGGTGCGGCACAGGCCGACGCCGGTGGCGCCGAACCGGCGGGCCCGGGCGGCGTCCGGCCCGGTGTCGGCGTTCGCGTGCACGCCGAGGCGCCGGGTGTGGTCGGCGTGTGTCATCAGCCGTTGCACCGCCGCCAGCAGCGGGTCGTTCGCGGGCGAGAGCTCACCCTCGAAGTACCGGACCACGGGGGAGGGGTGCACCGGCACAGCCCCGGGATACACCCGGCCGGTGGTGCCGTCCAGCGACAGCACGTCGCCGGCGTGCAGCACCGTGCCGTTCACCGTGACCGTCTCGGCCGCGAGGTCGATGCGCAGCTCCTCGGCGCCGCAGACACAGGTCTTGCCCATGCCGCGGGCCACCACGGCCGCGTGCGACGTCTTGCCGCCCCGGCTGGTCAGGATGCCCTGGGCGGCGATCATGCCGGGCAGGTCGTCGGGGTTGGTCTCCGGCCGGACCAGCACCACCGGGCGGTCCGCCGCCGCGGCGTGCGCGGAGTCGAAGACGATCTCGCCGACCGCCGCGCCGGGCGAGGCCGGCACGCCGGTGGTCAGCGGCGGCGGCGCGGCCGAGATGTCGAAGCTGGGGAACATCAGCTGGGCCAGCTGCTCGCCGGTGACCCGCTGCAGCGCCTCGTCCAGGGTGATGGTGCCCTCGTCGACCAGCTGCGCGGCGATGACGAACGCGGCGGCCGCGGTGCGCTTGCCCACCCGGGTCTGCAGCATCCACAGCTTGCCCCGCTCGATGGTGAACTCGATGTCGCACAGGTCGCGGTAGCGCTGCTCCAGCCGTTCCATGACGGACAGCAGCTGCCGGTAGCTCTGCTGGTCGAGCTCCGCCAGCTCCTGCAGGCCGACGGTGTTGCGGATGCCGGCGACCACGTCCTCGCCCTGGGCGTTCTGCAGGTAGTCGCCGTAGGCGCCGCGCCGGCCGGTGGCCGGGTCACGGGTGAAGGCGACGCCGGTGCCGGAGTCCGGCCCCCGGTTGCCGAACACCATCGCCATCACGTTGACGGCGGTGCCCAGGTCCTGCGGGATGCGTTCCTGCCGGCGGTAGAGCACGGCGCGTTCGGCGTTCCACGACTGGAAGACCGAGGTGATGGCGAGGAACAGCTGCTCGTGCGGCGCCTGCGGGAAGTCCCGGCCGGTGTGGTGCTGGAAGACCTTCTTGTACGCCTGCACCAGGTCGCGCAGCTGCGCCACCGGGAGCTCGGCATCGGACGCGACGCCGGCACCGGCCCGCGCCGCCGCCAGCTCGGACTCGAAGTCCTCGCCGGGCACGCCGAACACGGTCTTGCCGAACATCTGGATGAGCCGCCGGTAGGAGTCCCAGGCGAACCGCTCGTCGCCGCTCTGCTCCGCCAGCCCCTGCACGCTGGCATCGGTCAGGCCGATGTCCAGGATCGTCTCCATCATGCCGGGCATCGAGAACTTGCCGCCCGAACGCACCGACAGCAGCAGCGGGTCCCGCGGGGCGCCGAGGGTCTTCTCCATCCGCGCCTCCACCAGCCGCAGGTGCTCCTGCACCTCGGCGAAGAGCCCGGCCGGCACGGATCCGGTCCGCAGGTAGGCACGGCAGGCCTCGGTGGTGATCGTGAAGCCGGGCGGCACCGGTAGCCCCATCCGGGTCATCTCCGCGAGATTGGCGCCCTTGCCGCCGAGCAGATCCTTGAGGTCCTTGTTGCCCTCTGCGAAGTCGTACACATACCTGGCCATCCGGCTCACCCTCACTCGCTCGGTGCGTTCGTCGTCTCCTACTGGTGGTACCGCCCGGCGTGGCCCGGCCAACAGGGCCGGACGTCCCGCGCGCCCGAGCCGGTCTTCCGCGGCGTGCTCACGCCGGCGCCGGCGCGCCGGTGATGACCGCCAGCGCCCGGTCCGCGGCCCGCCCGGGGGGCAGCTCGGTGTTGATCGGCTGCGCCCGCGGCCACGGATCCGCCTCGGCGGCCAGCGCGGCGGCGACGGCCGCGTCCGCGTCCGAGGCGTCCCCGGTACGGGCGGCGACCCGCCGGGCGATCGTCGCGGCCGTCGCGGCGCACCGCAGCTCGGTCACGGCGCTGTGCGTCTCGACGCCCAGCGCCCGTGCCGTGTCGCGGTGCCCGGCCCGGGTCCACGACGCGTCCAGCACCACGGTCTCGCCGCGTTCGAGCAGCCGGCGAGCGCGGCCGGTCAGCTCCGCGTAGGTGCGCTCGGTCCACGCCGGCGTGTAGATGCCCTGCCGGTAGGCGCCGGCCGCGTTCGTGGCGGGAGCCAGGCCGGCGAGCTCCTTACGGACGTGGTCGCTGCTGAGCACCACCGCGCCGAGCCGGTCGGCGAGCCGGCCGGCCAGCGTGGTCTTGCCGGTGCCGGGCGGGCCGCCGACCACGATCAGGCGTACCGTGCCGGCGCGCAGGTGCCGCAGGGTGAGGTCGGTGTGGGCGGCCACCTCGGGTGCGGCGGCCGGGTCGCCCTGGGCATGGCGCAGGCAGCCGACCTTGGCCCGGACGAAGGCCCGGTAGGCGAGGTAGTGCTCGCGCAGCGCGGCCGGCGCGGGGTCGCCGCTGAACTCGGCGTAGGCGTCGAGGAAGGACCGGGACAGCTCGGCGGCGCCGAGGTGTTCGAGGTCCATGGCCAGGAAGGCGGCGTCGTCGAGCACGTCGAGGTGGCGCAGCCGGTCGGCGAACTCCAGGCAGTCGATCACCCGGGGCCCGTCGTCCAGGCAGAAGATGTCGTCGGCGATGAGGTCGGCGTGACCGTCCACGATGTGCCCGCCGGCCACCCGGCCGGCGAACAGCGGCTCGCGTCCGGCCAGGAACTCGTGGGTGCGGTCCTCGACCTCCGCGGCGGCGCCGGCGTCCAGCACGCCACCGTGGAACGGCCGCAGCTGGGCGAACGTCTCGTCCCACCGGCCGAGCAGGGCCGCCCGGGTGCCGTGTGCGGAGATCGCCGGGCCGCGCGCGGCGGTGGCGTGGAACGCCGCCAGCAGGCGGGCGAGGCGGCGCAGGTCGTCGGCGACCGGGGCGCCCGCCCGGACCAGGGTCGACAGCTTGCGCTCGGCCGGCAGCCGGCGCATCACCACGAGGTGGTCACACACGGTGCCGTCCGGGCCGTGGATGTCGGCGACCCCGAGATAGACGTCGGGCGCCAGGCGGCGGTTCAGCTCGACCTCGCGGTGACAGACCCGCTCCCGGTCGGCGCGGCTGCGGAAGTCCAGGAAGCCGAGATCCACCGGCTTCTTCAGCTTGTAGACCCGGTCACCGAGGAAGAAGAGCACAGCGGTGTGCGTCTCCAGCACCGCCGGCTGCCCGGACGGCCCCATGGCGTCACCTCACTGGTCGGGCTCGGCGGTGAAAGCCGCCCGGCCGGGTTGACCGCCGTTTGCCCCGGCCGGACGGCTGCTCTGGGGGGTGAGTAGGGGAGATGTCCCGCTGCATCGAGCGTGCTCCACCGGCGGCGCGTACGCCCGGGTCGCAGCACCCGTTCTCCGGGGACTTTGGACCCTGCCACGGCATGCCGGCGGGGCAGAGGCTGGAGGGGACGACAAAGCCTGGAGGCAACGATGACCTATCGCATCGCCATCAACGGATTCGGCCGGATCGGCCGCAACTATCTGCGCGCCCTGCTGGACAAGGACCTGTCGAATGCGGGCTTCCAGGTGGTCGCGATCAACGACCTGTACGACACCGGCACGCTGGCCCACCTGCTCGAGTACGACTCGACGTTCGGCCGGCTGGACGCCGGGGTGAGCCACACCGACGACACCCTGAACGTGGGCTGGCACAGCATCCCGGTCTTCGCGCAGCGCTCACCCGAGCAGCTGCCGTGGGCGGACCTCGGCGTCGACCTCGTCATCGAGTCGACCGGCAAGCTGCGGACCCGGGACGACGCCGCGCTGCACCTCAAGGCGGGCGCGTCGCGGGTGCTGATCTCCTCGCCGGGCAAGGGCGTGGACGCGACCCTGGTCCCCGGGGTCAACGCGGACAGCTACGACCCGCTGCGCCACCAGATCATCTCCGGGGCCTCCTGCACCACCAACTGCGTCGCGCCGTTGGTGAAGGTGCTGCACGAGGCGTTCGGCATCGAGCACGGATATCTGACGACCGTGCACGCGTACACCAACGACCAGAACATCCTCGACGCCCCGCACAAGGATCCGCGCCGGGCCCGGGCCGCCGGGGTGAACATCATCCCGACCAGCACCGGCGCCGCCAAGGCGGTGGGCCTGGTGCTGCCGGAGCTGGCCGGCCGGCTCGACGGCGTCGCCCTGCGCGTCCCGGTCGTCGACGGCTCGATCAGCGACCTGACCCTGCAACTCGGCACCGAGGTGACGGTCGAGCAGGTGAACGCGGCCGTCGAGCAGGCCGCCGCGGTCGGCGGGCCGATGCACGGCATCATCCGCTACACGCAGGCGCCGATCGTCTCGACGGACATCGTCGGCGACCCGGCCTCCTGCGTCTTCGACGCCCAGCTCACCCAGGCGAGCGGCCGGCTGGCCAAGGTCTTCGGCTGGTACGACAACGAGTGGGGCTACACCAACCGGCTGGTCGACCTGACCAAGCTGCTGGCCGAGCGGAGGTGACGCCATGCGCGTCAAGGACATCATGACCACCCCGGTCCATGTCGTCTGGCAGAACGCGCCGGTGGAGAGTGCCGCCGAGCTGATGACCAGCAAGTCGGTCACCGCCCTGCCGGTGGTGGACGCCCAGGGCGCCCTGGTCGGGATGGTCAGCGAGGGTGATCTGCTGTGGCACCGGGTGCCCGGCGACCCGGAGAGCCAGTTCCGCCGGGATCCGGACCTGGCGCCGTACCGCCGGCCGGGCACGGTGGTCGAGGTGATGGCCGAGGAGCCGTACACGGCGACGCCGGACCTCGACGTGGCGGAGGTGGCCGACGTCATGCTCCGGCACGACGTCCGCAGCCTGCCGGTGGTCGAGGGCCGCGACGTCATCGGCATCATCAGCCGCCGCGACATCCTGCGGACGATGGTGCGCAGCGACGACGTCATCGGCCGGGACGTGCAGCACCGGCTCGACGAGTACGCCGACGGGGTGCACCGCTGGCAGGCCACGGTGGACGGCGGCGTCGCCACCGTCACCGGTGAGTTCGTCAACGACACCCAGCGGGCCGTCGTGACCGTCCTCGCCCGCACCGTGCCCGGGGTGAGTGCCGTGACGATCCAGGAAACCACGGGATCGTGAGCTGAGGGGGAGCCGTGTCAGTTCAGGTGCAGGGGCCGGCCGGACCGGTCGGCCCCGTCCTGGTGGGTGTCCTGGGTGCCGCGCCGGCCGAGGAGGCGCTGCGATACGCCTTCGCCGAGGCCGACGACCGTGCCGTGGGGCTGCTCGTGACGCTGACCGGCGAGGTCCCGGCCGAGGACGGCGTCCGGCAGGCCGACCTGGTGCAGCGGTGGTCGGAGAAGTATCCGGGGGTGCCGGTCACGACATCGGTGCGCCGCGGGCTCGATCCGGCGGTGATCCTCGCCGCCGCGTCGCGCGGCTGCGGCCTGCTGGTCGTGCAGCGGCCCACCAGGGCGGCTGCGGCAGCCCTGGTGGACGCCGTGTCCCGGCGGGCCCACTGTCCCGTCGTCGTGGTCGATCCCGCGCTGGTCACCAGCGCGGCTGCCTGACCGGTGCGGGGCCGTCCGGCGGCAGCACGGCGAGCGGGCACGCCGTGCGGCCCAGGAGCTCCCGGACGGTCCCGCCGAGCGGGTCGCCGTCGCCCGCCGGCGTGCTGCGGGCGGCCACCACCAGCAGCGCGGCCTCGGCGCTCAGCGCCACCAGCGCCCGCCCCGGGTCGGGGTCGTGCAGGATCTCGCGCTCGGTCGCGTCGGCCTGGGCCGGGGTGAGGTGGTCGTAGAGCACCTCGGAGAGCAGCAGGTCGGCGTCGGACATCTGGTCGAGCCGCGCCCGGCGGACTCCGGGGACGGCCGTGGGGCGCCCGGTCCACACGTGCACCACGCGCAGCGGCACACCCCGGCGGCGGGCCTCGGCGGCGGCGTACCTCAGCACCCGGCCCGGGCAGGTGTCGTCGTCGACGGCAGCCACCACCACGGAGCCGCGCGAGCCGGCGGCGTTGCCGTGGACCAGCACGGCGCCGGGCCGTTCTTCGCCTGCTTCGGTGCGGGCGGGGTCGTCCGGGAACCGCTGCCGGATCGCCGCCGCGATCTCGTCGACGGCCGGCTCCTCCAGGGTGGTCTTCACGACGGATCTCCTCGCCTCGGTGCGCTGAGTGTCACTCCAGCTTCACCCGTCGTGTCCGTTCGGTGGCAGGGTCTTTGGTCCCGAATCGGACCCCGCCCGAACGGGTTCGGCGGGGGAACCGCGCTCCCGGGACCATCGGCCCTGTCTGCCCGGGCACCGGCGGGGCTGTGATGAGCGGAGACACAGAGCGCAGGAGGCCGGCGATGAACGACATCGGTACCCAGCAAGCGCAACAGCCCGCCCGGCCGGACCCGGCCCCGCTCGACCTCACCGCGTGCGTGCGGTCGGCGACGGCCGCTCCCTCCCTGCACAACAGCCAGCCGTGGCGCTTCCGCATCAGCGCGGACAGCGTCGACGTGTACGCCGACCCCCGCCGGCGGCTGGACGTGCTCGACCCGGCCGGCCGGGAGCTGCTGATCAGCGTCGGTGCCGCGGTGTTCACCCTGCGGCTGGCCATCCGCGGCGCCGGGCACCTCAGCGACCTGGAGCTCTTCCCGGTCGAGGAGGAGCCGGACCTCGTCGCCCGGGTCCGCGTCGGCAAGCCGATGGCGCCGACCCCGGCGGCCGAGGCGCTGGTCGCGGCCATCCCGCACCGGCACACCAACCGGTGGCCGTTCGCCCGGTCGGTCGTCCCGGCCGACGCGGTGGAACGGCTGGCGGACGCCGCCCGCCGCGAGGGCGGGACCCTCACCGTGGCGAACGCGGTCAGCCGGAACGCCATCCTGAGCCTGTCCCAGGAGGCCGACCGGGCGCTGCGGTCGAAGGGCCGCTACCGCGCCGAGCTGGCCCGATGGACCAGTCCGCACGCGGGCCGCCGGGACGGGGTGCCGGCGACGGCGATCGGCCCGTGGGACGCCCTGGAGATCCTGCCGATCCGCGACTTCGGCCTGCTGCAGCCGCGCTTCGACCGGGCGGTCGCCCAGTTCGAGCCGTACCCGACGATCATGGTGCTGGCCACCGACGGCGACACCCCGCGGCACTGGGTGAACGCCGGGCAGGCCCTGCAGCGGGTGCTGCTGACCGCGACCTGGCTGAACCTGGCCACCACGCCGATCAGCCAGCCGGTGGAGATCCCGGGCGTGCGGCGGCTGCTGACCGCCAGCGGCAGCGGGAAGTGGGCCCAGATGGTGCTGCGGGTCGGCTACGGCCGGCCGGCGGTCACCACCCCGCGGCGCCCGCTCGCCGAGGTGCTGCTGCCGGACAGCAGCGAGGAGTCATGAGCCGCTCCGCGCCCGCGGGCGCGGAGCCGGCACCCCCGCTGCAGCTCCCGGACGACCCGGACGCCCGCGAGCCGCTGGCCGCGTTGTTCCGGGACCTGCGGACCTCCACGGCCGGCCTGAGTTCCCGCGAGGCCGCCCACCGCCTGCTGGTGTACGGCCCGAACCGGCTGTCCCGGCACACCCAGCGGCGCTGGCCCGCCGAGCTGCTGTCCCAGTTCACCCAGCCGCTGGCCGTCCTGCTGGCGGTGGCCGCCGGGCTGGCCTGGGCCGGCGGCAGCCCGGCGCTGGCGGTGGCGGTGGTGGCGGTGATCCTGCTGAACGCCGGCTTCGCGTTCGCCCAGGAGATGCAGGCGGAACGGGCGGTGGAGGCGCTGTCCGCGTTCCTGCCCGAGACCGCGTCGACCGTGCGCGACGGGGACCGCACCGAGATCCCGGTCGGCGACCTGGTGCCGGGCGACGTCGTGGTGGTCGCCGAGGGGGACCGGTGCAGCGCCGACGCCCGGCTGATCGACGGGGCCGTCACGGTGGACATGTCGGCGCTGACCGGCGAGTCGATCCCGGTCATCCGGTCCGCGGGGCCGGCGCCGGCGACCGGCTCCCTGTTCGACGCCGCGGACCTGGTCTTCAGCGGCACCACCTGTGTCGGTGGCGGCGCCCGGGCCGTGGTGGTCCGGACCGGGATGCACACCGAGCTCGGCCGGATCGCCGCCCTGTCGCAGCGCGGGCGGGCCCAGCGCAGCCCGCTGGAGACCCAGGTCCGCCGGGCCACCTGGATCATCGCCGTGGTGGCCGTGGTGGCCGGTGCGGCGTTCCTGCCCGCCGGCATCTGGGCGGGGCTGAGCTGGAGCGCGGCGATCGGCTTCTCCATCGGCCTGATCGTCGCCAACGTCCCGGAGGGCCTGCTGCCCATCATCACCCTGGCGCTGGCGGTGGGCGTGCGCGAGCTGGCCCGCAAGGGCGCGGTCGTCAAGCGGTTGTCGGCGGTGGAGACCCTCGGGTCGACGACCGTGATCTGCACCGACAAGACGGGCACGCTGACCGAGAACCGGATGCGGGCGACCCGGCTGTGGCTGAACGGCGAGGACGTCGCCACCGCGGACGCCCGCGCCGACCCCCGGGCCCAGGCGCTGGCCGGCGCCGCGGCGGCCTGCACGACCGCCGACCCGCACGCCGGCGATCCCACCGAACTGGCCCTGCTGCGCCTGGCGACCGAGCTGACCGCGGGGGTCAGCCCGCCCGCCCGGGACGCGGCCCGGCGGGCGGTGTTCTCCTTCGAGGGCCACCTCAAGCGCATGTCCACCGTCGACGAACAGGCGGGCGTCCTGACGGTGCACACCAAGGGCGCGCCCGAGTCGGTGCTGGCCTGCTGCGACCGGGTCCGCCGCGCCGACGGCAGCGCCGAACCGCTCACCGACGGGTGGCGCGCCGGGCTCGGCCGGGTGCTGGACCGCTACGCCGCCGACGGCCTGCGCGTGCTGGCCGTCGCGCACCGGCCCCTCGATCCCGGCGCGGCCGCCCCGGACGAGCGTGGCGACGCCGAGTCGGCGCTGATCCTGCTCGGCCTGATCGCCATGGTCGACCCGCCCCGGCCCGGTGTCGCCGAGGCCGTCGCCGCCGCCCACCGCGCCGGCATCCGGATCCACGTGATCACCGGTGACTACGGGCCCACCGCCGCGGCCATCGCCCGGCAGGTCGGCATCGGCACGGCCGGCGGCCGGATCGTCGCCGGCGACGAGCTGGACCGGCTGGACGACACGGCGCTCGACGAGCTGGTGGCCGGCCGGGACGAGATCGTGTTCGCCCGTTCCTCGCCGGAGGCGAAGCTGCGGATCTGCGAGGCGCTGCGGGCCGGCGGCCACGTGGTGGCGATGACCGGCGACGGCGTCAACGACGCACCGGCGCTGCGGCACGCCGACATCGGCATCGCCATGGGCCGCTCCGGCACCGACGTGGCCCGCGAGGCCGCGACGATGGTGCTGACCGACGACCACTTCGCGACCATCGTCACGGCCGTGCACGCCGGCCGCCGGGTGTTCGACAACGTCCGCAAGTTCGTGCTGTACATCTTCGCCCACGCCGTGCCGGAGGTCGTGCCGTTCCTGCTCTTCGCGCTCTCCGGCGGCGCGGTGCCGCTGCCGCTGACCGTGCTGCAGATCCTTGCCATCGACCTCGGCACGGAGACCCTGCCGGCGCTGGCGCTGGGCCGCGAGCCCGCGGAGCCGGGGCTGATGAGCCGCCGGCCCCGGCCGCGGACCACCGGGGTCATCGACCGCCGGCTGCTGCTGCGGGCCTGGCTGCTGCTCGGCGGCGTCTCCGCGGTCCTGGTCCTGGGTGCGTACCTGGTCACGCTGGGGCGGGCCGGCTGGCATCCCGGCGACCCCACCGGGCCCGGCAGCGCGCTGCACCACGCCTACCTGCAGGCCACCACGGTGACCTTCGCCGGGATCGTCGCCTGCCAGATCGGCACCGCGTTCGCCGCCCGCACCGACCGGGCGTCGCTGTTCACCATCGGGCTGCGCAGCAACCCGCTGCTGCTGTGGGGCCTCGCCTTCGAACTCGCCTTCACCGCCGCGGTCATCTACGTCCCGCTGCTCCAGCAGGTGTTCGGCACGGCCGCCCTGGGCTGGTCGCACCTGGCGATGATCGCCCCGTTCCCGGTCGTCGTCTGGGGCGCCGACGAGCTCGCCCGCTGGGTGGCCCGGCGCCGGGCCAAGGCGCGGTGACGGACAGCTCGGGCGGGGAAAGGCCCGGCGTCATCGACGCCGGGCCTCGGGTCAGCGGGTCTCCGGCTCCTCGCCGGGGCCGGCCAGCACGTCCTCGAGAGCGCGGCGCGGGCCGGGATGCCCGGCGTGGCCGTAGCCGATCCGCAGCGCCATCTGTGCGGAGCCGGACCGTCGCAGCGAGCGGCACAACTGGTCGCGGGCCGCCGGCACCTCGATCGGCTGGGAGATCATCGAGCACGCGAGGCCCAGGTCGACCACCGTCAGCAGCACCCGCTGCAGGGCCTGCCCCGCGACGAGCTGGTCGATCGGGACGTCACCGCGGGTGCCGAGGATCCCGACCAGCGGCTCCGGCTCGAAGTCGCGCCCGGGTGCGCGGCGGTGCTCGGCGAAGGGCCGCTGCGGCAGCAGGTCCTGCGGTTCGGCGGCGGGCGCCCCCGCCGTCACGGGCACACCCTGCGGGGCGCCGTCGGTGTGCGACCACGCCATCAGCTCCGCCTGGTACTCCGGGTCCCGGCGCAGCACGCGGTCGGCACTCTGGGCGATCTCGGCGAAGCCGGCCAGCGGGGTCATCCCGACGAGCAGGTCCAGCCAGGCGCCCTCGGCCCGGGCCGCCTCGATCAGCTCGACCCGCGCCGGCGAGGGCACCGGGTCGGGCCAGAACGGCTGGCGGTTGCTGTACCGGCGCGGGATCGCCTCGGCCATGGCCTGCTCCCGGTACGTCGGGGGCCGGGGTGTGCCCGGGGTGAGCCGGGCGATCACGTCGGACCCCGCGTCCCGGGGGAGCAGCGTGACGTCGGCCGGCACCCCGTGCGCCGCCAGCGCGACCCGCGCGTTGAACGTCGCGGCGCCGAGCGCGATGTGCAGCGCCCAGCCGGCGCTGTCGGCCACGGCGAGCTGCCGCGACCGGTCGGCCAGCACCTCGATCGCGCCCTCGCGCAGCCGGAAGCGCCACGGCTGGCTGTTGTGCAGCGACGGTGCCCGGATCGCGGCCGCGGCCGCGATCCGCAGGTGGGCATCGTCGTAGGTGGTGATGGTCACGATGGTCACCTATTCGCTGATCTGGATGACGTCGGCGGCCCGGCGGCGCGGCGCGGCCGGCGGCGGCGCGTCGGCGTCGGGGTAGCCGAGCCGGACGGTCAGGTACGGTTCACCGACCCCGCTCAGGAGGTCCTTCAGCAGGTGGCGAGGCCATTCGACCTCGATGGTGTCGCTCATCGGCGCGGTGGCGATGCCCTCCGCGGTGGCGGTGAGCAGCAGCGCGGACAGGGCCTCGCCGCCGCGCAGCAGGTCGTCGGGCTGGTCGGTGCGGCCGAACAGCACCACGTACGAGGCGCCGAGGTCGAAGCCCTCGCCGGGGGCCAGGCCCGCGGTGGTGCCCGGGGCGTAGTCGCGGACCGGCACCCGGCGGGGCGCCTGCTGGACCGCGGTCTCGGGCGGCACCCCGTCGCGGCTGTCGGCCGGCCGGTGGGTCCACTCCTCCAGCTCGGCGCGGTACGCGGGGTCGTTGCTCTCGGCGTCCGCGGCCCGGGCGGTGGAGGTGGCCAGCATCGGCATCTGATCGCGGCGGACCACGTGCAGGTACGCACCCTCCGCCTCCACGGCCTGCCGCAACCGGGTGAGCGTCTCGGCGGACACGGTCCGCTCGCCGAACGCCCGCCGGTCCGTACGCCGTACCGGTATCGCCGCGGCCGTGCGTTCCGCCTGCGGGTCGGCCTCCACGGTGCCGAGCACGGTGAGCCGCGCCAGCAGGCCGGCGCCCTCCTCACCCATCCGCTCGACCCGCACGTCCCAGCCGGCCGCCCGCAGGGAGACCCGGGCGTGGTGCAGGGCGGCGCCGCAGCTGAGCAGCAGCAGCCGGCCGTCGGGGTCGGTCGCGGTCAGCGCCCGGGTCCGGTCGGCGTGCAGCTCCAGCGTCGCGCCGGCGAGCTGCCAGCGCCACGGCTGGGTGTTGAAGACCGAAGGAGCGTGCAGCGCGGCCTCGGCCGCGGCCTCGAGGGCGGCAGTCGTGCGGGAACGTGTCGGCTGTCCGGGCTCTGCGGTCATGGCGGCATCCCTCCTCGTATTCGCTCACTGTGCCGGTCGTCGGCCGGGTGCGCGCAGGGCCGAAAGACCCGTTTCGGACGGTCCTGCGAGCTGCCCCGTCCTGCCGCTACGGGCCGGTCGGCCCTGGACCGGGGGGCGCGGCGTTCCTAGCGTCGGTGATGAGGTGGAGGAGGTGCGACCCATGAAACTGTGGCGCGTGGATGACGTCATGACGCGGGACGTGATCTCGGTGCGCGAGGACACCCCGTACCGGGAACTGGTGGATCTGCTGATCAGCCGGCGGGTGAGCGCGGTGCCGGTCGTCGACGGGCACGACCGGGTGACCGGCGTCGTGTCGGAGGCCGATCTGCTGCACAAGGTGGAGGCCGCCGGCGGCACGAGCCCACGGATCTTCGACGCCTGGCGCCGCCGCGGCGACCGGGCGAAGGCCGGCGGCCGGACCGCCGGAGAGGTGATGACCTCGCCGGTCGTCTCCGCCGAGGCGTCGCTGTCGCTGGCCGCGGCGGCCCGCCGGATGCAGCGTGAGCACGTCAAGCGGCTGCCGGTGGTGGATCATCAGGGCCACCTCATCGGCATCGTCACCCGCAGCGACCTGCTGAAGGTGCACCGCCGGTCGGACACCGAGATCTGCGGTGACGTGGTGTCCGAGGCGCTGCGCGACGTCGCGGTCCGCGACGGCTCCGCCGTGCGGGTGACCTGCTCCGACGGCGTCGTCACGCTGTCCGGGCGGGTGCATTTCCGGTCGGCGGCCGAGCAGATCGCCCGGATCTCCCGGCGGGTGCCGGGCGTCGTGGACGTGGCGGACGGGCTCACCTTCGACATCGACGACAGCATGCTCAACGGTTCGGAGCGCGGCACGCCGTTCGGCGTCGCGTAGCGCTGCGCCGGCGCCTCGGAAGGTCCCCCGTCGGGTGGGCTGTGGTCATTCCGGGAGGGGCCGGTCGGCCCTGCCCGGGCCGGCCGGCCTTTCCTAGCGTCAGGGGTGACCGACGAGGAGGCTTTTGCGATGAAGACCTGGACAGTCAACGATGTCATGACCACCGCCGTGGTCACCGTCTCGCAGGACACGCCCTACCGTGGCGTGGTCGACCTGCTGGTGAGCAACCGGTTCAGCGCGGTACCCGTGGTCGACGAGTTCCAGCGGGTGATCGGCGTGGTCTCCGAGGCGGACCTGCTCCGCAAGATCGAGTACGCCGGCGCGGCGGCACCGCGATTGTTCGACGGCCGGCGCCGCCGCGGCGAGCGGGTCAAGGCCACCGCCCGCACCGCGGCCGACCTGATGAGCACCCCGCCCGTGACGGTGCTGACCAACACCTCCATCCCGGCCGCGGCACGGCTGCTGGACGGCGAGGGGGTCAAGCGGCTCCCGGTCGTCGACGACCTGGGCCGGCTGGTCGGCATCGTCTCGCGCGGCGACCTGCTCAAGGTGCACCTGCGCCCCGACGACCAGATCCAGGCCGACATCGAGACCGGCGTGCTGCGCCCGTTCCTGGCCGACGAGATCGAGACCGTGCAGCTCACCGTGGCCGACGGCATCGTGACCTACACCGGCCGGGTGGACCGGTGGTCGACGACCGACATCGTCGACCGGCTGACCCGGCAGGTGGCCGGCGTGGTCGAGGTCGTCGACAAGCTCGAGTACGACTACGACGACCGCACCATCCTCGGCACCGGCATGGCCTACGGCATCGCCTGACCGAGTAATTCTTCCTCGTTCGGACCCCGCACGACCGATTCGGGACCTTCGGCCCGGGTGCCTTGGGCAAGATCGGTGTGGAGTGGAGCCGGCCGCCCGTTGGTCGTGTCACGGCCGGGGCGGCCGACGTGTCATGCGGGTCACGAGCGAGGAAGCGAGGACACATGGCGAGCGCGACCGAAACCGCGGGACGGGCGCTACTGGCGGTCGGCGGGCTGGTGCGGCGGGCGGAGGTGTCCACGGACGGCCGGACGCTGCACCAGATCGGCGGCCGGGAGGCGGACAGCTTCTACCGGGACCGCTGGTCCTACGACAAGGTGGTGCGCTCCACCCACGGGGTGAACTGCACCGGCTCATGCTCGTGGAAGGTGTACGTCAAGGACGGCATCATCACCTGGGAGCAGCAGCAGACCGACTACCCCAGCGTCGGCGCCGACCGGCCCGAGTACGAGCCGCGCGGCTGTCCCCGCGGCGCGGCGTTCTCCTGGTACACGTACTCGCCGACCCGGGTCCGCTACCCGTACGCCCGGGGTGTGCTGGTGGAGATGTTCCGCGAGGCCAAGGCCCGGCTGGGCGGTGACCCGGTGGCGGCGTGGGCGGACATCCAGGCCGACCCGGTGCGCCGCCGCCGCTACCAGCAGGCCCGTGGCAAGGGTGGCCTGGTCCGGGTGACCTGGGACGAGGCGCAGGAGCTGGTGGCCGCGGCGCACGTGCACACCATCGGCGCGTACGGCCCGGACCGGATCGCCGGCTTCTCCCCGATCCCGGCGATGTCGATGGTCTCGCACGCCGTCGGCGCGCGCTTCCTCTCCCTGATCGGCGGCTCCATGCTGTCGTTCTACGACTGGTACGCCGACCTGCCGGTGGCGTCGCCGCAGATGTTCGGCGACCAGACCGACGTGCCGGAGTCCGGTGACTGGTGGGACGCCTCCTACCTGATGATGTGGGGCTCCAACGTCCCGGTGACCCGCACCCCGGACGCGCACTGGATGGCCGAGGCCCGCTACCGGGGGCAGAAGGTCGTCGTGGTGTCGCCGGACTACGCCGACAACGTCAAGTTCGCCGACGAGTGGCTGCCCGCCCAGCCCGGCACGGACGGCGCGCTGGCGATGGCGATGGGGCACGTGATCCTCAAGGAGTTCTTCGTCGACCGGACCACCGCGCCGTTCGTCGACTACGTCTCCCGCTACACCGACCTGCCGTATCTGGTCGCGCTGGAACCCGCCGACGGCGGCGGGTACCGGCCGGGCAAGTTCGTCACCGCCGCCGACCTGGGGGAGACGGACGCCGAGGCCGCGTTCCGGCCGGTGCTGTGGGACAGCGCCACCGACGCCCCGGCGGTGCCCAACGGCTCGCTCGGCGACCGGTTCAGCGAGGCCGGGGTCGGCAAGTGGAACCTCGACCTCGGCGCCATCGTGCCCCGGCTCAGCTGCGCGGGCGGCGAGGGGGTCCCGCTCGCGCTGCCCCGCTTCGACAACGACGTCCCGGAGCTGATGCACCGCGGGGTGCCCACGGCGCGGGTCGGCGGCAAGCTGGTCACCACGGTCTTCGACCTGATGCTCGCCCAGTACGGCGTGGCCCGGCCGGGGCTGCCGGGCACCTGGCCGGCCGGCTACGACGACGCCGAGGTGCCGTACACCCCGGCGTGGCAGGAGCTGATCACCGGCGTGCCCGGCGCGGCGGTGGCCCGGATCGGCCGCGAGTTCGCCGACAACGCCGAGCGCTCCGGCGGCCGGTCGATGATCCTGATGGGCGCGGGCACGAACCACTGGTTCCACTCCGACACCACCTACCGGGCCATGCTCGTGCTCACCACGATCACCGGGTGCCAGGGCAAGAACGGCGGCGGCTGGGCGCACTACGTCGGCCAGGAGAAGTGCCGGCCGGTGACCGGCTGGTCGCACCTGGCCTTCGGCCTGGACTGGGTCCGGCCGCCGCGGCAGATGATCGGCACGGCGTTCTGGTACCTGCACACCGACCAGTGGCGCTACGACCAGTACCGCGCCGACGTGCTCAGCTCCCCCCTCGCGAAGGGCGAGTTCGCCGGCAAGCACACCGCGGACCTGCTGGCCAAGTCGGCCCGGCTGGGTTGGATGCCGACGATGCCGACCTTCGACCGCAGCCCGCTGGACGTGGCCGACGAGGCGCTGGCGGCCGCGCCGGACGACCCGGCCGGGCACGTGGCCCGCGAGCTCGTCGACGGCCGGCTCGGTTTCGCCTGCACGGACCCGGACGCGGAGCAGAACTGGCCGCGGGTGCTGACGGTGTGGCGGGCCAACCTGCTCGGCTCGTCGGCCAAGGGCAACGAGTACTTCCTGCGGCACCTGCTCGGCACCGACTGCTCGCTGCGCGCCGAAGAGGCGGGGCCGGAGAACCGCCCGGAGGAGGTCGTCTGGCACGACGAGGCGCCGGAGGGCAAGCTCGACCTGCTGCTGTCGCTGGACTTCCGGATGACCTCCACGACGCTGTTCTCCGATGTGGTGCTGCCGGCCGCGACCTGGTACGAGAAGCACGACCTGAACACCACCGACATGCACCCGTTCGTGCACGCGTTCACCCCGGCGATCAGCCCGCCGTGGCAGACCCGCACCGACTTCGACGCGTTCCACGGCATCGCCAAGGTGTTCTCCGAGCTCGCCGGTCCGCGCCTGGGTGTCCGCAACGACCTGGTCGCGGCCCCGCTGCTGCACGACACCCCGGACGCCATGGCCACCCCGCACGGGGTGGTGCGGGACTGGAAGACCGGAGAGGTGCCCGCGGTCCCCGGCCGGACGATGCCCAAGTTCATCGTGGTGGAACGCGACTACGGCGCCGTCTCCGCCAAGATGGGCGCGCTGGGCCCGCTGCTCGACCGGCTCGGCACCACCACCAAGGCCGTCACCGTCGACGTCAAGCCGGAGATCGAGTTCCTCAAGAAGGTCAACGGCACGGTCCGCGGCGGGGTCGCCGACGGCCGGCCGCGGCTGGACACCGACATCCGCTGCTGCGAGGCGATCCTGGCGCTGTCCGGCACCACCAACGGCCGGGTGGCCACCGAGGGCTTCACCTTCCTGGAACGGCGCACCGGGCAGAAGCTGGCCGACCTGGCCGCCGAGCACGAGGGCAAGCAGATCCGCTTCGCCGACACCCAGGCCCGGCCGGTGCCGGTCATCACCAGCCCGGAGTGGTCGGGCAGCGAACACGGCGGCCGCCGCTACTCGCCGTTCACCATCAACGTGGAGCGGCTCAAGCCGTGGCACACGCTGACCGGGCGCCAGCACTTCTACCTGGACCACGACTGGATCCAGGAGCTCGGCGAGGAGCTGCCGGTCTTCCGCCCGCCGCTGGACATGCACAAGCTCTTCGGCGAGCCCCGGCTGGGCCCCAAGGGCGAGCTGGAGCTGACGGTCCGCTACCTGACGCCGCACTCCAAGTGGTCCATCCACTCCGAGTACCAGGACAACCTGATCATGCTGACGCTCTCCCGCGGCGGCCCGACGATGTGGATGAGCGAGACGGACGCCGCCAAGATCGGTGTCACCGACAACGAGTGGATCGAGGCCGTCAACCGCAACGGCGTCGTGGTCTGCCGCGCCGTCGTGACGCACAAGATGCCCGAGGGCACCGTGTACCTCTACCACGCCCAGGAACGGGTCATCGACGTGCCGAAGGCGGAGACCAACGGCCGCCGCGGCGGCATCCACAACTCGCTGACCCGGCTGCTCATCAAGCCCAGCCACATCATCGGGGGTTACGCCCAGTTGTCGTTCGCGTTCAACTACCTCGGCCCGACCGGCAACCAGCGCGACGAGGTCACCGTGATCCGTCGCCGCTCCCAGGAGGTGCAGTACTGATGCGCGTCATGGCCCAGATGTCGATGGTGATGAACCTCGACAAGTGCATCGGCTGTCACACCTGCTCGGTGACCTGCAAACAGGCGTGGACCAACAGGTCCGGTGTGGAGTACGTCTGGTTCAACAATGTGGAGTCCCGCCCCGGGCAGGGCTATCCGCGTACCTATCAGGACCAGGACAAATGGCAGGGCGGCTGGACCCGGACCCGGACCGGGCGGCTCAAGCCCCGGGCCGGCGGCCGGCTGAAGAAGCTGTTCAGCATCTTCGCCAACCCCAAGCTGCCGGCCATGGCCGACTACTACGAGCCGTGGACCTACGACTACGAGCACCTGCTCACCGCCCCGGCCGGCGACGACACCCCGGTGGCCCGGCCGAAGTCGCTGCTCACCGGCGAGGACACCAAGGTGACCTGGTCGGCGAACTGGGACGACTCGCTGGCCGGCGGCAACGAGATCGCCGCCGGCGACCCGATCCTGCAGCAGCTCTCCGATCAGGTGCGGCAGGAGTACGAGAAGGCGTTCCTGTTCTTCCTGCCGCGCATCTGCGAGCACTGCCTCAACCCCTCGTGCGCGGCGTCGTGCCCGTCCGGGGCGATCTACAAGCGCGCCGAGGACGGCATCGTCCTGGTCGACCAGGACCGCTGCCGGGGCTGGCGGATGTGCGTGACCGGCTGCCCGTACAAGAAGATCTACTTCAACCACCGCACCGGCAAGGCCGAGAAGTGCACCTTCTGCTTCCCGCGCATCGAGATCGGCCAGCCGACCATCTGCTCCGAGACCTGCGTCGGCCGGCTGCGCTACCTGGGCCTGATGCTGTACGACGCGGACCGGGTGGGCGAGGCGGCGGCGGTCAAGGACGAGCACGCCCTGTACGAGGCGCAGAAGTCGGTCTTCCTCGACCCGCACGACCCGGCGGTGGTGGCCGCGGCCCGCGCGGCGGACATCCCCGACGACTGGATCACCGCGGCGCAGCGCTCCCCGATCTGGGACCTGATCATGAAGTACGAGGTGGCGCTGCCGCTGCACCCGGAGTACCGGACCATGCCGATGGTCTGGTACATCCCGCCGCTGTCACCCGTGGTCGACATCCTGCGCGAGACCGGCCACGACGGCGAGGACATGAACAACCTGTTCGGGGCCGTGGACGCGCTGCGCATCCCGGTCGACTACCTGGCCGGGCTGTTCACCGCCGGCGATCCCGCCCCGGTGACCGCCGTGCTCCAGCGGCTCGCCGCGATGCGGGCCTACCAGCGCCGGATCAACCTCGGCGAGGAACGCGACGAGTCGCTGGCCGCCGCGGTCGGCATGACCGGCGAGCAGATGGACGACATGTACCGGCTGCTGGCCATCGCCAAGTACGAGGAGCGGTACGTCATCCCGGCCGCGCACGCCGAGGACGCCCACCACCTCGAACAGCTCGCCACCGAGTGCAGCCTCGACGTCGAGGGCGGCCCGGGCATGGGCGGCTCCGGCCCGTTCGGGGAGGCCTCCGGCACGCCGGCGCCGATCTCGATCGAGAACTTCCACATGCTGCGCAACCGGCAGACCGCGGACTCGGTCGCCGCGCCGGACGACAAACAGGCCCGGGTCAACCTGCTGAACTGGGACGGCAAGGGCCGCCCCGAGGGACTGTTCCCGCCCAAGAAGGACGGAGAGAACTCGTGAGCGTGCCGATCTGGCGGCCGATCGCGGCCCGCGCGGCCTCGCTGCTGCTGCGCTACCCGGACGCCGGGACGCTGGCCGTCCTGCCGACCCTGACCGCGGCGCTGGCGGAGCTGCCGGCGCCGGTGGCCGAGCCGCTGCGGGAGGTGGCCGGCCACCGGGCGCGGCACGACGCGACCGAGCTGGCCGCCGGTTACGTCGAGCTCTTCGACTTCCGCCGCCGCTGCTGCCTGCACCTGACCTACTACACCGCCGGTGACACCCGGCGGCGCGGGGAGGCGCTGGTGCTGTTCGCCGGCGCGTACAAGGCCGCCGGGGTGCAGGTGGTCGACGGCGAGCTGCCCGACTACCTGCCGGCGGTGCTGGACCTGGCCGCGCTCGACGACGGCGGCTGGCGGCTGCTGCGGGAGAACCGGGTCGGGCTGGAACTGCTCTCCCGGGCGCTGGCGGCGCAGGGCTCGATCTACCGGAACGTGCTGGACGCGGTGACGGCGATGCTGCCGCCCGCCCAGCCCGGTGACATCGCGGCCGCGCTGCGGCTGGCGCAGACCGGCCCGCCGGTCGAGCAGGTCGGGCTGGAACCGTTCGGGCTCGTCGACACCACCGGGGGCCGGCGATGAACGTGCTGCTCTGGGTCGTCTTCCCGTACGTGTGCATCGCCGTGCTGGTCGGCGGGCTGATCTGGCGGTACCGCTACGACAAGTTCGGCTGGACCACCCGCTCGTCGCAGATGTACGAGAGCGCCGTGCTGCGCTGGGGCAGCCCGATGTTCCACTTCGGCGTGCTGATGGTCCTCATCGGACACGTGGGCGGGCTGATCATCCCGAAGTCGTGGACCGAGGCGGTCGGGGTCACCGAGCACTCGTACCACCTGATGGCGGTGTTCGTCGGCACGGTCGCGGGCTTCTGCACGCTGATCGGGATGGCGATCCTGATCCTGCGGCGCCGGCTCACCGGCCCGGTCTTCGCGGCCACCACCAAGAACGACAAGGCCATGTACGTGGTGCTGGCGTCCGTCATCGTGCTGGGGCTGTACTCGACGCTGCGGGCCAACGTGGCCGGGGACGGCTACGACTACCGCGAGACCATCTCGCCGTGGTTCCGGTCGCTGTTCTACCTCAGCCCGGACCCGGAGATCATGGCCGGCGTCCCGATCGGCTTCCGGATCCACATCATCGCCGCCTTCTCGCTCTTCGCGTTCTGGCCGTTCACCCGCCTGGTGCACGCGTTCAGCGCCCCGGTGGGCTACCTGACCCGGCCGTACGTGCCCTACCGCAGCCGGGACACCCGTCCGGGGCTGCGCAAGTCCCGGCCCGGCTGGGAGGGACCACCCAAGCTGCCCACCCGTTCCGGCCGCGACCGTGGCTGACCGGCCCGCACCCCGAGGAACCACGATGACCACACCTGGAAAACCGGGCGCCACCCGCAACCTCGTCCTCGCGACGGTCGGCTTCATGGTGAACTTCTGGGCCTGGGCGCTGCTCGGCCCGCTCGGTCCGGGCGTCAAGGAGCGGCTGGGCCTGAGCTTCGCCGCCCAGTCGCTGCTGGTGGCGGTGCCGGTGCTGGTCGGCTCGCTGGGCCGGATCCCGGTCGGCGCGCTCACCGACCGGTACGGCGCCCGCATCATGTTCCCGCTGGTCAGCGTCGCCACCATCGTGCCGGTGCTCACGCTGACCATGGTGTCGTCGTACCCGGCGCTGATCGTCACCGGCTTCTTCCTCGGCCTCGGCGGCACCACGTTCGCCGTCGGGGTGCCGCTGGTCTCCGGCTGGTACCCGCCGGCCCGCAAGGGCTTCGCCATCGGCGTCTTCGGCGTCGGCATGGGCGGCACCGCGATCGCCAACTTCACCACCGTCAAGCTGGCCGACACCTACGGCGACGACACCCCGTTCCTGCTCGTCGCGACGCTGCTCGCGGGCTACGCGGTGGCCGCGTTCCTGCTGATCCGGGACGCGCCGGACCGGCAGCGGCCGGTCGGGTCGGCGTGGGGGCGGATCAAGGACGTCGGGCGGCTCGCCGTCACCTGGCAGATGTGCTTCCTGTACGCCGTCGGCTTCGGCGGGTTCGTCGCGTTCAGCGTCTACCTGCCCGCGTACCTGCGGGAGGCGTACGGCCTCACCGCGAACGACGCCGCCCTGCGCACCGCCGGTTTTGTCGTGCTGGCCGTCATCGCCCGGCCGATCGGCGGCTGGCTGTCCGACCGGCTGCACCCGGTGCCCGTGCTGGTGTGGTGCTTCTCCGGCACCGCCCTGTTCGCCGTCGTGCAGGCGTTCCAGCCGCCGCTCGTCCCGGTCGCCACGGTCGCCTTCCTGGCCATGGCCGCCCTGCTCGGCGCCGCCAGCGGCGCGGTGTTCGCCCTGGTCGGCAAGGTGGCGCCGGCGGACAAGGTCGGCAGCGTCACCGGCGTCGTCGGCGCGGCCGGCGGCCTGGGCGGCTTCGTCCCCCCGCTGATCATGGGCTGGGTGTACGGCGCCGAGAGTTCCTACGCCATCGGCCTGATGCTGCTGTCCGATGTCGCGATCGCGGCCGCGGTCTACACCGCGGTCAAGATGAGCGGCCTGGTCCGCCGGCCGGTCACCACCTGAAGGAGAACCGTCATGCAGAAGTCGTCGCTGGCCGACCTCGCCGCCCGGCACCTCGACACGGCCCGCGGCTCGGCCAGCGGCCGCAGCGCCGAGACGGTCATCGGCGGGCACACCCACACCCTCCGGCAGACCCTCATCGCCCTGCGCGCGGGCGAGGCCCTGGACGAGCACGAGAACCCGGGCGAGGCCACCGTGCACGTCCTGACCGGCCGGGTCCGCCTGGCCAGCGGGGACACGTCCTGCGAGGGCGGGGCCGGCGACCTGCTCACCGTGCCGGACGCCCGGCACAGCCTGGCCGCGCTCGAGGACGCCGCCGTGCTGCTGACCGTGGCCAAACTCGGATAGTCCCCTTCGCGGGGGCCGAAGGTCCCGCCAGGTACGGCGGGGCGGCTCTGATCATCGGCTCGGTTCTCGGCTGGAATTGGGGTGCCACAACGACAAGGAAGGACGTGGACGCCATGACCGCCGTCCAGCACCCCACGACCAGCAAGGCCACTACTACGACTCCCCGGGCGGCCAGCGTCCCGGTGGTGGAGACGACGAAGAGCAAGGCGACCCGGTTCACGTTGGCGGGTCTGCGGCTGGCGCTGGGGTGGGTGTTCCTGTGGGCGTTCATCGACAAGATGTTCGGTCTGGGGTTGGCGACGCCGGAGAAGGGTGCCTGGATCAACGGTGGCAGCCCGACGAAGGGGTTCCTGGGTAACGCGGTGGCGGGTCCG